>VYFB01000105.1:0-55720 GCA_009842645.1 Nitrospira sp. SB0677_bin_15 | reverse complement strand
AAGAGAAAGGCACTTCTGGAAGCAGGTCATACAGGACCAACACCTGGCCGTCGCAGCCTCCTGTAGGTCGGGTTAGCCCAAGGCGTAACCCGACAATGCACTGGGCGCAATCGACAGGATTGACGGGCGTACCGGAATGCAGCACGCCGAACCAGCATGATTGGCAGAGAGGAGAACGAAGTCAATGGTTTTATTCTTTTATTCTGGAGGAGGAGGAAATCGATCGTGCTCTTGGGGACTCTCGCTCTTGACACGCAAGAAACTTTCACCTCTCAACAACTGTGAAAGCAGTAACATGTTCCCACGCTGTACCACTTCATCGTTATGCCATCCTTGTGGGGTATAAGAAAGGCGTTCAAGATCTTTCTTATCGAACTTGTACTTGAGATCAGTAGCAATCGTAGCGAGTAGGTTAAGAAAACGGGCTTCTCTCTCCTTCATCGCTGCCGGCAATGACACCGTCCCGGAAGACGAGCAGCGCTCCCGTCGTGCCCGCTTTGCCAGTCAGGTAAGTCGCATAAATGGCGTTGGGAAACATTTGCAATTCTTCTGCCATCGTTCCTTCCTTTGCGCTTCTAACATTCTAAAATACTTCCTCTCCAAGGGCAAGCATCCGGATGCGCCTCGTTCGCGCTCACGGACTCCCTTCGCAAGGCTCACGACTGGACACGTGGATGCATCCAAGACCGTCTACTGATAGCTTTCCTGGTCGGTGGGGAATTTCTGGCACTCCACCTCTTCCTTGAAGCGACGCAGGGCTTGGAGGGCGTCGGCTTTGAGGTGGGCGTAGGGCTTGACGAATTTCGGCACGAATTCGTCGAACAGGCCGAGCAGGTCATACAGAACCAACACCTGGCCGTCGCAATGGGGGCCTGCCCCGATTCCGATGGTGGGGATCGAAACCGCTTGAGTCATGGATTGCGCCAGGGTCGCGGGCATCGCCTCCAGAACCAGGGCAAATGCCCCGGCCGCCTCCAGTGCCTTGGCATCGTTGAGCAACGCGTCGGCCTGGGTGGCTTCTCTTCCCTGCACTTTGTAGCCGCCGAAGCGGTTCACGGATTGCGGCGTCATGCCGAGATGACCCATCACCGGAATACCCACGGTGGTCAAGGCGCGGACCCGATCCACCATAGCGCCTCCCCCTTCCACTTTCACGGCTGCGGCTCCCGCCTGGATCAAGCGACCCGCATTGTGAATGGCCTCCTCCTCGCTGGCCTGATAACTCATGAACGGCATGTCGGCAATGACCAGAGCCTGCCGCCGGCTTTGCGCCACCAGCCGGGTGTGGTACACCATGTCGTCCATGGTGACCGACAACGTGTCCGGTTTTCCTTGGACTACGACGCCCAGCGAATCGCCGACCAGGATGACGTCGATGCCGGCCTGTTCAATGATGCGGGTGAACAGCGCATCGTAGGCCGTTACGACCACCAGTTTTTTCTTTCCCTTTTGGCTTTGAAATTCTGGAACCGTCATCAGCTCAACTCCGCCTTTCGAATAATCTCGGGCAATCGATGCGCCAACCGGCCAGCCATGAGATGCACGCCGTCACAAAACGGACGAACGGCTCGAATGGTTCGCACTGCAATTTCAAGCCCGGCTTCGGATACACGTGCGTCTCCGGCGTTCCGCAGTTCCTGCAGGATCTCGTCGGGCACGTCGATGCCCGGCACGCGCGCGTTCACGTATTCTGCCATTTTTACCGACCGGAGTACCAGGACCCCGGCTAACACCTTGCGGGAATAGGGACGCACGGCTTCCATGAAAGGGTGGATGACTTTCGCCGAAAAGACGGGTTGCGTCTGAAAAAATTCCGCGCCGGCGTTGACCTTGGCCTCAAATTTCTTATGCAGGAGTTCGGCGGGTTCGGCGCCGGGGGCTGCGGCTCCACCGATAAAGAACGCGGTCCGTCCTTCCAATGCGTTGCCGGCCAAGTCCCGTCCCTCATTGAGTTCCTGCACTGCGTGCATGAGTTGCACGGTATCCAGGTCGAACACCGGCTTGGCATCCTTGTGATCGCCGGTGCCCGGGCTATCGCCGGTCAGACACAGCACGTTCCGGATTCCGAGAACGTGCGCGCCCAGGAGATCCGATTGCAGGGCGAGTCGGTTGCGATCCCGGCACGTGACTTGGAGCACGGGGTCATGCCCCTGTTCATACAACAGGCGGGCCACGGCTACCGGACTCGCACGCAGCACGGCGGCGGCGTTATCAGGCACGTTGATCCCATGCACGCGCCCGCTCAACGACTTGGCGGTCTCGAGCAGTTCCGACACGTCCGTCCCTTTCGGGGGGTTCAACTCGACGGTCACGGCAAACTGGCCTTGGACCAACGTGTGTTGCAACGTGCGGGGCGTCATGGCATGGATCAAAACAGGCCCCTCTTCAAGGAGCCGTTCGCCTGGCTCCTTCCAACGTGTTTGCCAATAACATGGCAATGGTCATGGGTCCCACGCCTCCGGGCACTGGGGAAATCCATCCGGCGCGTTCACGTACCGGTTCAAAATCCACGTCACCGACCAACCGGCCGTCGTCGAGTCGATTGATGCCCACGTCGAGCACGATAGCCCCGTCTTTCACCATGTCGCTTGAGATGAACTGCGGTTTGCCGATCGCGGCCACCAGAATATCGGCTTCCCTGCAGACCGCGGGCAGGTCCTTGGTCCGGGAATGACACATGGTCACGGTGGCATGTTGATGCAGGAGCAGCATGGCCACGGGCTTCCCCACGATGTTGCTGCGTCCGACCACGACGGCCTTCTTCCCGGCGATGGGCTCGCCGGTGGATTCGATCATGCGGACCACCCCTTTGGGCGTACAGGGGACAAACACGGGCTCTCCCGCGACCAACCGGCCGACGTTGTATGGATGAAAGCCATCGACGTCCTTGTCGGGGGCGATGGCATTGAGAACGGCCTGACCCTCAATATGCGCGGGTAAAGGAAGCTGCACCAAAATTCCGTGGATCCTGGGGTCCGCGTTCAACTGATCGACGAGGGTCAACAACTCGGCCTGGCTGGTTTCCGCGGACAGATGATGGTCGGTTACGTACAGGCCGGCGGTATCACAGGCTTTCTTTTTATTCCGAACGTAGACCGCGGAGGCCGGATCGTCGCCGACCAACACCACGGCCAAACCGGGCCGAACGCCGGCTTGAGCTTCAAGCGCTTGCACGTCCCGGCCAATGCCGTTCCGAATCTCCTGTGCCAAACTTTTCCCATCAATGAGTTGAGCCGCCACATCGTCCTCCTTAACGTGGAAGGGAATTGGTTACGCGTCACGCTACGATAACAGGGCTGAAAAATTCCCGTCAATCAAGGAGAAAAGGAGACGCACGCGCTTCCTTGACACCCCCCATAGGGTGCCGTAGCATGCCGATGTGAGACGCCCTTTCGCCCGCCAATATCCCCCTCACCCAGGCCCCCGGATCAAGTCCGGGGCAGGCTCTCTCCCGCCAGGGGACAGGGGGGAGGAACCGCCTTCCCCTCTCTTGACGTGTAGGTTGCACGCCTGTCCTGAGCAAGGTCGAAGGAAGCGCAGTCGAAGGGCCTACATGAGGGATGTTCGACCACCGTACTCGCTTCGGACGCCGCTCCGCATCGTCGCCGTAGTTCTGCTCCTGAGTGCGTGGGGACTCCCGGCTTTTGCCAATCCCATCAGCCAGTTGAGCAGTCCCCAATCCTTTATTGCTCATCCCTCGGGTGAGGGCTATTTCATCGCCAATGCCAATGGCGAACCCGGCACAGCCGACAACAACGGGTTCATCTCGAAACTCGATCAGGACGGCAACCTGCTGGACCGGCACTTTATTCAGGGCGGCCGAGGCGATACGATCCTGCATTCTCCTCACGGCATGGGCATCGCCGGGGATACTCTCTACGTAGCCGATATCACCGTGATCCGCGGATTTCACGCGCAATCCGGAGCCCCCACGGTGACCGTTCCCCTGCACCCGTTTCACGTCGAGGCGTTGACGGACCTGATTGCCGACGGCAGCGGGCAACTCTACGTCCTGGACACGGCCGGAAACGCCGTGTACAGGATCGACCCTCAACGTGATTTCGAGGTGTCCCTCTATCTTCAACACGAGGACATGGGATCGCCGCGCGGACTGGCCGTTCACCCGAGGTCGGGACGGCTCTGGATCGCCAGCCTCGACAACGGGAACGTGATGGAGATTGCGGAAGACCGCACCATGACTGAGGTCATTTCCAACTCGTTTTTTACCGGCAAATTTCGCAATTTAAGCGGGCTCGATTTTGATCGATTCGGCAGCCTGTACCTGTCCGACGTGACAGCGGGAAAAATCTGGCGGGTCCAGCCGGACAGGTCCATGCAGGTCATTGCCGAGTTTTTGATCTCGCCGTCTTCCGTCAAAATCGACCGACGGAAGCATATGATCCTGGTCCCGTATTTGTACGCCGATGGGGCTGAGATCAACGGCCTGGAACAGCCGGTCAATACCGGCACGCAACGAAAACGCAAGCGGACGCTCTCCGATTACGGGCTGGGGTGGTTGGAAGGAGACGAGAAACCGTGAGCAAATGCGTCTACTGCCGCGAACGCAAAGGCAAACGTCCCTGTCCGGCGTTGGGCGGCGCCATTTGCAGCCAATGCTGCGGGACGTACCGCGTCGTCAGTATTGAGTGCCATTCCGATTGCGTGTACCTGGATACGAACGTGGAATATCAACAAAAACGAGTCGGGGACCAGTTTGAACAGGAACGGCGGACGTTCTACAAGGACCTGCTGGAACAATCCGGGGACAAGGCCGCGGAGATGTTTTACTTTTTCGAAGCCGTAACGTTCAAACACTTTCACGCGAAGAGTGACGCGCAGGATGGAGAGGTCATCGCGGCCATCCAGGCATTGCGTCGATCATTCAGCCCGATCCACGTGCCCGAGGGGATGGCCCCTCCTTTTACCCAAGCCCTCAAGAAAGAATACGACGCCTTCATGGAGGGAGAAAAACCCGACGCCCAACTCGTAAGTGAGGTGCTGGATCGCGGCCTGAAGTTTATTTCCGAATTTTCGGGAAACGGGCTTCGGTCCAATCGCTTTCTCAGCGGGCTGATCGGATTTCTCAAAAGCCGTCACCCCGACGTGGCCGAGAAGCTGACCAAACTCGGTACAACCGGCGGACGCATCATCCTTCCGGGAAGCGCTCCCATGGAAGACCGGCCGGTCTCACCGCAAATGTAGCGGCACCATTCCCCGATTAAAAATGTCGAGGACGGGCCCTGCTCGGAGTCAGGGACATGCCGTTCCCCCTCACCCCAACCCTCTCCCAGAGGGAGAGGGAGTAAAGAAAGTTTCCTCTCCCTTGACGGGAGAGGATTAAACCTGCCCCTGCGAAAGCAGGGGGTGAGGGTGATGAACATACGTGGAGGCCTCATGCCGGCTCGCCCTATTTGACATCGACGGTTATTTCAATGCGTTCCAGGGGATTGTCCTTTGGATCCCGGGGTTGGCTGACGATTTTGTCGGCCACTCCCATGCCGCTTACCACTTCGCCAAATACCGTATACTGGCCGTCCAGAAACGAAGCTTTATCTACCACGATAAAAAATTGGGAGCCGGCGCTATTAGGGTCAGCCGACCGTGCCGCGGACACAATACCCCGTTCATGAGAAATCCTGTTAAACTCGGCCGGCACGTTATAGCCGGGCCCTCCCATACCGTAGAGATGTCGCTTGCTTGGATCTTTGGTGTTGGGATCGCCGCCTTGAATCATGAAGCCGGGAATCACCCGGTGAAAGATCGTCCCGTTATAAAATCCTTGCTTAGCCAAATTCAAAAAGCTTTCCACGTGCTTGGGCGCCAGTTCAGGGAAAAAGACCAGTTCCATTTGACCAAATTTGGTGGTGATGATCGCTCGAGGCGCTTTGCCCTCCGCGACCGGCAGTGCCGGCGGATTCACGGCCAGGACACGTTCCCCGGTGACTCCCGCCAGGAAAGCCACGACTCCCATGACCCACATGATTTTTCTTACTGCACGTAATCCGATCATTCCTTCATCCTCCTTACTGGTTTTGCTTAAGCCGTTGGTATCAGCCCGCGTCGCTCGCAGCCTGAAGGTGTTCGAGTGCCTGTTTCGCCGCTTGCTGTTCCGCCACTTTCTTGCTGTGCCCCTTCCCGCTCCCACGGCATTGTTGTTCAATTTCCACTGTGACCTCAAATATTTTTTGATGATCGGGTCCCGATTCTTCGATCACGACGTACACCGGCAGGACGTGTACGTGGCGTTGACACCATTCTTGCAATTGACTTTTATAGTCCCCTCTGAACCCCGCGAGATCATCCTGATGCAAGGCATTGAGTTGCGCATCCAAGACCTGCAACGTAAACGTCCTGGCCGCGGTCAGTCCACCATCCATATACACGGCCCCAATCACGGCCTCCAACCCGTTTGCCAACAGGGACGCCTTCTCCCTGCCCTTGGTGCGTTCTTCTCCGCGGCCCAGACGAAGCATTTCGCCGAGCCGTAAGCGCCGCGCGGCCTCCGCCAGCGCGGGCCGTCCCACAAGTCGGGCCCGGATTTGTGACAAATCCCCTTCATCCAACTCGGGGAAAGTTTCCGCCACGTACTCACTTACGATCAACCCCAATACCGCGTCACCCAAAAACTCGAGGCGTTCATTCTGTTTGTCCTCCGACGCGGGTTTCTCTTGAAGGTAGGAACGATGCGTCAACGCCTCTTTCAATAACGCGAGTTCGCGAAACTCATACGGCAGTCGTTGATGCGCCCCCTCAGACACTTTTGTGCTCTTTTTCTGATGGTGGGATCAGGTCGACATCGAAAGCACCTATACGTCCCGGGTCCCTCGTGTGGACTTGATGACCAGACAGGCATTCACTCCGCCAAAACCAAAGGCATTCGAAAGCGCGGCGTCGATGGGAACCTGACGGGCTTGCCCGGGGATATAATCGAGATCACACTCGGGATCAGGATTTTCCAGGTTGATCGTCGGCGGCAACAGGCCATGATACAGCGCCAGGGTGGTCACCACGGCTTCAACCCCGCCGGCCGCGCCCAAGAGGTGGCCGAGCATGGATTTCGTGGAACTCACCGGCAATTGGGCGGCATGGTGCCCGAATACGGTCTTGATCGCCTGCGTTTCAACTTTATCCGCAAAGGTCGAGGTCGCGTGTGCGTTCACGTACCCGATCGTCGTTTTCGAGATCCCCGCGTCACGAATGGCCTTCTCGATACAATCCACGGCGCCGGCGCCGTCATCCGGAGGCGCGGTGATGTGAAAGGCATCGCTGGTCATGGCGTAGCCGGCCAGTTCTCCGTAGATTTTGGCGCCGCGTTGTTGCGCGTGCTTCAATTCTTCCAACACCAGCACGCCGGCGCCTTCTCCGATCACGAATCCGTCCCGGTCACGGTCAAACGGACGACTCGCCCGTTGCGGGTCGTCGTTGCGACGTGATAACGCCTTGGCCGCGGCAAAACCCGCAAGGGCCAACGGGCAAATTGTGGATTCGGTTCCGCCGGCCAACATCACGTCCGCTTCCCCGCGTTGAATGATCCGGCAGGCGTCGCCGATGCAGTGATTCCCCGTGGCACAAGCCGTCACGGCACACGAATTGGGTCCCTTGGCTCCAAACCGGATCGCCACCTGACCCGAAGCCAAATTGACGATGACCATTGGGATGAAGAACGGGCTGACGCGCCCCGGACCTTTGTCTTGGAGCACCTTGTGATACTGCTCAATGGCCGGCAGGCCGCCGATGCCTGCCCCGATATAGACCCCGACCCGTTCAGCCACGTCGGACGTGATCGTGATTCCCGCGTCATCCACTGCCTCCTGACTCGCGGCCACGGCATACTGGATGAACGTATCCATTTTCTTGATTTCTTTTTTTTCGACGTGATCGGCCGGGTCGAAGTCCTTGACCTCGGCCGCAATCCGGCAGGGATAACCTGACGCATCAAAGCGCGTAACGGGGCCGATTCCCGACTTTCCGGCACACACTGCATGCCAGGTTTTGTCGACACCGACTCCCAGGGGCGTCACGGCTCCCAGGCCGGTAATCACCACGCGCCGACGGGGGGGATACTCGGTCATGAGCGCCGTGGATCAGGTTTTCTCTTTGATATACTCGATGGCTTGGGAAACTTTTTGAATTTTTTCCGCGTCTTCATCGGGAATTTCCACGTCGAATTCTTCCTCAAGCGCCATCACCAGTTCGACCGTATCCAAAGAGTCGGCCCCTAAATCCTCGACAAAGGACGCGTCGGGGACAACGTCTTCTTCTTCTACACCCAATTGTTCTGCAATGATCTTTCGAATACGTTCTTCAGCGGCCATCGACTTTCGCACCTCCTGTTATGCAATATAATTCATTCATCTATGTCTTCCCTCATTCGCTGCCCCCCTCACCCCAGCCCTCTCCCTCGTGGGGGGAGAGGGAGTTCCTTTATTCCCCTCCTTTGCTTGTCCTGAGCGAAGCCGAAAGATCAGGAGGGGTAAGGGGAGGTAGAGAATTGTGTATCCTGTTACGCCATGTGCATCCCGCCATTCACGTGCAATACTTGTCCGGTAATATACCTTGCAGCGTCCGATGCCAAAAAGCGGACGGCTTCAGCTACCTCGGAGGGTTGACCCAATCGACCAAGAGGAATCTGTTGCAACAACGTGTCCCTCACCTCCTGGTTCAATGCCCGGGTCATCGCCGTGTCGATAAATCCCGGGGCTACCGCGTTCACCGTGATGTTCCGGCTTGCATATTCGCGAGCAACGGATTTCGTGAACCCGATGACCGCGGCTTTCGATGCAGCGTAATTCGCCTGTCCCGCGTTCCCGATCGCCCCCACGATCGAGGCCATGTTAATGATCCGTCCTGATCGCTGTTTGGTCATGGGACCAAGAATCGCCTTGGTACAATAAAACGTCCCGGTGAGATTGACCTGAAGGACGGCATTCCAATCCTCTTCTTTCATACGCATGATCAACCCGTCACGGGTAATACCCGCATTATTCACCAACACGTCCACGCGCCCCCATTCCTTCATCACGCGATCGACCATCCCCTTGACGGCTTCCCACTGGGCCACGTTGGCCGACAACGCCAGCCCTTGCCCCTGCTGGGATTTCACCAATTGCAGCGTGTCGGCGCACCGATCGGCTTCCAGATCCACCACGGCCACGTCGGCTCCGGCTTTCGCAAAGCATTCCGCAATGGCTTGCCCAATGCCTTGCGCCGCGCCAGTCACAATGGTTTTTTTCCCTTCCAGCATGCTTCCCTCGTTCCATGTCTTTCGGGAACTGCCTCTTACCGTCAACGACGCAGGGTCGTCAAGGTCTTTTCCAAGGAGTCCGGGTCCTGAATATGATGTAATTCCGCCTCCGGCACAATACGCTTGGCGACACGGGTCAGCACCATCCCCGGCCCGATCTCGATAAACGTCCGAATGCCCTGCTCCCACATCGCGCGAATGGTGTGCTCCCATAACACGGAGGAGGGTAACTGGCGAATCAGGGAACGGCGCACCTCTTCAGCGCGAACCAATGGACGTGCCTCGACGTTGTTAAAGAGCGGCACGGTCAAATCGGATAGTGGCACCGCGTGAACGTGCGGAGCCAGCCGGTCCGCAGCCGGCTGCATCAAGGACGTATGAACCGGTACGCTCACGGGCAATGGAATGGATTTCCGGCACCCTTGCACTTTGGCCAACTCGATAGCCCGTTCCACCGCGGCTTTTTCACCCGCGATCACCACCTGACCCGGGGAATTGAAATTCGCCGCGGCCACAACACCCACGGATTGAGCCTCACGACAAATGTCCTTGACGACCTCACCTGCCAACCCGAGCAGGGCCACGACCAACCCGCTCCCCGAAGGGCCCGCTTCCTCCATGTATCGTGCCCGTTTGTGTACCAACGCCACGGCATCCGGAAACGATAGCCCACCCGCGGCCACGATGGCCGAATATTCGCCCAAACTGTGTCCCGCCACCGCAGAAGGCTGAAGGCGTGCATCCAAGGCCCGCCAGGCAACAAGGCTGGTCACCAGCAACGCGGGTTGGGTATATTCCGTCTGATTGAGTTGTTCTGCAGGTCCTTCAAAACACAAAGCCTGAAGGTCATACCCCAGGATCGAGTTGGCCTCCTCAAACAAGGCCATGAGTTGCGGATACGCCTCACGCCACGCTTGCCCCATCCCGACGGCCTGCGAACCTTGACCGGGAAACAGGAATGCGATCGAGCCAGACATAGGAAGTTATGGTATGAGTGAAACCGTTGGGAAAGTCAACGGATAAAAACGCCCGCGAGCGCGAATGGACCCGGGGCAGTCAGTCAACGATGAACTCGCCGCCGTCCACACAGATGACGTTGCCGGTCATCCAATGCGACTTGGGATGGCTCAGCAAGCCGATGGCTTCTGCCACGTCCTGCGGCGTGGTCAAGCGGCCCGATGGATTCTTCCGTTGGGCTATGGCGATCATGTCATCCGACCCCGGAATTTTTCGCAAGGCCGGGGTATCGGTGACGCCTGCCATGATCGCATTCGCCGTAATCCCCATGGGAGCCAATTCGAGCGCAAGTTGACGAACGTGGGATTCCAGGGCCGCCTTTGCCGCGGAGACCGCTCCATAGGTTGCCCATACCCGCGCGCCGCCCGCGCTGGTCATCGCAAAAATTCGTCCGCCGTGACCCATGAGTCCCCGCGCGAGCAACTCCTGCACCCAATACACCAAACTGTTGGCCATGACGTCCAGCGTCATCTCGACCTGGGCTTGACTCACGGCATCGGCACGCGTTTCGGTGACGAACCGTCGCAACGTTCCGAAGGCCAGGGAATGAAGGAACACGCGAATCGTTGCCGGCTCCCCATGCGCCTGGAATCTCGATGCGACGGCATCCAAGACTTCCCGGCGCTTGTCCGCATCCGCGGCGTTGACGTTAAAAAAGAGGGCTTCCCGGCCGAGGGCATGGATATCCGCCACGAGACGTTCCACACCCGGGAGCGTGGATTTTCGGTCCAAATGCACCCCCACGATATTCATGCCGATGGCCGCCAACTCCAAGGCAACGGCCTTGCCGAATCCGCTCGACGCACCCAGGACCAACGCCCATTCTCCTGGTCTTTCATCCATACCCATGTCTGATCCTTTCCAGAAACCTCTACTCTACCATCGTATGACCCCGGACGCCCACGTCAGACCCGCCCCGAACGCCGCCATGACCACCAGACTGCCTTCCCTGATCGTCCCGTTTTTGGCGGCTTCGTCCAAGGCCAACGGAATCGAAGCCGCAGAGGTGTTGCCGTACCGGTCAACGTTGATCATGATCCGGTCCGGAGACAACCCGATGCGTTGTCCAACGGCCCGTAAAATGCGGATGTTGGCCTGGTGAGGAACCAGGCAATCAATATCGTCAACGCCGAGACCCTGCGCCTCGACGGCTTCGCGTATGGCCTCTTCCATGGTTTTGACGGCAATCTTGAAGGTTTCATTGCCGCGCATTTTGACACAATGCAGGCGTTCGGCCAACACGCGTTCCGACGGAGGGAGACTCGACCCGCCGCCCGGCACGCAAATCAAATCGGAGAACCGCCCATCCGCGTGCAAATGGAGTGAGAGGACGCCCCGGTCCTCTTCCGTCGGCCCCAGCACCACGGCGCCTGCGCCATCCCCGAAGAGGACACAGGTGTTCCGGTCCGTCCAATCCGTGATGGACGACATCACTTCCGACCCGATGACCAGCACGTACCGATACCCCGTCCTCACGAAGGCATCGGCCACCGACAGGCCATACACAAACCCGCAGCACGCTGCGGAAATATCGCAGGCCGCGGCTTTCCCGGCGCCAAGCCGGTGTTGAATCAAGGACGCGGTGGACGGAAGGGGGGAATCCCCGGTACAGGTAGCCACCAGAATCAGGTCGAGTTGGGCCGCCTGGACGTTGGCGTCTGCCAACGCCTGCTGCGCCGCCAGCACGCCGAGGTCCGAACAGGCTTCATCGGGGGCGGCCAAACGTCGCTCGCGAATACCCGTGCGTTCTACGATCCAGGAATCCGACGTCTCCACCATGGCTTCGAGGTCGGCATTGGTCAACACCTGTTTGGGAGCATAGGACCCCGTCCCGAGTATCCGACTTCTCATTCACAGGCCATTTGCGGGCTGGGCGTCATCGGTGAGGTCAGACTTTCGGCAATATCACGTTGGATCAGGTCGATCAGCCGGCCCTGGGCCAAGGCATTCGCTCGTTTAATCGCGTTTTTAATGGCCTTGGCCGAGGACCGGCCATGACAAATCATGCACACCCCATTCACGCCCAGAAGCGGGGCGCCGCCGAATTCGGCGTAATCCGTCCGTCGTTTCAATCGCATGAGCGGACCCGTCATAAAAGCCAACGACAAGCGGCCCAGAGTCGAACTCATGACTTCACTCATGAGGATTTTCTTCATGGCTTCGGCCAGGCCTTCGGAGATTTTCAGCGACACGTTGCCCAGAAACCCGTCACACACGATCACGTCGGCTGTGCCGCTGTAAACGTCCTTGCCTTCGACGTTTCCGATGAAGTTCAAGGAACTTTCCCTGAGCAGGCGAAAAGCCTCTTTCGTCACTTCATTCCCTTTGGTCGCTTCTTCCCCGATACTGAGGAGTCCCACGCGAGGCTGCGCGATATTCATAAGGTGTTTGGCATACTCATGGCCCATAATGGCAAACTGATGCAACTGTTGAGCGGAACAATCGACCGTCGCCCCCACGTCCAACATGATGGCCGTGCCCCGTATAGTCGGCAAGGTGGCCGCAATGGCCGGTCGCTCAACGCCCTTGATGGTCCCGAGCAGAAAAAAAGCCGACACCATGGCGGCGCCCGTGTTGCCGGCGCTCACCACCGCTTGGGCTTCGCCGGTCTTGACCAGGTTGGTTGCGACCCAGATGGACGAATCGCGTTTTTTCCTCGCCACTTGCGCGGGAGATTCATGCATATCCACAGTCTGGGAGGCATGGCGGACCGTCACACGCGAGTCCATGCACTGCACGCGTTTCAATTCAGAGCGGAGTGAGTCTTCGTGACCGACGAGAATGAATTCGACGTCAAGCTCTTTGAGAGCTTGGAGAGCGCCTTCAACAACGGGACTCAGGCCATGGTCCCCGCCCATGGCATCAAGGGCAATCTTCATGGATTGTGGGCCAGCCTCCAATCGGAAGCGTACAGGTACAACGCGCAAGGAACTGCCGATTCCGGATCAGCGCTTCCCTAGCTTTCCTGAATCGCGATGATCGCTATCCGTTTGTAGTAACCGCACGACAGGCAGGTCCGATGAGGCAACATACGGTCGTGACATTGCGGACAAATGGAAAAACTCGGCATGCTGAGTTTTTTGTGCGTACGCCGTTTATCCCGCCTGGACTTGGAATGTCGATGTTTGGGATTTGCCATTGTGTTCTCCTCACGTCACGGAAACGGCCCGCTGTTCTGCGCGTCACTTACGCCAACGGTTTCTGTGACTGTTTGAAGGCCGCATGCAGGATCGCAAAAGGAGACTCCGTTTTGACCTCCTCGCACCCGCACCTCTGCACGTTCAGATTTTGCCCACACACCTGACATAGACCTTGACACCCCTCTGAACAGAGGGGTTGCATCGGGATGGAAAGAATGAGTTGCTCACGAAGCATCTCTTGCAATTCAATCCGTTGTTCAACGACCGAATGGTCGTCCGTCTCTTCAACTCTCGAATCCCCGGGGGCAGCTTCCGCTTCTTTCGACCGCCGGCGTCCCGGGTCATGGTACACGGCCCGAAACGAAAGGTCCGCCGGCGCGGCAAACGTTTCAAGACAACGGACACATTCATGGAGGAGCAGGCCGTTCAACTCGCCCTCCACCAGAAAATTCGCCTCTCCGGCCAAGATCGTTGCCGTCAACGCAAGTACGTCTTGTAGACCGGGATCGTTCTCGCCTAACTGCAAGTCCTCTTTCCCGACAACGCAGGCGACACGCGTGCCTTCCGGAGGTACGTCTTTCACGCTGAAGCTGAGCGAGGCCACGTTCCACGGCTCTCCCGCCCTTACCGCTCTTCGGCAAAAGCCAACAGGGCAATGCTGCGGGCACGTTTGATCGCGATCGTGAGCTTTCGCTGGCACCGCATACAATTTCCCGATATCCGTCTCGGGATAATACGCCCACGTTCCGTCAAAAAATTACGCAACAGGTTCAGATCCTTATAATCCAAGGGCGTGTTCTCGTGACAAAACCGGCAAACGCGCCGTCGCTGAAAAAGCCTCCCTCGTTCCACGTAGGTGTTCTCCTCGTATACAAAATTTAGGAACCTCTGATTTAATGCACTATCGGGCGCATGGCTGCGTTGTGTCCTCGCTCAACCTTCACCTATCTCTATGATAAGCCTCAGGTTTCGCTCCGGGACGCCTTGCCCTGCATCCCGCTATCACAATAAATCAGAGGTTCCTTTATGCGTATTCTTCCGACTCGTAAGGATGATCGTGCGGGTATTCTTCTTCTCCGCCTCCGGGATCACCAGTGTGACTCTGTTTTTTCGGACCAAAGGTGACCGATTGCGCCACCACTTCATGTTTGCTCCGGCGTTGTCCGTCTTCCGTTTCCCACCGTCGCTGCTGGAGCCGACCATCGATAATGGCGACGTCCCCCTTGCTCAGGTATTGGCCGCAATGCTCGGCTTGCTTGCCAAAAACCACGATATCAACGAAACACACTTCCTCTTTTTGATCATCGGCCTGTCGAAACCGTCGGTTGACGGCCAGCCCGAAATTGGCGACGGGAGTCCCACTGGGAGTGTATCGCAATTCAGGGTTTCGCGTCAGGTTCCCGATGAGAATGATTTTATTGAATCCCACCACTTTCGGACTCTCCCTGTTCTTCGGCTACAACCGCCTGCAATGCTTCCTCCTCTACCCGCACGGTCAAAAATTTGATGACCGAATCTTCCAGTCGATAGAGCCGTTCCAGTTCACTCACGACGTTCTCTTGCGCCGATTCAAACTGAAGGAGGATATAGGTACCACGCCGGTCATGTTTGATTTCATAGGCGAGCTTCTTTTTTCCCCAATTCTCGGCTTTGACGATCGTCGCCCCGTGTTTCGTCAATACGGATTTCATCTTTTCGATCACCGCCTCGGCTTCTTCATCCCCCAACGACGAGCGAAGAATAAATATTGATTCATAACATGCCATACCCCACCCTATCCTCTCTCCGAAGAATCCTGATTGATCGCCCCTCACCAGCTTCGTGACAGGGGAAAAAATGGTACCACAGGGAAAAAAAGGCTGTCAAACCATTGTGCATGGGTCCACCAGGCCAGCCCTTCGACTTCGTCCCTACGGGGCTACGCTCAGGATGAACGGAAGGGGGACCGCAAGCGGCGATTGAAACGATTCATCGCTGTCTGCACGTCGTGCGTCACAAGACAGGCCAACCCTTCAACCGCCCGCGTCAGAACGTGTTGCAGGTCCGTCCACTCTGCCGGCGTAAACGGGGACAACACAAAATCGGCGGGGTCCACCTCAGGGACCGGACGACCTATCCCGATTTTCAGACGAACGAAGGATTCGGTTCCCAAAGCCATCACGATCGACTGTAAGCCTTTATGCCCTCCCGTTCCTCCTCCGGGCCTGATCCGCAGGCACCCGTTGGGCAAGTCCAAATCATCATGGACCACGATCACGTCCCGCGCTTGGACGTCATGCGTCGTGACGAGTTCCTCTACGGCCTCACCGGACATATTCATAAACGTCACGGGCAATGCCAGTACAATGGAGTGACCGTAGAGACGGCCGACGCCCCGTTGCGTCAGGCCGTTGAAATGTAATGGAATCGACCACGCGACCGCCGCTTGAGCCACGACCCGTTGTCCGACGTTGTGACGAGTTATCGCATACTCAACGCCGGGATTCCCGAGTCCGACAATAACGCGCGGGTTATTTGGAGGGTTCACTGGGTGTGGCTGGAGCCGCAGGTGCGTCGGCAGCACGTTCGGGTTCCGAAGCCTCGGCGGCTGGTGCCGCTTCCGACGTCAGCATGGCGGACAATTTTTCCTCGGAAATCGGCACGGTCACGTTGACGACCATGCCCTCGGGATCGTCCAGAATCCTGATGCCCTCAGCGACCCGCAGATCCCGGACGTGAATGCCCTGATTGATTTCCAAGGCCGATGCGTCCACGTCGATTTGGTCCGGAATGACGTTGGGCAGACATTCGATATGGACTTCTCTCATCGATTGATGCATGACGCCCTTGTCACGCTTGACCCCAATGGGCACGCCCCCCGTCATGTGGACCGGGACTTTCACGCGAACCGGCTTATCCATCGACACTTCCAATAAATCCACGTGCAGCAGCGATCCATTCAGAGGGTCCCGTTGCACGTCTTGAATAACGGCGGTTCGTTGTGGTGCCTGCTCGTCCCCTTGAATCCTCAAAGAAATGAGCCCCGTGCTTCCGGACTGAGTCACCAGGATATGTTGAATCGACTTGGGTTCCAGTTGGATCAACCGTGACGTCCCCTGGCCGTACAGCACGGCAGGAATCCGTCCGTTCCGGCGGATTTGACGAGCCGCCCCTTTTCCGGATTGCGTTCTGATGGTGGCTTCAGCGACGAACTCCATAATGCTCCTTCATGTCTTCAGGCTGCTGTTGTACAGGTTTTCTTGCCAAATACCAAACAAAAATCTCTCATGCAGGCCCTTCGACTGCACTTCCTTCGACTTCGCTCAGGACAGGCTTGCGGCCTGCACCCCAAGGGATGAAAATCGTCCAAGTTGTCATCCTGAGCGAAGCGAAGGATCTCGTAGTTAAAGTGCTCGGTTATCGAGGGAGAGATTCCTCGCTTCGCTCGGAATGACAAATGGGGAGGCGTTGGCTATTTTCATACCAAGGAATCAGTCGAACAATGATGTGACTGATTGCTCCTTATGGATTCGCATGATGGCTTCCCCCAAGAGGGAAGCGATCGACAGAATTCGAATTTTTGAGCATACCTGATCTTTACCTTGGAGGGCAACCGAATTCGTGGCCACCACTTGCGCCAGCGCGGATTCTTCAATTCGTTCGATCGCGGGACCGGACAGCACCGGATGGGTACACACGCCCCAAACCATGGAGGCCCCTTTCTCAACGCAGGTATTGGCAGTTTCCACGATCGTACCGGCCGTATCGATCATGTCGTCCAGCAATAAGACGTGGCGGTCCCGCACGTCTCCGATAATATTCATCACTTGGGCCTGATTGGGCCCCTCCCGGCGCTTATCGACAATCGCCAGGTCCGCGTCCAATCGTTTGGCAAATGACCGGGCACGTTCGACCCCACCGGCATCAGGCGAAACCACGACCACGTCCTGCAAGTGACTTTTTTTGACATAGTCCAAGAGGACCGGCCTGGCATAGAGGTGGTCGACTGGAATATTAAAAAACCCTTGAATGGGCCCGGCGTGCAAATCCATGGTCAGCACTCGATGTGCCCCTGCCGTGGTAATCAGATCAGCTATCAGCTTGGCGCTGATCGGCACACGTGGTTGGTCTTTTCGATCCTGTCGCGCATAGCCAAAGTACGGAATCACGGCTGTAATCCGATAGGCGGACGACCGTTTCAACGCATCCAACATGATCAACAGTTCCATGACGGACGTATTAACCGGGTGACAGCAGGACTGAATGACGAACACGTCCGCCCCTCGCACGTTTTCTTCGATTTTTACGCGAATTTCGCCATCGCTGAAGGTCGAGACCACCGCCCGAGACAACGGCACGCCCATATAGTCGCTGATCTCGTTGGTCAGAAGCGAATTGGAATTTCCGGCAAACAGTTTCAGGTCATCGGTCATGAACGCTATTCCAGTGTTCGAAGCGTATCCACGCGATCTCAAGCGGGATCTGTCAGGGGAAGACGGAAGAAAATCCTGAATCGCCCTTATTTAGGGCATCCTTGTATGGTTGTCAACAACTCGACCGTTTCGCCCTGGTCTTGCCGTCCGCGTCCGGAGACGGCGCACCAACGTTCGAGATCCGCTCCAATAGACCATCCTGCAGAGAAGGGCCGGCGGCAACCCGGTACTCCGAGGCTTCAGAGAAGACCCCTTTGGCACGGATGGCCTCGGCCTGCTCTTGAAACACACCGAAAACGGTGGCTCCACTGCCCGATAAGAGCGCCCCCTCTGCTCCCATGGTCAATAAGGCGCGCTTGATGTCGGCCAATACGGGGTAGTCGTCGATCAGGGCGATCTCAAAATCATTCTCCATCCTGGCCAGGATCCCGCTCCAGGATGCGAAAGACGCACGTTCAACCGATTCCAGGACTTCGGGCAGAGCAGGGATCGTCTGCCGCACCTCATCCAGACGCCTGAAGGCCTGAGCCGTGTTGATCGGAAACCCCGGATTCACCAGCACGATCCACCGGACGCCGTCCAGGGTTTTCGGAATGATCCGCTGGCCCCAGCCATGCACCACGGCCGTCGGCGCTTCCATGAAAAAAGGCACGTCGCTGCCCAGGATCCGTCCCAAGGCGGCCATGTCGCCGTTGGTCCAGCCGAGATCCAACAGACGATTGAGGCCCATGATCGTTGCCGCGGCGTCACTGCTCCCGCCGCCGAGCCCAGCCTCCACCGGAATCCCCTTGACCAATTTCAAGGCCACACCCGTGGAGATACCCGCCCGTTCCAACACCAGTTCGGCGGCACGATACGCCAGATTACCCGTCGACACCGGCAGGGTTGCGTCCGAACATTCAAGGCGAACCCCTTCAAACGCGTCCGTGACCCGAATCGTCAATTCATCAGTCACCCCGACCGTTTGCATGAACGACCACAGAGCATGATACCCATTGGGCAGTCGATCGAAAATCTTGAGAATGAGGTTGACCTTGGCCGGAGGATGGACCAGCAGGGATTGATCTACGTTACCCATGAGGCACTCTTACCAACCTGCCGGACTCGTCCGCAACGACGGGACAGCTTCCTTCTCCGAGAAGTCAGTCGAATACGGAAGGCATCGAGAAAATCGGCAGGTACATAGCCACCACGATAAACCCGATGCCGATCCCCAATACAACGATGATCAGCGGTTCAAGGACGGCAGTGAATGCGGCGACGTCGCGGTCCACTTCACGCTCGAAGAGGTCCGCGACGTTTCCCAAGGCCGTATCGAGACTGCCCGTGGCTTCACCGACCCCGACCATGTTGGAAACTAAGCGGGGAAACATCCCGGATCGCTCCAACGGGTCGGCCAGGGTATGTCCCTCGCGAATACTCGATCTCGCTTCCTCCAATGCCCGTACCATGCGCTGCAACCCGGACACCTTTTGGGCGATTTCCAAGCTGCGCAAAATCGGCACGCCGCTGCCCAGGAGTACACTGAGCGTGCGCGCGACGTGAACCACGGCCACGTTTCGCCACAGTTTCCCCAGCAACGGCACACGAAGCCCGACGTCTTCGATCATCCGTTGCCCGGACCGGGTCTTCGCCCACAGGCGTCCTCCTGCCCCCAAACCGATGGCACCAAGGAGTACCGGCACCCATTGTTCCTGGAGCCATCGACTCAGCCCCAGCACGACGGCCGTGGGCCAAGGCAGCGCGTCGCCCCAATCGGCAAACATCGTGGCAAACATGGGGATCACCCAAATGAGCAACACCCAGAGCACGAGCAGAGCCACAATGACCACCAACAGGGGATACGCCAACGCCAGCTTCACCTGTTGCCTGAGCCGCACGACCTTGTCCAGATGCCCGGCCAGCCGGCCGAAGGTCTGGTCCAAGGTTCCGCTTTCCTCTCCGGCTTGGACCATACTGACGTACCAGGACGTGAACACCGTGGGGTGCCCCTGAAGCGCATCGGCCAGGGGTGCTCCCGACTTGACTTCCTGCTTGACGGCACGGAGCACGGCTTGCAACGCCGAAGACGAGGCTTGTGTCGCCAGCATATCGAGACTCTGCGCAAGGGGCACTCCAGCTTTGATCAAGGCTTCGAGTTGATAGGTAAACGCCAGCAAGTCGTTTTGAGAGACGCGGGCCGTCCCAGGAAAAGACCAGCCTTCGGTAGAGACGCTGGGCTTTTCCCGGATGCGGGTCACAAAGAGATCCTGCTGGCGAAGAGCTCGCAGTGCGGCGACTTGGTCTACGGCATCCAACTCTCCCTGCAGAACTCCTCCCTGCCGGTTTTTCACGCGATACACGAACGTCGGCATGATCTGGTATGGTTCAAGAAAAGGGAGTTCTCCTCCCGGGTTCAATCCTCAATAGAAACGCTCACCACCTCTTCCATCGTGGTCAGCCCTTGCTTGATTTTATCCAAACCGCTTCGTCGAATGGTTTTCAAGCCGTCTGCCAGGGCTTGCTGCTTGAGTTGCTCCGCGGTCTGGCGTTCAAGGATCCGGGATCGAAACTGGTCTGAGACCGGCAAAACCTCAAACAGACCGATGCGCCCTTTATACCCTGTCCCATGGCACGCGACACAGCCTTGGCCGCGCAACGGAGCGATGGACGTTGCCTCCGCGCCGGTGAACCCCGCCTCGCGAAGCTGTTGTATCGAAAACCGGTCATCCGGCCTTTGACAGTTCGGGCAAATTTGACGCACGAGCCGCTGCGCCACGATGACACTGACCGACGACGCCACCATAAAAGGTTCAACGCCCATATCGAGTAACCGCGTAACCGCCCGAACCGCATCATGGGTGTGCAACGTGGACAGCACCCGATGTCCGGTCAGCGCAGCCCGAATCGCTATTTGCGCGGTCTCCAGATCCCGGATTTCGCCGACCATCATGATATCCGGATCCTGCCTCAGAAAGGCCCGCAAGATCCGGGCAAATCCCAAACCGATCTCTTCCTTGATCTGAACTTGCGTGATGCCGGTGAAATGATATTCCACCGGATCTTCAACCGTGACGATATTCACGTCCGGCGTGTTCAACACTTGCAGCGCCGCGTACAGCGTCGTGGTCTTTCCACTCCCCGTCGGACCGGTCACCAGGATCATCCCATACGGGCGTTCCAAAGCCATGAGGAAGGTTTCGGTGTCAGTCGCATCCAACCCCAAAGCCGCCAGGTCGACCAGTTGCCCCGCCCTGTTCAGCAATCGAAGCACGGCCTTTTCTCCGTGCAAGGAGGGCAAAACCGAAAGACGCGCGTCGACGGTCCGCTGGCCTCCCAACTCCAACGTCATACGCCCATCCTGCGGCAGGCGGCGTTCAGCAATATCCAGATGGGAAAGGATCTTGAGTCGAGAAATCACGGCGTTCCGCAATCCCAGGGAATAGGTCATCGCCGTATGTAAGACGCCGTCCAGCCGGAACCGCACGCGCACGCCGCTCTCATCGGGTTCCAAATGTACGTCACTCACGCCCGTGCCGGCCGCGCGTTCAAGAATCGTCTGCACCAACCGGGCAACCGGAGACTCTTCTTCAACCACGGCCTCGGCTCCGGCTTCCTGCTGTGCGTACCGCAGGCTCGACGACGCCTTGTCCAACAACGACGTCATGTCTTCGGATTGCAGGATTGAATCGACGGTGTGGGCGTGGGACTCGCCCTCGCTGGAATGAGAGGCATGGCGGGCAGGGGTAGCGGCGTCATACGTGCTCGCCGGTGCAGGTGAGCCGTCGCGTCGACCGTCATCCTGACCCTGATACAATACCTGCAAGCATTGGCGAATATCAGACTCCAGTGCAACCACCGGAATCACCTGCAATCCGGTCCGAAACCGTACTTCATCCAACACGTGCAAGTTGGCCGGATCAGCCAGGGCGACCGTCAACCGGCGGCCGGCTTGATTCACCGGTACAGCCACGTGTTGCCTGGCCCAGGCATGGGGAACGCAATTCGCAAGCTGCGGAGCAACAACGGAAGGAAAGGGATACGCCGTGGCCAATCCATACTGCTGGCCCAGAAACTTCAGCAACGTTTCTTCGGAAATGACCTGCCGTTCACAGAGGATTTGGCCGAGGGGTTGGCGAGTCTCCTGCTGCTGCACCAACGCTTCTCGCAATTGAGTAGCGGTCACACGTCCGGCATCAAGTAGTAATTGACCCAGCCGGGTGTGCAGCATAAAGACTCCGCTACGAAACGTGGAATTCCTTATGAATCCTCCGCGCTGTTCAACTGACTCACACCGCGGAAAATATAGTGCATACCGGAAAGAACGGTCAGCAGGCTCATCGACAACAAGAGAGGGAACAGCAAAACGGGATTCAGATCTTGGGAAATCAAGGCGAGAACCAGGATCATATAGCTTACCTGAAACAAAGTCGTGGCCTTACCCAACACCGTGGGAGAGGCATCGATGGCCGTACCGGTAAGATGGGCCAGCAACGTACCGGTGAGTAAAATCGCATCGCGACTCACCACTAAGATGACGCTCCACACCGGCACCATGTCCAAGAGCGAAAACGTCACAAACGTCGTCATGAGTAACAGCTTATCCGCCAGCGGGTCGAGGTAGGCCCCGAACCGCGTTTTCTGATTCGCCATACGAGCAATTGTGCCGTCCAGAGCATCGGTCAGTGCCGCGATGATCAACGTCACCAAGGCATACTCCACGTGCTCGTAGATCAATAACCCGACAATGAGCGGGATCAACAAGATCCGGAGTATGGTCAGACTATTAGGAATATTCAGCGGAACCACGCCGCCAATGGAGAAGCGTGCATCCATGACATCCGTACCTGGCCCTTGCTTGGAAATCACGAGTAACCTCCTTAATGAAACAAGACTAAGGGTGAGACGTGAGTAAGTCAACCGAAGCACACCTATTTTTCTCAGACCTGCGGCTTTAGCCACAAACCCGATCTCATGACGTGGTTGAAGGTTCCAGTTGTCCCACCTATAATTGTCATCCGTGAAAATGAACTGAAAGGATTCATCCGTATGAGTACATTGCCGTTGTCATTCCGGTTACGAAACGCCGTCATCGAGAAGCATCAGTTGGAAGGCACCGATCCCAGTGATCGCTATTTTAACCGTCTCGTGCCGATCAAACACGTGAATCGCGGCTACACGGCCACGATGACTTACGAAGCCTTGGTCACGGAAAGCGGCGTCCACCAGACCGTGAGCGGCGCCATCACGGACATCGTGGATAAACTTCGTCATCTGGGCTTCACGCACATGCGGACGCGGTTGAATTTCAAGGGTCAAAAATATCTCGCTGAAAAAGAAACGTGGATTGAGTATCCCGACTGACCCGTTTCCTTCTCGAACGGCGTGCGCACGGCATTCCCCAGCCCTCATCTTCCACCCCATTCTTGATAGATCGCATCGTGAATCTGCGGACGGAACGACTTGATGGCCCGATTCGTTCGGGTCGGATGCACTCGATTGGACAAAATGATCACCTCAAGATCACAGGACGGATCGATCCAGAGAGACGTGCCCGTAAACCCCACGTGCCCGAATGCCCGTGCCGAAAACCGCGTACCCGAGGATGAAGGGACAGAAGGGGTATCCCAGCCCAGTCCCCAAGAAGACGTATCGGATTGGCGATGAGTAAACTGTTTCGCAAGAGCAGCACTCAAGACCCCTTCACGGCCTTGTACCGCCTGAAGCCACGCGGCAGAAAGTTGACCAACGGCATGAGCCGTTCCGAACAGCCCGGCGTGGCCGGCGCAGCCTCCCAACGCATACGCGTTTTCATCATGCACTTCTCCGCGCAGCAAACGATTTCTCCAACGTTCCCATTCCGTGGGGACGATGCGCGCCGGATCCTCCGTTATCGCTTCCTCGCGACCGAGAAACGCCAAGGACAAAATGCCCAGGGGCTCATAGATTCTCCGCCGGCAATAGGCCGCCAAGGACGTCCCTGCGCACCGTTCAACGATCTCGCCAAGCACTATAAACCCCAGGTCACTGTACAAGCTTTGACTCCCTGGCTGGTATTCGATTGGTTCGGACGCGATGGCATTCAGCAATGCGTGCATGCGTTGTCGTCGTTCTTCTTCATTCCGGGGCGGTAACCCCGAGGGCGCCAATTGTTCGTAATAGGGTCGCCACGCCGGCAACCCCGCTTGATGCGAGAGC
This sequence comes from Nitrospira sp. SB0677_bin_15, assembly GCA_009842645.1. Taxonomy (GTDB): domain Bacteria; phylum Nitrospirota; class Nitrospiria; order Nitrospirales; family UBA8639; genus Bin75. The sequence goes on along the minus strand of VYFB01000105.1, from coordinate 31,730 downwards.
AGTTGCCGGAGGCCGACGCCGGCAAACGGGCTCCCCCGCAACTCATCCACCCATTGAGACACGGGCTGATCCATGTGCAGGTGCCCATCCTGGACTAAACACAACGTGGCCGTGCTCGTGGCCAGTGGTTTGGTTAAGGAAGCCAAGTCATAGATCGACTCCAGGTGGACCGGCCAGTCGTCGGGTGAAACCCCGCAAGTTCCCACGGCTTCGTGAAACACGACGGTTCCGCGAGACCTCACCAGGACCACCGCACCCGGGAAAACCTGTTCGTGGACGGCTTGTTGAAATGCACGGAGGATGGAATCCACTCGCGTTCTTTTCCTCCCCCTCTACCTCCCCATGCCCCTCCTGATCCTTCGGCTTCGCTCAGGACAAGCAAAGGAGGGGAAGGAAGACTGGAGTTGCATGAGAGGTGGGGCTGGCTATCGCCGGGCGTCAATGCAACCTCAAACCAACGTCCCGAATAGTTTGGACCACGGCATACTGCAAAAACATAATCAGCAAAATAGCCAAAATCGGCGAGACGTCGATGCCTCCGAGTATACCCACCCTGCGCCTGATAATGATCAGGACCGGGTCTGTTGCCTTCATGAGGAACTGAACAATCGGATTCCACGGATCAGGATTCACCCATGAAATCAGGGCCCGGATGATAATCAGCCACATATACAGGAACAGGACCGTATCCAGGACGTAGGCCAATCCCTGCAATATATTACCTGCGACGAACATGGTCTCTTCTCCTCATAACGGCCGTCGGTTAGCGGGGGGCCATTCATGTGTCAGTCTGCACCTCACCGGTCTCTACCTCCCCTTCACCCCGCCTGATCCTTCGGTTTCGTTCAGGACAAGCAAAGGAGGGGAACAACCGTATGCCGGCTTGCGTTCACGATTCAGCCACCACGGTCTCCCGTCGAGGTCCGAACAGCGCGGTGCCGACGCGAACCAACGTCGCACCTTCCTCGACCGCGACTTCAAAATCATTGGACATGCCCATGGAGAGTTCGCGCATCCGGACGCGCTGCAACGGCAGACTGCTGACCAGTTCGGCCAACTGTTTGAGCCGTTGAAAATACGGCCGCATCAGTTCGGGGTCCGGATTCCACGGAGGAACCGTCATGAGCCCTTGCACGCACACGGACGGGAAGGCATCGATTTGCGAGATCGCCGACGGCAACGCGTCCACTGAAAGCCCGCCTTTGGATTCTTCGCCTCCCACGTTGACTTCGAGCAGGATAGCCTGGGAGATGTGTCGTTCATGGGCCCGTCGTTGAATCTCCTCAGCCTGCTCCAGGGATTCCACGGAATGAATGAGGTTGAATCGACCTGCCAGCCACTTGAGTTTTCGTCGCTGAAGCCGGCCGATGAAATGCCACTCGACGTTCCCACGTTCGCCCACCGCTTGCATCTTGTCCCGTGCTTCCTGCCAACGGTTTTCTCCAAAGATGGTCAGACCAACCCGGATGGCATCAAGAACCCGTGATGCTTCGACGTATTTGGTCGCCGCAACCAATCGCACGTCAGACGGGTCCCTCCCTGCGCGTTCCGCGGCTCGGCGAATTCGATCTCGTGTCGCCTGAATCTTCGTCGAGAGGTCATCCAACACTACGTCCTTGCAATGGCTCCACCCCACCCCCGCTTTCGCGGGGGCATGCCTAGCCTCATCCTCCCCTTAACCTTCGGCTCCGCTCAGAGCAGGCAAAGGGGAGGGACAAAACCGCCCTTCTGTAACCCATTCCCCTCCTTTGCAAGGAGGGACCGTAGGTCGGGTTAGCCGAAGGCGTAACCCGACATCGCGCGCCCGTCGGATTACGCTACGCTAATCCGACCTACAGATCAGAGGTTCCGCAACATGATTCCGCTGACCATGTTCCCATGCACGACTCCCTCCCGGCGATAGGAGAAAAACAGGTCCGGGCGACAGATCGTGCAGAGATCTACGATATGGATATGGTCTTCGGCAAGACCGAATGACAGGGCCTGCCACTGAATGAATTTTTTTAAATCCAAGCGGCCGGTCCCGGAACCCGTTCGTCTGAGAATGGTCGGGTCCCCGAGCGCATCCGGTGGCAACTGGTCCATCACCGGCGTATCGACTTCATAACAGCATGACCCGGCCGACGGCCCAATCGCCACGTGAAGCGAGGCCAAGCCGGCGTCGAACCGTTCCATCATGTTCCGCAGGCTTTTCGTCACGATACCATGCACCGCCCCGCGCCAGCCCGCATGCACGGCCCCAATCACGCCGCGCGAAGCATCCATCAGCAACACGGGGACACAATCAGCGGCGTGGACGGTCAATAACGTGTCGACTTGATTGGTGAGCACGGCGTCATGACCGCCGAAAAACGTTTGGCCCGCCTTCAAGGGACAATCGAGGCTCAACACGTCCGTCCCATGGACCTGACGGATAGAGACGACCAGCGGATAGTCAGGATCTCCGGCCTTCACCGCCCCCTGTTCTCCGTTCATACGTCCATAATCCGGCCCATACCGCGTCCCGAAGAAATGCAAGGCGCGCTGGTTCACCCGCCAAAAAGACCAACTTGTCAAGGGAAGCATCGGTTTACACGTCGGAAGTTCCGCAACCAGGACCATTCTTCCTGCCATCCTTTCTCCCAACCCGTTAATTGGCTCTCCTGCGCAAAAACGTGGGAACTTCCCAATCCTCATCCACCAACAAATTTCCCTGTTCGATTCTCGAATCCGATTCCCCTCGTCGTATAAACGCCGGACGATCCAGGTCGTCGGCCGATCCGTCCATGGAAGCCTTTCCTGCCATGGTCAAGACTGGTCGAGGGGCCAGAGGCACAGGGAGATGAGGCCGTTCTTCTACTTCCGGATTCGCGACCGGCTTTGTTCGGAGAAAGTCTTGCTGTTGTTGAAATCCGGTTGCGATCACGGTGATGATGACCTCGTCTCCCAATCCCGGATCGACCACGTGTCCGACGATAATATTGGCTTGGGGGTCCGCGGCTTCTTTCGCAATGGTTGACGCTTCATCGAGCTCATGCAGGGACAGATCCATGCTAGCGGTGATGTTCAACAGCAACCCCTTAGCGCCCTCGATACCATTCTCTTCCAACAGCGGGCTCGTAATCGCTTGTTGGGTTGCTTCCCTGGCACGATTCATCCCTCTGGCCACCCCCATCCCCATGACCGCTCTCCCCCTATAAGACATAACCGTTTGCACGTCGGCAAAATCCACGTTGACCAAGCCGGGAGTCGTAATGACGTCGGTAATGCCTTTAATGGCCTGGCGCAGGACATCATCGGCCACCTTGAACGCCTCCAGCACCGGCGTACTCTTGTCTACCAGGGTCAGCAGTTTCTGGTTCGGGATCACGAGCAAGGAATCGACGTGTCGCCGGAGTTCTCGCAAGCCCTCTTCCGCGTAACCCATCCGACGCTGGCCTTCATGCTGAAAGGGTTTCGTGACCACGCCTACGGTCAGGATACCCATTTCCCTGGAAATTCTCGCCACGACGGGTGCTCCGCCCGTGCCGGTCCCTCCTCCCATACCAGCGGTGACGAACACCATATTCACGTCTTCCAAGGCCGCACGGATTTCGCTTTCACTTTCCAGCGCGGCTTCCTTGCCGACTTCCGGATTCGCTCCGGCCCCGAGACCTCGTGTTCGCTCCGGGCCCAACTGAATCCTGTATGGGGTGGAGGATTTGCTCAGTGATTGCAGATCGGTATTCCCTACCACAAACTCCACTGGCGTCAGACCCGTGGCAATCATGGTATTGACCGCGTTGCACCCGGCTCCGCCAATCCCGATCACCTTGATCCGAATCGGTGCCATTTCTTCTTCGTGAAATGTAAACATGGAACGCCTCCTTGTTATAAAACCCCAAATCCACGTCTGTAGGGCTCACTGTTCACAAACGCGATATCTGATATTTATTTGACACATACGTTCTTCAGAAAAGGTTCAACACCCAACTTTTCATGCGACCAAAAACACCTCCCACCCCACTCCCGGCTTTCTTGCTCCCGCCGACGAACTCGAATTCATGGTCCGTGCGATACGCCTGTAAAATAAGCCCGACTCCCGTGGAAAACATGGGATTGCGCACAATATCCAGCAAGCCGCCCACATTGTATGGGACGCCGCGTCTTCCCGGGAGGTCCAGCACGAGTTCGGCCGCGTCCGGCATTCCCTCCAGCATCGACGTTCCTCCGGTGATCACCACGCCGGCAGCCAGTTTGCCCTCATAGCCCGATCGATAAATTTCCCGCAGGACCAATTCAAAGATTTCCTCCACCCGAGGTTGAATGATTTCGGCAATTTCCCGCCTGTTCATGGGATGCGGGGGGCGGCCGCCGACACTCGGGACCTCGACGACTTCCGTCTCTTTCACCATGCTGACAAGGGCCGACCCGTAACGGACCTTGATTCCTTCTGCGTCGGCAAGCGAGGTACGCAACCCGATTTGCAGATCGGTCGTGATATGCTGACCGCCGACCGGCAACACCGCCGAGTGGCAAATCGTCCCATCTGAGAAAATAGCCAAATCGGTCGTCCCTCCTCCGAGATCAACCATGGCAATCCCCAACCCTTTCTCTTCATCCGTGAGCACGGCTTCGCTTGAGGCCAGCGGCTGCAAGACGATGCCGACCACGTCGAGCCCTGCACGGTTGACGCACTTCATGAGATTCTTGGCCGGCGGGATCGCCCCGGTGACGAGATGCACGTCGACTTCCAACCTCGCCCCGGAAATGCCGACCGGCTCTTGAATGCCTTCCTGGTCATCCACGATAAATTCTCGAGGCAATACGTGCAGCACCTGTCGGTCAGGCGGCACCACGGCCGATGCCTTGGCCGTCTCAACGGCACGAAGCACGTCGCCTCGAAGAACTTCATTCCGCTTGAGCGCCACCACGCCCTTGACGGTCTGACTGGCAATATGACTGCCGGCGATGCCAATGTAGACCGAGTTGATTTGGACGGCAGCCATCAACTCGGCTTCTTCCACCGCCTTCTTTATCGACTCCACGGTACTGTCGATGTTGACGACGATGCCTTTTCGGAGTCCGCGGGATGGGCTCGAGCCCACGCCAATGATGGTGACCCCTTCATCAGGCGTCACCTGCGCCACGATGGCGCAAATTTTGGTTGTGCCAATATCGAGTCCGACGACGATGTGTTCTTTTTTGGCCATGAGACTTGCTCACCCTTCCTTTCGGACAATCACCTTGCCGGTAAACCGTAGATCGATCTCATGCGGTCCCTGAAGAAAACGTTCTCGTAAAGTCGGCTCCAGTTCGAGATACGGGTCCCACATGTTTTGGAAGTCGTTGTTTACCCGAAATACCAGCCCATCGGTTTTTCCGACCATGAACCGTGGATCACTCAAGTCGACGCTGACGGCAGGGGCGACGTGGTCCTGCAAGTCTTTGGCAAAACGGAGTCCTTTCCGGGCCTGAGCCTGTATCTTGAGATCGCCGCCCAAAATCTTCACCGCTGAAAGCCCTATCAGTTCAGGCAACCGCCTCACCGGCCAGTCAGGTGCAAGAGACAGCACCACTCCTTCTTTATCCAAAAACAACGTTCCTCCCGCGTGTTGAAACAACGCGGCCGGCTTGCGCTCGACCACGATCACCGTCAGGGTGTGAGGCAGGACCCGGCCTACCGACGCGGACGCCACCGCAGGATGAGCCTCCACTTTCTGTTCCAGGCTTGAGGGATCCACTGAAAGCAACGAACGATCGGCGGGCAAATCCAACAACGACAGCACGACCCGGCGATCGAGCCGTTCGGCACCGGATATGGACACGCGCTTGATGGACAACAAACCAGCCACGGCCGATGGGAGCCACTGATAGCCCAGCATGCCGAGGATGATCAAAATTCCGGCCAGTCCTCCCTGAATCATGCGGGTCCACCGCCTTCGTGCCGGCGCCGGCCGAAGTGACCGATTTTCACGGCTCATGCCCGTCCATTCCCCTTCTTTGTTGTCTTCCAATTCGATTGCCGCGCCAGACCGGATCGTAAAATCCGTTCCGTCAGCGAATCGTAGTCAAGACCGGCCTGGGCCGCGGACATGGGCAACAAACTTCTCCGGGTCATCCCGGGAATCGTGTTCATTTCCAAAAAAACGGGCCTGCCGAAGCGGTTGAGTCGAAAATCAACTCTGGCTGCGCCCGCACAACCCAACGCCTGGTAGGCCCGAACTGCCAAGGCTTTCACCTGCCGCTCCTGGCCAATGGTCACGGGGGCCGGGCACAGGTACCGTGTTTCGGCTTTCTCATATTTGGCGGCATAATCATAGAATGCATTGGGTGCGACAATCTCGACCGGGGGCAAGGCTTCGCCGTCCAACACGGACACGGCAAGTTCACGACCGCCGATAAACGATTCCACGAGCACTTCATGATCGCGTTCAAAAGCGCGCGTCAGCGCACCCTTCCACTGCGAGGGCTTTCGCACCACCGACACACCCACCGTGGAACCTTCATTCGCGGGCTTGACGACCAGTGGACACGAGAGTTGTGCCGGCATGGCCCTGTTACCGGTCCGCTGCATGACGACGCCGGGTGCGACGGAAACCCCGTGCATCCGCACAAAGGTCTTGGTCACTGCTTTATTCATGCCCATGGCGCTGGCTTGGACTCCCGAACCGGTATACGGAATGCCCATGACCTCCAACAAGCCCTGCACCGTGCCGTCCTCTCCACCCCGACCATGCAGGGCGAGGAAGGCCAGTTGTACCTTGCGGGCCCGTAGCTTGCGCGGCAGGGAGACGTCCACGTCGATGCGGGTGGCGGCGTACCCTTTGCGAACCAACGCGGCATACACCGCCTCTCCGGTCTTCAAGGAAATCTCGCGTTCCGCCGATTGCCCTCCCATGAGGACTCCTATATGAGCTGAAGTCAAAGGCATCGATATCCTACCGTTTACCGTTCGCCCACCACTTTCCATTCCAATTCCAACGTGACGCCCGTTTGCCGTGACACTTCCCGTTGGATCATTTCGATAAGCTGAAGCACGTCTGCAGAACGCGCCCGTCCGAGGTTGACGATAAAATTCGCATGCCTGGTCGAGACTTGCGCATCCCCCACCCGGCACCCCTTCAAACCGGCTTCTTCGATCAGCCGGCCGGCCGTGGTCCCTTGAGGATTCTTAAACACCGACCCGGCATTGGGTTGCGAAAGGGGCTGCGATTGCTTTCGATATTGCAGATACGACTTGGTGCGTGAATCAATGGTTTCCCGAGAGGCAGGGGTGAGACGAAGCCACGCGCCCACCACAACGCCTTCGGGCAGGCTGACCGAACGATACGCAAAACCGACGGACGCCGCAGCATGGGTCACTAAACGGCCATCGAGATCAACCATTTGAATGGCGTCCAAACAGTCTTGCATTTCTCCCAGCTTCGTGCCGGCATTCATCACGACCGCCCCCCCAACGGTCCCGGGTATGCCCGCCGCCCACTCAAGACCCGACAACCCGTGATGCACGGCAAAGCCCAGAAGAACCGGCATCCGCGCGCCGGCTTCGGCGAACACGAGCCGGGCGTCCTCCATTTCAACGGCTGCCAAATTGGCTAAATTCAAGACGATGCCTCGAATACCGCCGTCCTGCACCAACAAGTTCGTGCCCCCCAACACCATGACGGGAATCCGGGCCGTCTGCGCTTGACGAACGATCCGACACACGTCATGCACGTCTTCCGGGCTCACCAACGCGTCGGCCGGTCCCCCGATACACAGCGACGTCAATGCTGCCAACGGCGCGTCAAGCGCGACTTCTCCTCGTATCCCCGACAAGGCCGTTTTCAAATCATGATGGTTTGACACGGTCAACACGTCTCCCACTCCCTGACAGTCCGTTCCATAAGCTCACACTGACGCCAACAACTCGACTCCCACCTTCCACACGTCTCCGGCACCCAGCGTAAGGACCGTATCACCGGATCGAAGTTCAGGGGCCAATCGACTGACCAACTCGTCCCGTTTCTCCACCCAATGGACGGCGGGGTGCCCCATGGTGCGGATTCGTTCGGCCAGGATTTCCCCGGACACGCCGTCGATCGACGTTTCGCCTGCCGCATATATCGGCATCACGTACAGGACGTCGGCTTGCTCAAAGGCTTTCTCAAATTCATCCAACAAATCGTGCGTCCGGCTGTACCGGTGAGGCTGGAAGATCACCACCAACCGCCCCGGCCATACGGACCTGGCCGCCTCCAGGGTCGCCCGGATTTCCGTCGGGTGATGGCCGTAATCGTCCACGACCACGATGCCCCGTTTCTCTCCACGGATATGAAATCGCCGTTCGACACCGGAAAACGAGGCCACGCCCGCACGGATCAAGTCGAGCGGGACGTCCAGTTCCAAACCCACCCCGATCGCAGCCAACGCATTGGACACGTTGTGGACGCCCGGAATCATGAGCCGAAACGGCCCCAATTTCTGTTCGTGAAACTGCACGCGAAAATTCGTGGTCCGTCCCTTGATTTCGATATCCGTGGCATACAAATCCGGCCTGGAGGAGCCTGACGCCTCCCGGCCATAGGTCACGTATCGCTTCTGGACTTGGGGCAGCATCCGTCGAAGAAGCACGTCATCCGCGCACAGAATGGCGACACCGTAAAACGGCACTTTATTGACAAATTCCAAAAAGGCCGCCTTGAGCCGATCCATGGATCCATAGTGGTCGATATGCTCCCGATCGAGATTCGTCACCACCGCAATGGAGGGAGACAGTCGAAGGAACGACCCGTCACTTTCATCGGCCTCGGTAATGAGCAAGTCACTTCGACCCAACCTGGCGTGGGTCCCCATGGCATTCACCTTCCCCCCCACAACAAACGTCGGATCGAGGCCGGCATGCGCCAACACCGACGCGACAATGGACGTCGTCGTGGTTTTCCCGTGAGCCCCGGCAATCGCCACGCCGAATTTGAGTCGCATGAGTTCAGCCAACATTTCGGCTCGTGGGATTACCGGCACGACTCGCTGTTTCGCAGCCACCACTTCCGGATTCGATGCCTGAACGGCTGAAGAGATCACCACCACTTGCGCCCCTTCCACGTGGGAAGCGTCATGTCCGATGGCAATACGCCCCCCCAAGGTTTCCAACCGACGCGTATTCTCCGATGGAGCCACGTCGGACCCCGTGACGTGATAACCCAACGTCAACAACACTTCGGCGATGCCGCTCATCCCACTTCCACCGATCCCCACGAGATGAATATGCCGAATCTTTCTAAACACCGTTCGTCATCGTACGTTCAGGGGGACTTTGCCCCAACAGTCGATAGCACTCGTGGACCATGGCCTCGGCCGAACCGGTGTTTCGCAAACGCAGGCTTTGTTCCGCCATGTGTCGAACGCGGTCCGGGTGGTCCAGCAAACCTTCAATCTCTTGAGCCAATTTCGCGCCGGTCAGCGCGGGCTCCAACAGTACGATGCCTGCCCCTGCCTCCTCCACGACGCGGGCGTTGGATTCCTGGTGATTATGCGTTGCCTGCGGAAACGGAATGAGGATGGAAGGCTTGGCACAGGCGGCGATTTCCGATAACGTCAGGGCCCCACACCGACAGATGACCAAGTCCGCCCGGCTAAGCGTCCCGGGCATATCCTCGACAAACGGCACCACCTCCGCTTTCACGTTCATGTGGCAATAGGCTTCAGCAACACGATCGAAGTCGTTCGATCCCGACTGATGAATCACCGCAAGCCGGCTCCGAATCCGGGAAGAGATCCGGACCGCTTCGAGCACAATGGAGTTCATGGTCCGGGCGCCTTGACTGCCGCCACAGATCAATAGAGTGTCGATCCGGCCCGATCCGGGGCTCGGAGGCGGAACGACAAACGCCCGTCGCAACGGGGTCCCCACCACGGCGACCTTATCGGCGCAAAAATAGGGTATGGCACGTTCGAACGAAACGAAGATTCGATCGGCCAGGGACCCCAAGACGCGGTTGGCTATGCCCGGTATCGCGTTCAATTCCACGATGGCTCGTGGAATTCTCAGCAGCCAGGCCGCGAAGACAACCGGTGGGCTTGTATAGCCACCAGTGCCGACGACGAGTTCCGCATTGGACGCGCGCAACAAGCGAAGGCATTGCCACACCGCCGCGGGGATCAACAACAGTGCCTTGATGGAAGACCAGATCCCTCGACCCATCACTCCTCTCACTCGCAGAATTTCCATCCGCCACGGCGCGCCGGACATCATCGTCCGCTCGAGAGCGCGGCCCGTTCCCACCAACGTCACGGAGGTAGCGGCCGCCTGACGACAAAACTCTTCGGCCAACGCCAACGCCGGATAAAAATGTCCTCCCGTACCACCTGCTGCAATCACCACGTTCATCCTATCCCAAACGAAGAAAGAGGGCGGCCCGATGGACCAGCCCGGGAAATGCTCAAGAGAATGCCCATCGCCACCAAACTCACGATCAACGAAGAGCCGCCATAGCTCACAAACGGCAACGTCAATCCTTTCGTCGGCATCAGACCGGACACCACGCTCATGTTGATCAGCACTTGTATCCCGACCAGCAAGGTGATGCCGCAAGCCAAATGACGGCCAAAAGCATCGGGAGCCTGTCCGGCGATTTTAAATCCCTTGACGATCAGGATCGCGAATAAGGCGATCAGTAATCCCGTCCCGAGAAACCCGAGTTCTTCCCCGACAAGAGCCAGCACAAAATCCGTGTGCGCTTCAGGCAGAAAAAACAACTTTTGTCGCCCCTCACCCAGGCCCACGCCGAACCACCCGCCGTTCCCCAACGCGACAAATGATTGCGTGAGTTGAAAGCCTGTATCTGCCGAGTCCTTCCAGGGATCTAAAAAATTCAACAACCGGCGACGGCGATAATCGGACTGCATGATCAACGTATAGGCCACGGCGAGCAGGACCAGGCCCAGGACAAGGAGATGGGAAAACCTGGCCCCACCCAAAAACAGCAGACCGAATAACAACAGCGTCAGGACTACGGCTGTTCCCATATCGGGTTCGAGCAAGAGCAACCCTGCAAACAACCCGACGACCGCCATGGGAGCCAATACGCCACGAGTGAAAAACGCGAGATCCTGTTCTTTCCTGACGAGAAACGACGCCAGGTACAATACAACGGCCAGTTTGGCAATTTCTCCGGGTTGAATGGAAAGCCCTGCCAGACGAAACCACCGGCGAGCGCCATTCACTTGCGTGCCCAGGAAAGGGAGCAAGACCAGAACCAAGAGCACGAACGTCAAAACCAAGCCATAGGGTGTAAGCGTTTTCCACACGGTGTAATCCCGTTGAGCCACCCAATGCAGGGCCACGAGTCCGGATAACAACCAGAGACTCTGCCGTTTCAAGAAAAACGTCGAATCTCCGTAACGCGTTTCCGCCATCACGCCGCTCGCGCTGAACATGATAATCAGGCCGATGAGGGTCAACAGGTACGTCACGATCAAGACGGTCCGGTCCATGGGACGAGAAGCCTGTTTGTCGGTACCGGCATTCCACGTCAAGGGGAGCTGAACGTTGTCGCTGTGAACGCGAGGCATCGTTGTTCACCTCATCCATCAATCGGCCAGGGCATTCACAAGATCGCGAAATTGTTGACCTCGATCGCAATAATCCCGAAACATGTCGAAACTGGCACAAGCCGGAGAAAACAACACGACGTCACCCGGCACCGCAAGATCCGTAGCCAAGGCAACCCCCTCAGCCAGGGAAGACACGCGGCTGATGGGCCCCACGCCTGTAATGGCCCAGGCAATGGCTTCTGCCGATTCTCCCAGCACGATACAGTGTTTGACGCCCGACTCGAGTGCGCCTTTCAACCGGCCAAACTCGGTCCTTCCCTTTTCTTGTCCTCCCAGGATGATGACGAACGGCTGCCGAAGACTGTCGATGGCTTTCAGTGTGGCATCGACGTTCGTGCCCTTGGAATCGTTGATGAAGGTCACACCGCGTCGCTCACGCACGAATTCACAGACGTGGGGCAGCCCTCGAAACGACCGGACGGCTCGTCGCATGCTTTCCCGGGAACACCCCCTGACCAAACCGACGGCGAGAGCGGCAAGCACGTTAGAGACGTTGTGAGTCCCCGGAAGAGGAATATCGCAAACCGGCATCACCTCATCCTGCTGTCCTTTCCATCGAGTCATGATCACGTCACCGGCCACCCACGCACCGTGGGGCACTTCCTTCAACACGCTGAATTCGACGAGTTGCCCGCGTAGCGAATCTCGAACGGACAGCACTTCCGCCTCGTCGGCGTTCAGCACGGCAAAATCCCCCGCGGTCTGATTGCGAAACACGCTGGCTTTGGCCTTGGCGTAATCGACAAAACTCGGATGGCGATCCAAGTGGTCCGGGGTGATATTGAGCAGCACCGCTACGTGTGGATGAAACCGGTCAATCGTTTCCAATTGAAAACTCGACAATTCGGCGACAACTTCCTGAAAGGGAGCCGGCTCTTCCGTGTCCATACCGGCGCGCCGGTGCATGGCCAACGCGGCTTCCGTCAAGGGTGTCCCCAGGTTTCCGCCAACGAAAGGCGTGGTCCCGCACTCCTGCAAGAGCGTTCCGATCAGTGACACGACCGTGCTCTTGCCATTCGTCCCGGTGACTCCGATGATTGGGACGGACAAAAACCACGAGGCCAATTCGACCTCGCCGATTATAGGAACACCTTGCCGCCGTACGGCATCGAACGCATCCAGAACCGGGGACACGCCCGGACTCACGACCACCAGGTCAACGGCCTCAAGCCCCTGCGCAAAACGTTCCGCGCCGAACGGGTGAACTCCCCGGACGCCGGCGATCTCCATGGCCCATTCCGTTTCAGGTTTGCGATCGACCAGCGACACCTCGGCTCCGAGCGCAACCAGCAACCGCGCCGCTGCCACCCCGCTCTTGCCTGCTCCGACCACGGCCACGGATTGCCCTGCAAAACCGGGGATCCGGGACCGTGGATTCGTGCGATGCGTCATCTCCATTGTCACGGGCATAGGGTTAACGCAGTTTTAAGGTACTGAGACTCAACAGGCTCAGGAGAATCGCCACAATCCATAATCGAACCACGACCTTGGGCTCCTCCCATCCTTTCATTTCAAAATGATGATGAATGGGCGCCATCAGAAAAATCCGTTTCCTGCGGGATTTATAAAACAACACTTGAAAGATGACCGACGCTGCTTCCATGACGAACACGCCGCCGACCAGGATCAGCAGCAACTCGTGCTTGCTGACCACGGCAACCGTGCCCAGGGCCGCACCGAGAGGCAAGGACCCCACGTCCCCCATGAAGACCGACGCCGGATACGTGTTGAACCACAGAAATCCGAGACTCGATCCGAAGACGGCCGCCATCAGGACGGCCAATTCCCCGGCGCCTTCGATGTACGGGATCAGCAAATACTCTGACACCATTTTATTCCCGGCGGCATAGGCCACGACGGCGTACGCCATCGACGCCACCATGACCGGGCCGATCGCCAGTCCATCCAACCCGTCCGTCAAATTGACGGCGTTGGAGCAGCCCACGATCACCAGTATGGCGAACGGGATATAGAATGTCCCCAGGTCGGGCGTAAACGTTTTGAAAAACGGAACGCTGAGTTCCGTGGAATATCCGGGAGAGGCATAGAAGAACAGACCGATGCTCAAGGCAATGCCGATCTGCGCCACGAACTTTTGGAGAACAGTCAACCCTTCCGAACGCTTCCGAGAAATTTTGATGTAGTCGTCCATGAACCCGATGAGCCCGAACCCCACGATGGACAACATGACGATCCACACGTAGAGATTGCGCACGTCCGCCCACAGCAACGTCGACAGCGACACGGCGAAAATAATGAGAATGCCTCCCATGGTGGGGGTTCCTTGTTTGGACTGGTGATGACGCGGCCCCTCTTCCCGGATCCGTTGCCCTAACCGGAGTTCCTGCAATTTCTTGATCAGGGGCGGAGCCAGGAAAAACGCGACGACAAACGCGGTCAGCGCCGCGTAAATGATCCGAAAGCTCAAATACCGGAATACGTTGAAAATTGCGATGTCCGTGTGCAGCGGGTAAAGCCACCAGTACAACATATGCGTTTCCTGTCCTTATGCCTGTGCCGTCCGAGGATGAAATGCAGCCACGAGACGCTCGAACTGCATGGACCTCGAGGCCTTGAGCAAGACCACGTCTCCGGGCTCGACCAGCTTTTTGAGGATACGGGCCGCGTCGTTGACTCCCCGGGCTTCGAAAACCTGCGATGCCGTCATGCCCCCAGCGGAGGCCGCATGAGCCACCTCCCTACCCAATTCCCCACAAGTCACCAATAATGAAACGCAGCTGCCGGCGAGAAAGACGCCGACTTCCTTGTGCAGGGTCCGCGTCTCCGTTCCCAACTCCAACATGTCTCCCAGCACGGCAATGGTCCGGCGGCCGGCACCCAATTCCTGTAACAGCGTCACGGCGGCCTTCATGGAATCAGGGTTCGCGTTATAGTAGTCCTGAATCACGGTGACCCCCCGCCAAGAGGAAACCTGAGACCGCATGGCCACGGGACGAAATCGACTCAAGCCGGTTGCCATGCTCGTCACCGACAGCCCGAGCACGTGACCGACTGCAAGCGCGGCCAAGGCATTCGACACGTTATGCGTTCCATGCACGTGTAAGGCCAAGCGATGCGACCGGCGACGACCGGCCACGTGGCAACAAAATTCGGTTCGTGCACCTTTCCACTGAACGCGACTCCCGCGAACGTCAGCCTGCTCCCGGAATCCGAACGAAACCACGGCGCAGCGGGTCCGGCGCCGGAAAAACTCGTAATACGGGTCATCCGCATTCAACACGACGGTGCCGTCTTGAGGAAGACGGGCCAGCAATTCGGCTTTTGCCCGGGCGGACCCCTCCACGCTGCCGAAGAATTCCAAATGGTCGTTACCGACGTTCGTGATGAGACCGACGGTCGGACGGGCGATTTCCGCCAACCGCGTGGTTTGCCCTTCGGCATCCACGCCCAATTCCAGCACCGCCGCCTGGTGGGCCGCGGTCAACCCGAGCACCGTCTGCGGCAAGCCGATTCGATTATTCAAATTGCCCGCCGTTTTCTTGAGCCGCCAGCACTGCGACAGCGCCTTCGCGACCATCTCCTTCGTCGTGGTTTTGCCGTTGCTTCCCGTCACCGCCACAACGGGAATGTCGAAGCGAGTTCGATGAAACGTCGCCAGGTCCTGATACGCTTTCAAGGAATCCGCAACCTTGACGACAAACGGAACCGACCGCGCCCGGACGGACATGGAACCCTTGGCTTGGCGCGGGAACGTTTCGACCACGACCCCATTGGCTCCACGGGTGAAGACCTCGTCAATAAAACGGTGCCCGTCAAACCGCGTCCCTTTCAACGCGACGAATAAATCGCCTTTGCGCACCTTCCGGGAATCGGTACACACCCTCTGAACCAGACGATCCGTCGTACCTTTCAGTAACGTTCCACCGGTTGCAGCCAGCACTTCGTCTCCCGTAAACAGCGCCATTGCCGGAGAGCCTATTTCTCGTCCGGCAGGCCAGCCAACAGTTCACGAACCACTTCCCGGTCATCAAAATGATGCCGCGTCGTGCCGATGATCTGATAATCTTCATGCCCCTTACCGGCAATCAACACCAGATCGCCAGGCCGGGCTTCAAGAAGCGCAGCCCGAATGGCCGCTCGACGATCAGGGATCACGTGCGACGCGGCCCGTTCCGACGCCGAAAGACCCCGCACCCCCTGTTCAATATCGCGCAGAATCGCCTCGGGATCTTCGGTGCGAGGATTGTCGGAGGTCAGAAACACCACGTCACTGCGCTGGGCCGCGATTCGTCCCATGTTCGCTCGTTTACCCGCGTCCCGGTCGCCACCACATCCAAAGACCGTGATGATCCGTTCCCGTTGCAGTTGCCGGGCGGCTTCCAGGAGCCGGGTCAGTGCATCTTCCGTATGGGCGTAATCCACGATCACGGAAAACGCCTGCCCCGCGTCCACCCGCTCGAACCGGCCCGGCACCGCTCGAAATGCCCTGATAGCCTGGCGGACGTCTTCGAGCAAGAGGCCCCGGGCAAGACCGACACCGATACTCGCCAACAAGTTTGACACATTATGTTCCCCGACCAAGGCACTTTCGACGTCCAAAGAACCCCGGGGCGTATGGGCGGTGAACCGGGTTCCCTCCATCGAAAGGGTCACGTTCGTCGCGTACAGATCTGCGCGACGGCGCAAAGAATACGTCCAGACCGGCACCGGGGTCTCGACTTGCAACCGGACGCCCCATGCATCATCGACGTTGATGATCGCCCGTTTGGGTCCGGCTTTGGCGGCGGGGACGATGAACTCCCGGAAGAGGCGTGATTTCGCGTGATAATAAGACTCCATCGTCTCGTGGAAATCCAAATGGTCTTGGGTCAGATTCGTAAAAACCGCCACGTCGAACTCACAACCTTCGACCCGGTCCAAGGCCAAGGCATGCGAGGAAACTTCCAGGACAGCAGTATCCAGCCCCGCGTCCACCATACGATCCAAGAACGCCTGTAGCGAAATCGCACCCGGTGTCGTGTGACTGGCCGCCTGACGTTCCGCCCCGACGTAATACCCCACCGTGCCCATGAGACCCGTCCGGTGGCCGCCATGCTCCAGGATCGCCTGACTCGCGTGGGCCACCGTGGTTTTCCCGTTCGTTCCCGTCACACCGACCATACACAAGGCTTGGGAGGGATGCTGAAAAAACCGAGCAGCCAACTGACCGAGCGCCTTCCTGGAATCCTCGACTTCGATCCAGGCAGGTCCGCCTTGTTTCCTGGCGTGGAATGGAGCTTGAAACGGAGCTTGAACCACAACGCCCCCTATCTGTTGCCGGTAGACCTGAGTGACAAAGGCATGACCATCGACCTGCTGTCCTTTGACAGCGATAAACAAACTGCCTTGTGTGACTTCCCGTGAATCATCGGTGATCCCGGACAGTTCCACGTCGAGATTGCCCGTCGTGCTGACCACGTCGATAGGCAACAGTAACGTCGCTAACGTCATTCCCAGTTTGGCTGATACCCATCCGGGGCGGGCCTTGAACGCAACGCCGCACCCCGGGATTCATCGCCGGGAGCCACGCTCAAATACCTGAGCGTCTGCTCCGCCACCTTCCGAAATACCGGAGCCGCCACCACCCCTCCCCAAGCCGGGCCTTGCGGTTCGTCAATCACCACCAATATGGAAAGACGGGGATCCTCCGCGGGAACGAAGCCGACGAATGATCCCACCAATTTGGTTGACGAATACGTGCCCGTTTCAGGATCGATCTTCTGAGCCGTTCCAGTCTTGCCCGCCACCCGGTAGCCCGGGACGGCCGCACGCTTCCCTGTCCCCTGCTCCACCACGTTGACCAGCAGGTCAGTGACGGTTTTTGCAGTCTCGGCGCTGATGGGCCGGCGGCGAATATGGGGAACGTGCTCCCGGACGCTTCTTCCCTGGTAATCGGAAATTTCCCGCACCAGAAACGGCCTCATGAGCCATCCCTCGTTGGCAATGGCCGACACGGCCGTCAGGAGCTGCAACGGCGTCACGGCAATTTCCTGCCCGATGGCCAAAGACGGGAGCGTCCGCAAACTCCATTGGTCCGGACGACTCAGGATGCCGATGGATTCCCCGGGAAGATCGATTCCCGTTTTTTCACCAAAGCCAAACGTGCGCAGGAATTGATAGACTTGCTCTTTCCCCAAATCCCACGTCATTTTCACGAAGGCCACGTTGCTGGATCGCTGGACGGCTTCACGAAACGTCACCCATCCGGCTTTTTCATGATCATGAATGACGGTTCCACTGATCGGGATCTCTCCATCACCCGCATACAGCAGGGTGTCGGGTTTGACGCGGTTCAATTCCAGGGCGGCAGCGGCCAGCACCACCTTGAGGGTCGAGCCTGGTTCGTAGGGATCGGTCACGCCACGGTTCCTCCACTGCTCGGGTGACGCCTGCGGGATATGATTCGGGTCAAACGTGGGACGAAGGGCCCAAGCCAACATCTGACCAGTCTTGGGAGCCATGACCAGAACGGCCCCGCCCCTCGCCTTGGTTGCTTTGACGGCCTGATCCAGAGCTTGCTCCGCGATATACTGAATGACTTCATCAATGGTCAGGGAAATGGCATGTCCGGACAGAGCCTGGGGTTTCCGCCGACTTTCGGGAATAATGATTCGTCCCAGCGCGTCCTGCTGCAACACCACTTGGCGTGCTTGGCCCCGGAGGTGCTCATCATATCCGTTTTCGAGCCCTTCAAGACCCTGACTGTCGATCCCTGCGAATCCCAGGACGTGAGCCAATAACGTTCCTTGGGGATAAAATCGACGCGACTCCACCAGAATGTCGACGCCTGGAAGGTCCAGGTCGATCAACCGTTTGACCTGCGCATCCTCAATTTTCCGTTGAACCCACACGAAGTCACGTTTGGCCCGTAACCGCCTTTCCAGAGACTCGCGAGGAACACCCAGCACCCGTGTGAGTTGACGCGCAACTCCGGCAGGATCGTCAATGGCGGACGGCGTGGCATAGACTGACGACACGTCCAGATTCAAGGCCAGCGGTTTCCCTTGCCGGTCCACAATGGCGCCACGGTTGGAAGCCAAGGTGACAGGCTTCTCGTACTGCTGACGGGCTTTCAATTTCATCGTTTCCGCCTGAAGGACCTGCAGGTAGCCAAAACGCAAGAACAGAATGACGAACCCGAACAGAAAACACAGACCAATGAAGGCACGTCGGCCGGTTCTCTCGCCGGCTGATTTGCTGTCTTTTTTCATAAATGACCCGTTCATCGTCATTTTCCCATTTGCCGCGCCAGGCGAAGTGGAAGCTCGGGACCGTCGCCGGGACTTGCATCTCCAGGATGGCTCGGGACCAAAACCACTTGCCGCGCGCCAGGTGGTTTCATGCCCAGTTTATCGCCGGCTTCCGAGGCAATTCGCTCGGGCGCCGTCAATTGAGACAACCGGGCCTGCAATCGTTCGTGCTCCTTCGTCAAGTCGGCTTTTTTCTTCAACAAGGCGTCCAGTTCATACCCGACTCGTACGAGGTCGACTTTTCCCCACACGTAAAACAGGAGCATCCCGCTCACGCTCACAACCAATAAGGTTCGGAAAACCCACTTCATGCGTGGCCTCTTTGTCCGTCTCCCCGTCCTGGCTTTCGTTCAAGAACTCGCAACTTCGCGCTACGCGCACGGGGATTGGCCCGACGTTCTTGCAGGGAAGGGGAAACGGGTTTCTTCGTCAGGATGGTCCATTGATCCGGAGCCTCATGAGCCAAGCGGCGAAACGTCTGTTTCACCACACGATCTTCCAACGAGTGAAACGCAATCACGCACAGCCGGCTTCCCGGTGCCAGAACGTCAATCGCCTCGTCGAGCCCGGTTTGCAGCGAGCCCAATTCATCATTGACCGCCATCCGAAACGCTTGAAAAGTCCGCGTCGCAGGATGAAGGCGTCCTGACCGGTAAGACCTCGGCACGGATTCCCTGATCACGCGCGACAAATCCAGCGTGCTCCGCAAAGGGGATTGACGGCGAATCCGCACGATGGCCCGCGCAATCCGCCGGGAATAGCGTTCTTCCCCGAACTCATGAATGATCCGGGCCAACTGCGTTTCAGGCAACGCGTTGACGAGATCTTCAGCCGTGTGACCGCACGTGGGATTCATCCGCATATCCAAGGGGCCGTCCTGCTGAAAGCTCAACCCTCGCTCAGGCTGATCCAATTGCGCCGACGACACACCCAAATCGAACAGAATGCCGTCTGCGCGTTCCCTGTCGGCTATATTCATCACCGATTTCACGCGTTGAAAATTTTCACAAAACAACTGGATCCTGGATCCATAGGCTTGAAGTCTTGCCTGTGCATGGGCAATCGCTTGCGGGTCCCGGTCGATCCCGATGAGGATGCCATCGGGTGCGCTCACCTTCAGGATCTGCTCGGCAGTCCCTCCCATGCCTATAGTGCAATCCAAGTAACACCCCTGTTTACGTGGCTGTAACCAGGTCAAGATCGCCTCTAATAACACCGGAACATGATTCAGATTTTCCAATTATTTCTATATTACCCCTATTTCATCCCACTTTCTTCCACTTTTTTCCACTTCATGGGTGAAATATAC
The DNA here is from genome assembly GCA_009842645.1 of Nitrospira sp. SB0677_bin_15. Classification (GTDB taxonomy): domain Bacteria; phylum Nitrospirota; class Nitrospiria; order Nitrospirales; family UBA8639; genus Bin75. Next base: position 11,615 of record VYFB01000105.1, on the reverse strand, counting down.
TCGCATTCATAATTTTGTCAAGCAAAATCAATCACTTATTGTCATTGACAAGCCAAGGCGACGGGAGCACCTGCTACCCCAAAAAATTTACACGGATGCAATCGGAGAAGGAGGTCGACAGAAGAATTAAAATCCACACCCTCTCCCCCATTTCCCGCATTAAGCGGGAAATAGGGAGAGGGCTGGGGTGAGGGGGATTTATCGTATGTAAGGCTCCGGAGCGAGGATTGACGTAAGGAACCTGGCATCGAGCTGCACAAAGTTCACAAAATGTGACGAATTGTACAAAACGTACAAATGTTACAATTTGTACAAAAGTTACAGTTTTGTACAAATGTTACAAAATTTAGGGAATTATGTATTTAATTTGGCAAGATTGTTAGCAGTTGTAGGTCGGGTTAGCCGAACAGGCGTAACCCGACATCGCAGGCCCTCGTCGGATTACGCTCCGCTAATCCGACCTACGTTTTTTGTAGCGGCCGTATCTTATGCGGCCAAGGAGAAGCGCCATAAGATGGCGCGGCTACAATAAAGAGAGGACGTCAAGTTAAATACATAATTCCCTTTCATATCGTTTGTGCATCGATGGCGTCGTACATCTGCCTGGCATAGTCCCAAATTGGGATCAAGGCCAGGCATGGGCTTGCCATCTTTGGCCCTTGCGCCGGTTCTCTCATGACACGATCTGTGCAATTGCGCCATATCTTGGGCCTAAACATGCTTGGATTCCCCCTCACCCCAACCCTCTCCCGCCTTGGGGAGAGGGAGATAGGAGAAATGGATCGCGTCATGATGCGGAGCGAGTATCGAAAAGCAGGCCTACGGGTACAAGCGGGACAGCATGCGGGGGAAGGGGATGGTTTCGCGCACGTGCGCGATGCCGCACAGCCAGGCCACGGCGCGTTCGATGCCCATGCCGAACCCGGCATGGGGGACGGACCCGTAGCGCCGCAGGTCCAGGTACCACTGGAAGGCTTCCGATGACAATTGGTGGTCGTGCAGGCGTGCGGCTAACGTCGCATAATCATGAATGCGTTGCCCGCCCCCGATGATTTCGCCGTATCCTTCCGGAGCCAACATGTCCATACAGAGCGCCCGGTCGGGATTGTCAGAGTCGGGTTGCATATAAAAGGCCTTGATCTTCGCGGGATACCGGTGCACTAGGACGGGTTTTTCGAATTGCTTGGACAAGGTGGTTTCATCGTCCGCTCCGAAATCATCGCCTGCCCGGATCGACGAGCCGATGTTCTGCAAGCACAGGACCGCGTCATCATAAGTCAGTCGCGGAAAAGGAGGGACGACCGCTTCCAATTTGGACACGTCGCGTTCCAGCACCTCCAATTCGTTCCGGCAATTCTCGATGACTCGTCCCACCATCATCACCACAAACGCCTCTGCCAAGTCCATCGCGTCAGGTAATTCCGCAAATGCCACTTCAGGCTCCACCATCCAAAACTCCATCAAGTGCCGGCGGGTCTTGGATTGCTCGGCCCGAAACGTCGGACCGAAGCAATACACTTTTCCAAAAGCCGCGGCAGCCGCTTCCCCGTATAATTGTCCGCTTTGCGTCAAGTACGCCGTATTCTCAAAATATTGCGTTTGAAAAAGCGTGGTCGTACCCTCGCATGCGTTCGGCGTAAAAATGGGTGCGTCAATCAGGACAAATTCCCGTTCGTCAAAAAAATCCCGGCAGGCCTTGATAATCGCGTGCCTGATTTTGAGGATCGCCTGTTGCCGAGTCGAACGAAGCCAGAGATGGCGGTGATCCATCAGAAATCCGACGCCGTGCTCTTTAGGTTGTACGGGAAACGGTTCGGCAAGGTGAATGATCTCAAGAGCAGTCACATCTATTTCGTACCCGCCCGGAGCCCGGGAATCCGCACGAGGGAAGCCGGTGACCGTTAATGAGGATTCTTGAGTCAGGTGATTCGCGAGGTTGAATTGTTCTTCCCCCAGAGTCCTCTTGCTCAAAATGGCCTGTATCTCCCCGGCCCCGTCCCGAAGCGTCAGAAACTGGAGCTTGCCGCTCGATCGATGATGCCGAACCCACCCCCGGAGACGAACTTCCTGCCCGACCATTTGAGCAATCTGAGAGATGGATACGATTGGGATACTCATACTCTGCTCCGGTTCCCCTCCTTTGTAAGGAGGGGTGAGGGGAGGTAGAGGCTGAAGCCAGGACGACGAAATCCCTTGCTGCACGGTTGGCTCTACCCCACCTGACCTTCCCTTACAAAGGGGAGGCAAAAGACAGCCCTTATGTCCTGGTTTCTTGATCAGCCTCGCATTCTGTCAACGAATGAAAGGATACGCTCCTTATGAGCAATCCAGCGAATTGACACCGGCTCACTGCCAAGACTATCATATTTTTTCAAAGGAGGTCCGCAGATGAGTTATACCATTACCGTACGAGAACTGAAGGATCGCTTGGATAAAGGGGACAAGGTGTTTTTATTGGACGTCCGGGAACCGCATGAATTTTCCATGGCCAGGATTGAAGGGTCCACCCTCATTCCCTTGGGCACGTTACCCCAATCGCTCAATCAACTCGACCCGACCGATGAAATCGTGGCCTTGTGTCATAAAGGCATGCGTAGCGCCGACGCCGTGGGATTTCTGCTCCAGCAAGGATTTTCCAACGTGAAAAACCTGATCGGGGGCATTGACGCCTGGTCCGTTGAAATCGACCACTCGGTTCCACGCTATTGATCATCACTGAAGCGTCAACGCTTCTGTTGCTGAAAAAATTTCACCGTTTCATCCAAGCCTTGCGAGAGAGACGCGGCGTGGGGTCACGTGAACTCGCCGAATCCGCGACGGTCCATTGCAGGCCCAAGAAAATTTCGCGATTCCCCTTTTTCCCCTGAACGGGGGAGTCGAAAAGCCCGAGACACCCAAATCCTAATTGTTGCGCCATCCCTTGGATACGCCGCGCCACGTCCTGCCGGACCCCGTCGTCCCGGACCACGCCGCCCCGTCCCACCTGTTTTACACCAGCTTCAAATTGCGGTTTGACAAGGGCAACGACCGTCGCCCCGGGAGCCAGAAACTTCACCACACAAGGCAACGCCAGGCGTAGCGAAATGAAGGAGACGTCAATGACGACCAGTTGGATAGGCTCGGGCACGGCTGCACGGTCGAGATGCCGGATATTACAACGCTCAAGAACAACGACGCGGTCATCGTTTCTGAGATTCCAATCCAATTGCCCATACCCCACGTCCACGGCATAAACCCGTCCGGCCCCGTGCTGCAAGAGACAATCCGTAAACCCGCCGGTCGAAGCCCCAACGTCCAAGGCGACCCGGTCCGCAACGTGGATGGAAAAGGCGTCCAACGCGGCCTCAAGCTTTTCGCCACCCCGGCTCACAAAAGGGCTCGCGGAGCCCTCCACGGCAATGGCCGCTTGCCCCGACACGAGTGTCGCCCGCTTTTCCACACGGGTCCCATCGACGGTAACCAATCCCGCCAGGATCATTCGTTGCGCCTGCTCCCGGCTTCCGGCCAACTGACGCTTGACCAACTCTTCATCGAGTCGCTGTTTGGAAATTTTGGGGAACATCAAAGTGGAGATGACGTCTGTAGCAGATATCGGAACAAGGCCTTGGTTTCGAACGGGCGACGGCGTAGCCGTTCAGCTTGGTTCTTCTTCGATGGAATACGCTTCCAGCCGCTTTTTTCCATCCTTGTCCTGGACCATGATTTCCACTTTCCGTTCGGCATCATCCAGCATCTTGAGACAGGTTTTCGAGAGCTTGATTCCCTCTTCAAACATCTTCAAGGAATCATTCAGTGGGAGGTCGCCTTTTTCCAGCTCGGTGACGATCGTCTCCAGCCTGGCTAAGGCATCTTCAAATTTTAAGGCTGCCATATCTACCCGTGCTACCCGTGGATGTCGATGTCAGATCAACGATTGCCGTCCAGCGCCTCTTGCGACGTCGACCCTTCGTTTGGCATGAAAATGCACTCTCTCAGGCCGCCTCTCCTGTTCCCCTCCTTTGTAAGGAGGGGCGAGGGGAGGTAGACCCGACGTCCAGGAGGGCGCGCGCCGCAATCCATAGGGCGTTCACTCTACCCCACCTGACCTCCCCTTACAAAGGGGAGGGAAATACTTATGGCGCAGGCGACTAGCTTGCATGGAGGATTCTTTTGCATATGTTCGAAATTCCAGACTCAGCGAACGACGCGGGAAACCGCATTATACCCGGTGGTTATGGGACGTCAAGGAACCTCTGATTTAGTTTGTTCGACTAGACAGGACAGCCGCCCCTCGGCCAGTCGCGCGTGAATCCGGTCGCCGACCCGGACGGATTGCGCATCCTTCACAATCGTGCCGCCGGGACTGGTCTCGAGAATACTGTACCCACGAGACAGAATCGCGAGAGGACTCAAAGTATCCAGCGTACTGGTGACGGTTCGCAATTGCTGCCTTTTCCCGGTGAGCGCCCATGGCATGGCCCTGGAAAGTCGTTGAAGAAGCTGGGGCAGCACCAGGCTCCCTCGTTGCCACGATTGCCCCGGGCCGATTCTTTGCAGACCAGCGATTAATGCATCCAGTCTCGGACGCACTGCCACAAGCATGGACCGGATACCGCTTCCAAGACGGAAGCTGAGTTCATCCACCCGTTGCACCTGACGTTGGAGAATTTGCGAAGGAACGGGAAGCACGTGCAAGGCCAACTTCACCTGATTCCGGTGAAACCTGAATATGCCGCGCATGGCCTGGGTGAGCCTTGAGTGCTTATCCCGTATGTTTTCGATCAAATCGACGAGAACGGGAGAAACCGATTCCGCCGCGGCCGAAGGCGTCGGAGCCCGATAATCGGCGGCAAAATCGGACAAGGTAAAATCAATTTCATGGCCCACCGCTGAAATCACTGGAATGCGGGAGCCCGCAATGGCCCGAACCACGGCCTCTTCGTTAAAACTCCAGAGATCTTCCCAGGACCCTCCTCCTCTCCCCACGATGATCACGTCGAGATCGGTGTGTTGATTGGCCAGTTCCACGGCATCCGCGATTTGTTGAGCGGCCCCGGGTCCCTGCACGGACACGGGAAACACTCGCAGGCAGGTCACCGGACAGCGGCGATGGACAACCGTGACAATATCGTGCAGCGCGGCTCCCGTCCCCGAGGTGATCACTCCCACGCGGCGAGGGAAAAATGGAAGCGAGCGCTTGCGCGCGGGATCAAACAGGCCTTCCTGATCGAATCGTTTCTTGAGTTGTTCAAAGGCAACCTGCAGCGCGCCGATGCCCTTGGGTTCGAGATACTCCAACAGGAGCTGATAATCGCCCCTTGGTTCGTACACGCTGACACGGCCCTTGGCCAGCACGGTGAGACCGTTTTCCACGCGAAACGGGAGCGCCGCGGCGAAGCGACGAAAGAGGACCGCGCGGATTTGGCTGTCCTGGTCATTCAGGGAAAAATAGACGTGTCCGGAAGAAGGGATGCGCAGGTTCGAAACCTCCCCTTCGACCCACACTTCCGAAAAAGCACGTTCCAAGGTCGCGCGAATGCCCGCCGTCAGTTCGGTAACCGTCAAAACAGTCGGAGGGGCGACAGACACGAGTCGGAGGCGTCGCGCTATGCGATTTCTCGCACGCGTTGGATGCCGGTGGCTTTTCCGGTTGAGGTATCCAGTTCGATCACGGCGGCACCCAACACCGCCGGGCCGGAGGCGACTTCAAACCGCCGGGGCATCTGTGTGAGAAATTTGTCGATCACCAGTTCTTTTTTCATGCCGATGACGGAATTGACGGGACCGGTCATCCCGATATCCGTCAAATAGGCCGTCCCCTTGGGCAGGATCTGCTCATCCGCGGTTTGCACGTGCGTATGCGTGCCCACGACGGCCGTCACTTGGCCATCCAAAAAATACCCCATGGCCATCTTCTCGGCCGTGGTTTCCGCGTGCATATCCACAATAATGCTGGACGTATGGGCTTGCAGCTTTTTAACCTCACGCTTGACCACTTGAAAGGGACAATCCAGCGACGGCATGAACGCCCGGCCCATGACCTGGATCAGCCCGATTTTCTCGCCGGTCGCCCGCTCAATGACGAACGACCCTTGCCCGGGCGTGCCGTCGGGATAATTGGCCGGTCGCAGGATCCTGGGTTCCTTGCGAATGTAGCCCACCATTTCCTTTTTATCCCACACGTGATTCCCCGTGGTGAGGGCCGAAAATCCCAAGTCAAATAAATCATTCGCTAAATCGGCCGTCAAGCCGAACCCGCCGGCTACGTTCTCAGCGTTTCCGATCACAATATCGACGTGATACTGTTCGCTCACCCTGTGGATGTTATTGGTGATGCTCCGCCGTCCGGGTTCACCAACAATGTCACCGATAAACAACACAACCACAAAGAATCCCGTTTTCCGTTATTTGGCAAATTCGACGAATCGACTCTCCCGAATCACCGTCACTTTAATCTGCCCGGGATACGTCATTTCCTGTTCGATTTTCTTGGACAGGTCGCGGGACAGGACAAGCGCTTCATTGTCGGACAGTTTTTCCTGCCTGACGATCACGCGCACTTCCCGTCCGGCCTGAATGGCATAGGCCTTATCCACCCCGTCATAGCCCACGGCCAAGCCTTCCAATTTTTCCAACCGTTTCACGTAGGCCTCAAGCGTTTCCCGCCGCGCACCGGGCCTGGCGGCGGATAAAGCTTCTGCCGCGGCCACCAGCACGGATTCAGGACAAATCGGATCCACCTGTTCATGGTGTGCGGCAATGGCATTCACGACCTTTTCGGATTCGCCGTATTTCTTGGCGATTTCTGCGCCCAGCATCGCATGTGTGCCTTCTTCTTCGTGGCTGACCACTTTCCCGATGTCGTGCAACAGCGCCCCCCGTTTGGCCAACTTGATGTCCAAGCCCAATTCCGCAGCCATGATGCCGCAGATATACGACGCTTCGCGGGCATGATATAAATTGTTTTGCCCATAGCTGGTTCGGTAGCGTAGCCGGCCCAGAAGTTTCACGATCTCGGGATGAAAATCCGACAGGCCGACCTCGAAGATCACCTTTTCGGCTTCTTCCCGCATCACCTTTTCCAGATCGCCTTTAACTTTTTCCACGACCTCTTCAATCCTCGTGGGATGAATGCGCCCATCCTGCATCAGTCGTTCCAGCGAGATTTTGGCAATCTCGCGCCGCAAGGGGTCGAACCCGGAAACAATCACCGCTTCCGGTGTTTCATCGACGATCAAATCCACGCCCGTTGCCGCTTCCAGCGCTCGAATGTTCCGCCCTTCCCGTCCGATAATTCGACCCTTCATCCCGTCACTGGCCAAGGACACCACCGAGATGGTAGCTTCATTGACGTAATCACGCGTAATCCGCTGAATGGCGTTGGTCACGATTTGCTGGGCTTCCCGTTCCGCGTTTTCACGGGCTTCGTCGAGAATCCGTTTCGTCAGGCCAGTGGCTTCCAAACGAACCTCACTTTCAATCCCGGCCAACAATTGTCGCTTGCCTTCTTCCGTCGTTAATCCGGCTACCCGCTCCAAGGCCTCACGATGTTCCCGGATCGTCTGTTCGCAAACTCGTTCCTGTTTCGCCAATGAGCCTTCCCGGTCGGAGACCGCGCGTTCTCTCTTACGAAATTCTTCCTCACGACGCTCGAAATTGGCGATTTTTCTTTCCAGCCCTTCCTCACGTTGCCCCACGCGCTTTTCCAGCGACTGCCATTCTCTTCGTTTTTCTTTTTCCGCCTTTTCCGATTGAGCTTTGGCTTGAAACACCAGATCCTTGGCTTCAATTTTCGCTTCCTTGACAATATGTTCGGCTTCACGTTCCGCTGACTGCGTTAAGTGAAGCAGTTCGTCTTCGGCTTTACGACGTTGCGAGGCGAAGCGCGTGCGTTGAATCACTCCACTCAACACAAACCCCGCACCAAGACCGATGCTTCCGACAACAGCCATGATGATGATATCCGTCAAAATGGTCGTCACCCCCTTCTCTCATCCTTCGACAAGCTCAGGACAGGCACACAGGCACTGTCTCTACGACAAAGGCATTCTTGTCAGCCTTTGGAATTATTGACAAGAGGAGCCTATGCTTGTGTTGCCATGGGCGAAGGAAATCACCCATTATTGATCCTTCACTCACGTGGATTCGTGCGACAGGAAACGTGCAGAACGAAGAAGAAAAGGCAGGGAATGACGAGAAACGGATACTACGCGATAGTAAGGTGTGTGAAAAACATCGCAAAAGGTAGATATTGGTTAACGCCCAAGTTTCTACATCGGTTCAAAATTCTATCCGCCATTTGCTTGGATCCATTAAGCTCAGGCCTGTTTATGAACGATCTGCCCGGATGACTCTTTCTGCCTTATGGCTACCTTCTCAGCCCGACAGGGGGAGACATCCTTCAACTCTCACCTTATGGCCCGTCGGTTATTCACACCCTCGGTTTTATAACACTCGATTCATTCCATGTCAGATGCCACTCGTTCTTCCTGACCGACGAATGTATCCTTCTTTCAAAGGTTAAATGTTTAAGGAACCTCTGATTTACTGCACTATCGGGCGCAGGGCTGCGTTGTGTCCTCGCTCAACCCTCACCTATCTCCATGATAAGCTTCGGGTTTCGCTCCGGGACGCCTTGCCCTGCATCCCGCTATCACACTGAATCAGAGGTTCCTTGAATCACGTTTCTCACACGTTATCAAAGCAGCACGTTTCATGCAAGAGAACGTCGAGTATTCAGGAACGATCCAGTTCCAAATGCGAGTCGATACACTCCAATAACCCTTCGGCGCGACGCTCGACTTCAGCCTCACCAGCCTGCCGACGACTTTCTTGCCGAAATAATTGATCCGCGATATTCATCGCGGCCAGAATGGCAATTTTGATGGGCGTGCTCCTCGTCGTCCCTTGCGCGATAGTCTGCATTTGCCCTTCCACGTATCGGGCGAGCTCGTGCGCATAGCTCTCATCTTCAATCGGCCGTAAAGCCAATTTCTGCCCATATACGTCGACCTCGATGCTTTTAGTCATGTACCGCCTCTTGCAGGCCGGCCTCCGACGCGTCCATGTTATCCAGTTGCGCCAGGACCTTTTCGATGCGCAACCTGATATTCCCGCGCTCTTCTTCCAACTCGCGTCCATACTCCTCCCGACGCGATAACTCCTCTTGAGCCAGGTTCAACTGCTCTTGAAGAGATGCATTGGCCTCCTTTAACTCGTGAACTAACTTCACTAACCCCCGCACGCGAACTTCCAGTGTTTCCATTTTTTCAAGGCTCATTGGATGATATACTCCTTGGTTACAATCCAGAATAATAAAATATGGCTAAGATAAAAGCTTTAGCAGGCTCTGTCAAGAGGAATAGTACTACATGTTGTGGAATACAGGGTCTTATAGATACGATAACTTGTAAGAACACGCTTCACGTACCGACGGGTTTCCCTATAGGAAATCAGTTCGACAAATTCATCCGGATCTCGATCGCCGAACTTGGCAATCCACCGCTTCACGGCCGCGGGACCGGCATTATATGCTGCGATGGCACGTATGAGATTTCCCTGATAATCACGTGACAATTGCCTCACGTAGGCCACCCCTAACCGCACGTTCACTTCGCCTTGCAACAAATCTTTCCGGTCCATGGGGGCAAGCCCCAAGCGACGTGCGATGCGGTTCGCAGTTCGCGGCATCAATTGCATCAGCCCCATGGCGCCGACGGATGACAATGCCTTGGGATTATACAAACTTTCCTCACGGATAATCCCCGCAACCCAAAAGGGGTCCACGTGCGAAGCCGCATAGCGTCGAATCTGCGGCATGTATCCCGTCGGATACGCCATGCGCCATAACGGGGAATCAAACGAAATCAGGCGACGCTCCAAAGGTTCCCAAAAGTACCGTTTGGCGATCACAAGCGGTGCTTCAAAATCTCCGAGTTCAAGCATATGCCGCGCCAAGGCATACATGGTTTGCGGCTGATTGTGATATTGCCTCTTGACCACCAACAATTCTTCCAGTGCTTCCCGGCGAAGTCCCAATTTCGAGAGTTCCATGGCCTTTTGGAAATGTGTGTTGATACGGAATGCGGATGATACGGGACCGTTCATCGCCGGATTCGCCCGGTTCTCATTCGATTGACGTCCCGCGGGACGCGGACGTCGCAGGCGCGACTCGGATAGTTGCCCATAATAGGTCATGGGCCACCCGGCAGCCACCTGCCCATACACCGTTTGCGCCTCATCGACCCGGCCCATGCGTTCAAGCGCCCGTGCTTTCCAATAGTGCGCCCTGTTTTGCCAATGATGGCCGGGACTGGTCACCGCCAGGGAGTCAAAGGCTTCAACCGCGTCTTCCCAAGCCCCTTGTTGATAGTGTAGCCATCCCAACCGCCACAACGCGTCTCTTTTGATTTTGGAAAGATCCGCTGTACGATAGGCTTCCTCATAAGCCAGCACGGCTTGCCGGATCGCACGTTCCCCTTCGGCCCATACGCCGCTCAGCCATTGGATCCGGGCCTGTTCATCCGCGCTTAAGCCAGGAGGGGTCGAATCGCGAAACTTCAGAAGACGCTGGCCTTGATCTCGTCGCAAGTACACCTTGGCCAACCACACGGCGGCTTTCCCGGTATATCCAGAAGGATTTTCCAACAGCCGGCGGAACACTTGTGAGGCTTGGGGATACTGCTTCAACCGCACGTGGGCCATTCCCAACTGAAAGAGCCCCTGCTCGTAATTGGGGCGATGCGATTGACCCGCCAAGAACTTCTGCAAATCCCGAATCGCGGCTTCAAAGCGCGCCGAGTCATACCACGTTCGGCCTCGTTCATAATAATCTTCCAAAGAAGGTTCCCAGTGCCGTGCATCCGGCTGACCGGCCTGCCCGGCGCGCCCTATGACTTGGGCTTCGGGAGATTCGGGATACTTTCGCCAAAGCTCGCCCAGCGCGTGTCGCGCCAAGTTCACTTCCTCCAAGCGACCGGCGCAATCGGCCAGAAGGGACCACGCTCGGGGAGCAGACGGAAAATCCGGATCACCGGAAGTCGCTTGTTTCAAGTACGCGATGGCAGGCTGGCAGTGCCCGTTCTCGAACCAGGCGAACCCCGCTTCATATGACGTTTCGTTGCGCAAGACGGAGGGAACGGAGGATCCTAACGCCGCCTCAAACGCCAAGGCGGATTTATGAAAGGAACCCTCGCGCCCCAAAGCCTGACCGAGTTTGAGTAACACGTAGTCTTCGAGGACCGGGAAATCCTTGCGAGCCCCACGGAGGTAGTCAATGGCCCTGCCCGGTTCACGTTCGAGCAGAGCCCATCCTATACGAAACCCGGCGCGCCTGGCCCAGATGGTCCCCGGATAAACCTCCTGCACGTGACGAAACCGTTCGACCAGCAAAGCCGCTTGATCGGGCTGCTCATCGGCAAACGACGCGGCGCGTTGAAAACAGGCTTCCGCCGATTCACAAGCCAATGGCCGAGCCTCGGCCTGAAACCATGAACAGACACTCGTCAGGAGAAAAACAAAGAGGAGTGTCCCAAGACGGACCCATGAATGAGACGGTCTCACAAATACTGGCATTATATATTTGAGGAACCTCTGATTAAGTGCACTATCGGGCGCATGGCTGCGTTGTGTCCTCG
>VYFB01000015.1 GCA_009842645.1 Nitrospira sp. SB0677_bin_15 | reverse complement strand
GCCAGCACCACATCGGCCCTCTCGTTCGGGCTTCAGGCGGGACGCCGGGAGAGCGTCATGGCCCAGCCGGAGCACACGGTCGGGCTGGAGATCTTGACCCAGTGGTGAGATTGGGAATGGCGATGACTTTGCGATAGGTTGCTATGGTTTTGCTATAAATTTGCTATGGTATGCGATGATTTTGCTATGAGTTGCTATGGAGTTGCTATGGACTTGCTATAAATTTGCTATGGCCTTGCGATGGAATTGCTATGTCTTGCTATGTTCTTGCTATGGTTTTGCTATGTTAGTGCGATGCTTTGCTATTCCCCTCCTTTGCCTGTCCCGAGCGTGGTCGAAGGATCAGGATGGGCGAGGGGGTAAAAGCAAAGACTCCGGATCCGTCCCCGACATCCTTAATCGGGGATCCAGTTCTTATTGTTGGGAATGACAGAGGGGGGGCTTGTAAATGTTCAGTCATTCGTTGACACTTTCGGGCGATGGGCTGAAGAGACCTCATTTGTAAGAACACATGCCAGTTGTCATCCTGAGCAACGCGAAGGATCTGCTTTTACGGGCGTTTATTGTCGCAACGACGAGATTCTTCGCCTCCGGCTCAGAATGACAATTCCGGTGTGCTCGGTCTTTCGTTCTGTCAACGAATGACTGAACACATACAGGGGTGACAGAAAGAAAGACCAGGCCTCGGAGGGACAGAGCAGAATTCAAACTGAGGCACTACCGACCTATACAGTTTCTTGCGAATGTCAACGGGTTGGATTACGATGGGCCGTGGCAAACAGGCGATCGCAAGGAACCCCGTCCGCGCTGAAACGTCCCCGTCGAAAAGGTCTTTTCATCACGTTCGAGGGGATTGAAGGGAGCGGCAAATCCACCCAGGCCCAGGCCATCGCCCACTATCTCCGGGACCAAGGCTTTGAGGTGGTCGAAACGCGCGAACCAGGCGGCACTCCGGTAGCCGAACGTATCCGGGAGGTGTTTCTGCGACCCACGCGCAAACGGCGCTCAACCGATCCGCTGGTCCCGGAATGCGAAGCCGCCCTGATCCTGGCGGCCCGCAGTCAACACGTCGCCAACCTGATCCTGCCGGCCTTGGAGCACGGCGCCGTGGTCATCTGCGACCGCTTCTCCGACTCGACGCTGGCATATCAGGGGTACGGCAGGGGGCTCCCGTTACCCGAACTGCGGTCACTCACGCGGTGGGCCGCCAAGGGCTTGACTCCCAATGCGACCTTTTTGTTTGATCTGCCGGTCTCCCAAGGATTGAGACGGCGACTGAACGGCACCGACGTGAATCGTCTGGATCATGAAACCGCGGCCTTCCATCAACGCGTGCGGAAAGGATTTTTGACCTTGGCCCAACAAGCGCCGCGACGGATTCATACAATCAACGCCGGCCGTTCAGCCCAAGCGATCGCCCGGCACCTGAGAACGTTGATCGCCCCCCTGCTCGAACAGGGACTGAAGAAACGACTCCTCACGATCACGCGTTCATAACTTCTATGCCGTTTGCCAACGTCATCGGTCAGGAAGGACCGAAAAGAAAAATCAGGACGGCGCTGGCCCAGCAGGCCATCGGCCATGCCTATCTCTTTTCGGGAGACGACGGCATCGGCAAGCGCCTCATGGCCCTGCGGTTCGCGCAGGCCCTGTCCTGTGAAACCCCGCCTTCCTCGTCGCAACCGGATTCCTGCGGACACTGTCGCGCATGTGAGCAAATCGACTCCGGCACCTATCCCGACCTGTTGGTCATTGAACCGGAACAGGACAAAGTCAATCCGCAAATCAAAATCGACCGGGTCCGCGAAATCGAACGACACGTGATCTACCGGCCGCTGTTGAGCGCACGCAAGATTTGCATCATCGACGACGCCGACCGCCTGAACGCCAATGCTGCGAACGCGTTTCTGAAAACACTCGAAGATCCCCCTGAACACAGCCTGTTTATCCTGGTCACCAGCCAGCCCTTGCGCCTGTTGGCCACGGTGCGGTCCCGCTGTTTGACGCTCAGGTTCTCGCCCGCAACGCCCGAGCAATTCCAAGGGGCACTGGCCCTGCAACAGGCCATGGCCATTGAGGACGCCAAGTTTCTTTCGCAGGTGTGCGGAAACCGGATCGGCGTAGCCCTGCGCACGGACCTGTCGGAATTGCGCAGCCGCCACGACCGGTTTTTTGAATTGTGCCGGCACGAGTCCCTCGCCCATCCCACGGCTGTGCTTCAACAAGCCGAGGAACTCTCGAAAGTCCAGCCCTTCCCTGAACTGATCGACTGGCTCTCGCACGGACTGCGTGACGTGCTGTTGATGACCATCGGAACCCGGCAGGACATCCTGTTGCACCAATCGCACATCCCGTTGCTTGCACAGATCGCTGACTCCTTGACCCCGACGGATATCGTGGAACTCATGGACGTCCTGCAAACCCTTGAACAGGCTCCCACGCAGAATTTGAATCTCCAACTCTGCCTGGAAAATTTCCTGTTCCGCTTTCATGAAACCATCCACCGTGACGCCGCCTGAAGAACGTGATATGTATGGTAGCGATGCGATTCTATTTTTCTTTTCCTGTCATCCCCATTCTTTTCCTTCCGTCTTCCTGCCCTCCTTCTGTCATTCTTGCGCACGCGAGAATCCAGGATTGTTTTATGGAATACAGGAAAAGACAAAAGATCCTGGATTCCCGATTAGATCCCCGATTAAGAATGTCGGGGACAGGCGTCGGGGATGACAGTAGGGAATGACACGTGAATGACCATGCCTGAATCCTTTTATATCACGACCCCGATTTACTACGTGAACGACGTGCCGCACGTCGGGCATGCGTATACCACTATCGCGGCGGACGTGCTGGCACGCTGGCGCCGTCTTACCGGAGAAGAGGTCTTTTTTCTGACGGGCCTGGACGAACACGGCCAAAAAGTCCAGCAGGCCGCGGCCAAAGCAGGGATCTCACCGCAGGAGCATTGCGACCGGCTGACCCCGCAATTTCGCACCCTGTGGGAGAAGTTGACCATTTCCAACGACGGATTCATTCGGACGACGGATGCCCGGCATCAGACCGTGGTCCAACGATTCCTCCGGCAACTGTATGACAAGCAGCTCATCTATCGTGCGGAATACACCGGCTGGTATTGTACGTTCGACGAACGATTTTGGACGGAGAAGGACGTGGACAACGGTCGCTGTCCCGATTGTCAACGTCCGGTGGAGCAACTCAGCGAAAGCAATTACTTCTTTCGCATGAGCCAATTCCAACAACGACTGCTGGACCATCTCGACGCCAACCCGACGTTCATCCGCCCGGAATCCCGGCGCAACGAAGTACTGGGGTTTTTGCAAAAACCTCTGGAAGACCTCTCGATCTCGCGTCCCAAGACCCGCTTGTCCTGGGGCATTGAACTGCCATTCGATGCCGGCTACGTCACGTACGTGTGGTTCGACGCGCTGGTGAATTACGTATCGGCGCTGGAATACCTGCCGCCCCAGCCTTCGGTTGATCGCCTCTGGCCCGCGACCGTGCATCTGGTCGGGAAAGACATCCTGACGACGCATGCGGTGTACTGGTCCACGATGCTCATGGCTATGGAAATCCCCCTGCCCCGCACGATCTTCGCGCACGGCTGGTGGACGGTGGACGGCGAGAAAATGTCCAAGAGCCGGGGCAACGTGATTGACCCGTACGCCGTAGTCGATCGATTCGGCGCGGATGCGTTTCGCTACTTCCTGCTCCGCGAGATCCCCTTTGGACAGGACGGAGATTTTTCGCACGAGTCCTTTATCGGCCGTATCAACGCCGACCTGGCCAATGGACTGGGCAACCTGTTGAGCCGGACCGTGACCCTGATCCAGCGGTTCTGTCACGGCACCATGCCGGTTCCCGACCCTTCCGCCGTCACCGAACTCGAAACCGATTTGCAATCCGCGGCCCAATCGCTCTTGCACCAAACAATGCCCCAGCACTTACGGCGGATCGAATTCAACCGTACCCTCGAAGCGACGTGGGGCTTGGTGCAACTCGGCAATCAATACATCGACAAAACCGCGCCCTGGGTGCTCGCCAAAGACCCCGGCAACGGAACGCGACTCCGGACCGTGCTCTTTCACGCGGCGGAGACCCTTCGGTTCCTCTGCCTGGCCGTGTATCCCTTCATGCCGGATACCGCACGGGAAATGGCCCGGCAACTGGGATTGCCATATGATTTTTCCCAGCCGCTCCTCAAGGATTCGATTGCCTGGGGCGACCAGGGTTCCGGCGCCACCGTGGTCAAGGGGAATGCCCTGTTCCCGCGAGTCGATGCAGCCGCAACGCCATCCTCTGCAAAGCCCCAACCGAAGGCAGCCGCTTCTTCTTCCAAAGACGAGGACAACCGAATCACCATACAGGATTTTCAAAAAGTCGAGTTGAAAGTCGCCACAATCCTCATGGCCGAACGCATCCCGAAATCGGAAAAACTGCTCAAACTTCAGGTGGATCTCGGGACCGAACAACGACAGATCGTGGCGGGCATCGGGAAAAAATACAGCCCGGACGACGTGGTGGGAAAGACGATTCTGGTCGTGGCGAACCTGAAACCGGCGAAACTGATGGGCGTGGAATCGCAAGGCATGGTGCTGGCTGCAGGAGATCAGGACGTCCAAGGCCTGGTCACGTTCGAGGACGCTGACCTTCAACCCGGCACGATGGTGAAATAACAACTATTCAGCCCCCTCACCCCAGCCCTCTCCCTCCAGGGGCGAGGGGGAAAATAGAACGTCCTCTCCCTTGATGGGAGAGGATAAAGGTGAGGGTGGTCAGGGAAGGATAGTTGCCCGCTCACTCCCCCCTTCGACAAGCTCAGGGCAGGCTCTCTCGCTCCAGGAGCGAGGGGAAAAGAGTTTCGCCTACAGCCCGCGGGCGATGAGGTCGTGGAGATGGATCATGCCGACGACTTGTGTTTCCTGATTCAAGACCGGTAACACGGAAATGGGTTTCGTGCGTTTTTCCATTTTTTCCAGGGCTGCGTACGCATTGTCGTCTTCATACACAAACTCCGGGGCCGCGTTCATGATGTCCTGAATTGCAAGGGCGAACACGTCCTTTTGCGCTTCCAGCACGCGACGAACGTCATAGTCGGTCACCAGGCCCAGCAACCGGTGTTCATCCTCAATGATCGAGACGGCTCCCGCCCGTTGTCGCGTCATTTCCGTCAACATGAACCGCACGTCTTTTGCCACATGCACAACCGGATTGTCTTCACCGGAGCGCATGAGATCGCCCACCGTCAGGAGCAGCCGTTTCCCCAGTTGTCCACCGGGATGATTGACGGCAAAATCATCGGACCGAAAACCGCGTAATTTCATGAGCGTCACGGCCAGGGCGTCGCCGACCACCAGTGCCACGGTCGTGCTGCACGTCGGTGCCATATTCAACGGGCAGGCTTCTTCCTCTATAGGCGTATGCAGAACCAGGTCGGAATGCCTGGCCATCGACGAACGCGGTTGGGCGGTGATCGAAATGACCCGCGCCCCGATTTTCCGGGCAACGGGGAGCATCGCGAGCAATTCTTCGCTTTCCCCCGATTTCCCGACGGCCAACACAATGTCGTCTTTCTTGACGATTCCGATGCCGCCATGCAACCCATCGGCGCCGTGCAGAAACACGGCCGGGGTCCCCGTGGAGACCATCGTCGCCGCAATTTTCTGAGCGATGACGCCGGATTTTCCCACCCCCGTGACCACGACCTGCCCTCGACAGTCGAAGATCCATCGCACGGCTTCTTCGTACGCCGGACCCAGGACCGGTTTGAGCGCATCGATCATCCGCACCTCCAGATCAATCACGCGCCGTATTTCAGCCAGGACGTCCATGGTCAATTCTTACAGGAAACTCCTTTTGTCATCCTGACGTTCCCTCCCCTCTTGTCATTCCCGACAGAAAGAGCTAGATCCCCGATTAAGGATGTCGGGGAGGAATCCAGTGTCTTTGCTTTTTCCTCCGTCTACAAGGATAAAGACCCTGGATTCCTGCTTTCGCAGGAATGACAGAAGGGAGTCGTCGGGAATAGCCGTTTGGGGAATTGAGTATTTTCTATACGATAGACAATCAAGATTGCCTTCCTGCCGTGTAACAGAGAAAATACTTCAGCATATTCTCCGAATCAGAGTCAACACTGAATAGAATTTTCACCTTAAGTTATTTTACTCTATATGAGAAATGCCCGCGATCGTGCCATTCCAAGCCGAACCAAACAGGTGATCCGGGATGTCTTTTCCAAGCTGGATTATGACGTGCTTGGCGACGTGTATTGCGAGGAAGGCGGTGTCGCTTTTTGGAAAGCCCATAAGAAAAAATGCCAAACCATGGGAATCAGGATTGCCGAAGCACTCAAACAGCGGCTTTCTCAAAAAGGAAGAAGCCTCTACGTGGGAGCGGGAGTGGCTGAACTGCCCCTGCTGGTTCTGGAAACCCTTGATATGAACCGGACCGTCGAGGCCTATAACCTTCGGGAACGTGAAGTGCACGTTCTCAACGAGGCGTGTTACGGACTGCCGTTGACCATTCGGGCGAGCCCCGCCCAAACGGCCCGGGGCGCCTTCGATCATCTCTGGATGGCCAGCGTGCTCAATGATCCCGAATGTTTTCCGGAAACCTCGGCATTGTGCTATGGGCGGGCCAACCCCGTACGATTCGATCCCGCGGCGTTTCAACGGGAGCGAACTCAGATCCTGGAACTGTTGGATGTGTGCCTGCCCAAACTTTCACGTCCCGGCATTGTTTCCACCACCGTCGAGGAAGTCACATGGATGACGGATTGGCTCACCCGCAACCGGATTCCGTTTCACGTGGAAACACAACTCTACCCGACCGCCATCGTCGGCGACCCGCTGTGCTTTATACGCCTTGAGGCAACGAAGCCGGCGTAGGTCGGATCAGCCCTTCGACTACGCTCAGGACAGGCAAGGCCGCACCCCTACAAGACGACCCCCACCTTCATCCTCTCCCATCAAGGGAGAGGACATTTCATTCATTCCCTCTCCCCTGGCGGGAGAGGGCCGGGGTGAGGGGGTCAGGGTGAGTTTTATCTCGCGCCGGGCATGGATGTCCGTTGAGAGGCGAATACCGCATGCACCTGTTTCCCTTGTTTGCGAAGTTTATCCCTGGCCTCTGCAAAAACCTGCCTGACGAACGTCCAATCGATGATTGACAGGTTATAGCCACGGAACGCTTCCGCCAAACGCGAGGTATCGGCCGGTGACCATGACGCGGAATAGTCCACCAGCGCTTCCAGCGTTTCCGAAGTCCAACCCTGCGAGGCAAACGCCTGACTCAACGACGCGGCCTTCTTCGCACCGAATTTATCGGATAATGCGGAGACAAACACGTCCCACACAACGGGGTCCCGATTGTTGAGGAACAACGACTGTGATTGGATCAGCCCATGGATGAGCCGATCGGCCTCACGGCTGGATTCCGGCGGCAACACGCCGGCCTCGTGAAACGTGGCCAGGAGCGCCATGATCGATCCGATATGAGCAGCCGGCGTCCGTTCGGATTTCACACCTTCTGTCGTCATCCTTGCGAACGCGAGGATCCAGGGTTGTTGGTTGTACGAACGGAGGAGAAAGACAGAGGCAAAACCCCTGGATCCCCGATTAAGGACGTCGGGGATGACAGGAGAGGAGGATCCCGAGACAGCCCCGCCCGGCAAAGCCGAAATCAACAGCATGAAAATTAGACCGTTAAGTTGAAAATTCATAAGATCCACAACTATAATCGTCGTACGCTCCCCGTTTCGCTCATCCTTCACATGAGGCAGCCGTGCTTGCAAAGGTCTTCAGTGCCGGACTGCTCGGACTCGACGCCCATTTGATCGAGGTCGAAGTCGATATCGGCGGCGGTCTTCCTCAATTTTCCATCGTCGGCCTGCCCGATGCAACCGTCCGGGAAAGCCGGGACCGTATTCGCGCGGCCTTGAAAAATACCGGCTTCGCCCTCCCACCAAAAAAGATTACCGTCAACCTGGCACCTGCCGGCTTAAAAAAAGAAGGCGCGGGACTCGAACTGAGTATGGCCGTCGGCATGTTGGTGGCCGAAGGCATCATTGACCAGGCAACGGCTCAACGCTACGTGCTGGTTGGTGAACTGTCACTGGACGGCCGGATCAAACCCATCAGGGGCGGATTGTCCATCGGCCTGTTGTGTCGGAACCAGCGTCCGCTGATCCTCCCCGCGGAAAGTGCGCGTGAGGCTGCGGTCATTGACCAAGTCGAGGTCTATGGAGCTTGGACGCTTCCCGAAGTGGTGGAGGCTTTAACGGGAAAACACCCGCTCACCCGGCTCATCACGGACCCGCAATCGTTTTTCCGGACGTCAGCCGCACCGGAAGAAGACTTCTCGGAAGTCCGTGGCCAATTCCACGCCAAACGTGCCTTGGAAATCGCCGCAGCCGGAGGCCACAACGTCCTGCTCATCGGACCACCGGGTTCGGGAAAAACCATGCTGGCTCAACGTCTACCCGGGATCCTACCCCACCTCAGCATACAGGAGGCATTGGATACTACCCGGGTCCATAGCGTAGCCGGCACCTTGGTGTCAGACCAATCGCTGATGACCACGAGACCCTTTCGCGCTCCCCATCACAACGTCTCGGACGCAGGCCTCATCGGAGGGGGCACTATTCCCAGGCCGGGGGAAGTCTCTTTGGCACACAACGGCGTACTCTTTTTGGATGAAGTGCTGGAGTTCAAGCGGTCGGTCCTGGACGGCTTACGCCAACCGCTCGAAGAAGGGACCGTGACCGTCACGCGGGTGAATGCGTCACTCCAATATCCGGCACGGTTCATGTTGGTCGTTGCCATGAACCCTTGCCCATGCGGGTACCATGGAGACCGGACACGTGACTGTATTTGCACCCCTCACCAGATCCGGCGGTATCGAGGCCGGCTTTCAGGGCCGCTCCGGGACCGGCTCGACATTCACGTGGAGGTGCCCGCGGTTCCGGTTTCTGACCTGGGGCACGATCAATCGTCTGAATGTTCCGTCTCCATTCGGAAACGCGTGGCCGATGCCCGGCATATCCAGGCGAACAGATATGCAGCGGAACACCTGTTTGCCAATGCCCAACTCAAACCCCGGCACATGAAAACGCATTGCCGGCTCAACCAGACCGGCAAGCAACTCCTGGATCAGGCCGTGACCCGCTTGGGGCTCTCGGCCCGCGCCTATGCACGGATATTGCGCGTTGCACGAACGATTGCGGATTTGGCAGACTCAGAGGCTATCGAACCGTCACATCTGGCCGAGGCCATCCAGTATCGGAGCCTGGACCGAACGACCACATTTTAAAGGAACCTCATGGACATCCAAATCGGACCTCACCTGTACCGTAACAGTAACGGCACGATTGAAGTCGAAGGCGTGCCGCAAATTGATATCGAGCCACGCTCCTCCGGCGGATTCCCGAAAGTGAATTTTGCCCTGTTTGAGACGGGAGGGAAAATGCCGGCAAAACTCACGGACAGCACGTTGGCGATTAATGAAGGCCAGGCCTATGCCCTCGAACGAAGTCCCACGAGTCTGGTGATGCGGCATCAGGACAGCGGGAAAGAAATCCTCAACATGGCTCTTGAGGAGAATGGCCGGCTCGTGATCTCACAGGGCGAGTTCTATACCTTGAAAGGCCACACCCTCACGATTACGCCCTCGGAATGGACCCTGGAAAAAACCACGGTGACGGAAGGAGAAACCGACGTCCAGGGTAAAGCCGTTCCTTTGGAATAGCCCGGCGGGCAGGCCGATCAAATTATTGAGAAGACCCCTTTTTGATCCTCCACAATTTATCCCCTCAAACAATACCCTGATTTGGGATAATCCTAATTTAGGTTTATAAAGGCCATTCCTACTTAACCAATCGTAGGGGCCTGCTCTTGAAATCGGTCTATTCAGAGGAATATGAACGATTCGTTGACTGCCTTATTGCGGCCAGAAAATCCGCAAATCTAACGCAGCAAGTCCTCGCCCAAAAGCTAAAAAAACCGCAATCATTCGTATCGAAATATGAACGTCGTGAGCGGCGATTGGATGTTATTGAATTTCTGAAAATCGCAGAAGCTATTGGCGAGGATCCGTCCAGGCTTCTTAAAGGGATGGAAAAAAGACGCCTCCTCAGTAAGGAGGCGAAATGAAAATTTCACACATTAAGACCCTCATCTATCAGGGCCAGTTTTCTAAATCAAAGGAATGGAAATTAGCAAAAAAGCAAGTTTTGAATGCCGTAAGGCTAGTCGATTGGCCTCCCGGATCAGGTTCTTTTACTATTAACCCACAGAGCGGAAAAAAACGAGGTGAAGGTAATGGGGTTAAACCAATAAAGGCTGCTGCCATCAAATATCTGGCCGAAAAGGGATGGAAGCCCGAGCATCCCTGGCCTGTTGGAAGACGCGTCAGACCAGGAAATATGGATGCAGCCTGTAAAACTTCAAAAGGTCTTGTGGCTTTTGAGTGGGAAACGGGAAATGTGTCTTCTAGTCATAGATCATTAAACAAAATGGCTCTTGGGCTTTTATCGGGAAGTTTGGTAGCCGGCATTCTTGTTATTCCTTCCAGAAAACTATACCCATTTCTGACAGATCGAATAGGAAACTATGACGAGCTAAAGCCTTATTTTCCTCTATGGAGTTCTACACCTTGCCAAGAAGGTGTCTTGGAAATTTTAGTTATTGAACAAGATGCGGAAAGTTTCGAGGTTCCAAGAATTCCTAAAGGAACGGATGGGCGCGCGGTCTCTTAATATCTTATCCTTCAACGAAGTCCTCATTCTTATGATGATGAACATTCCAGTCCTGAAGGCGGGAAACTATTTCTTCCGCAAAATCAAGTTCGATCCCTAGCCACCGCCTTTTTTTGTTTTCGCAGACCGCAAAAGTCGTACCACTTCCTCCAAAGGGATCTAGAACCACATCGCCTTCAAGAGTGCTTATCTCTACTACCCGATCAAGAATTTTAGTAGAAAGTGCATTGGCTTTCCTGTTCTTGGATTTAAACTTCCAGTGCCTGACAGGGGGAATATCTGTCCACACATCCCTTAAATTAACACCGTTAGGATTCATGGCATCCCTATGTCCGCCATAATCACGAATTTCGCCATTACAATGTCTGCAAGTTTCAATGGGTGTCCTGATTTTTCGAAACGTTCTTGATTTACCTTTAGTAAAATAAAGCAAGCTGTAATGGCTAGGATAAAGTCTTCTTGGAATTGGCAACGTGCTCTTGATATCAACGGCAATGCTATGCCTAAAATCCAAACCAGCATTCATCATATAAGCTCCAAGCATGATATTCCATTTAGGAAGGTTATAAAGAAAGAACGACCCACCCGGTATAATGACTCGAATACATTCATCAATCCATTGATAGCACCAATTTAAATATTCAGATTCTGGCCGGTTATCATCAAATTTTTTGCCATACTTTTTGTTCAGGTTAAAAGGAGGATCTGCAAAAACCGTATTCACACATTCATCTTGTAAAGTCGGCAATATTTTCAGACAGTCCCCCTCAAAAAGTACGCCAAGATCTGTTTTAAAAAATGGCAGAGGAAGGTCTATGCCGTCCTTGACAAAAGGCTTAGCCTCAAAACGCCCCTGGTGGAACTGAAGGCCTTTCTGTTCCATAGCTTTCATCGCTAATAGATTTTACCTCTTTCCTATTTTCTTGACTCCCCAGATAATAACCTATTCTGGGATATTTTAGAAGTCACAATCCAGTACCAATTTTCCTCTCATACACTCTTTGCTCTCTTTCTTTCCAAAAAGAAATCCTCTGAACTCATCCTACACAAATCCAATCACTCAAATCTCCGCAGCCGTAGCTGTTTTCGACCCGTCACAGTTCACGCACGTTCGACTGTGAATCCCTTCACTGGCCACGGCCGGCCCCAAGGCCATGTTCCGGTCCAAAGCGACCACGTCGGGGCCTTGATACGTCCAGAGCCGCTCGCACCCGGGGCAGAAGAACCACACCGTATACCCCGGCCAATCCCGGTCACGCGTTGCCATAACGAAAATATTGTGGCAGGCCTTCCGTCATTTTCGACATTTATCCTCCCCTTTGC
>VYFB01000049.1 GCA_009842645.1 Nitrospira sp. SB0677_bin_15 | reverse complement strand
CCGCTAGCCTTCACGGGCCAGCGGCTCTTTTTGTAATCACTCCCCCCTTGAGGGGGAGTCGCAGAAGCCGAGCCGCAAGGCGAAGGCTGATGCGGTGGGGGGGCATGACCGGATTGCCTGAAACTATCAGTCCTTGAGTTGCATAAGAAACCGGAAGCCGTGTATAAGAACTACAGGCCTTTCAGTGGATGAATTGACTATCGAAGCTGATAATCGGAAGATGTATCTTAAGGAACCTCTGATTAAGTGTGATAGCGGGATGCAGGGCAAGGCGTCCCGGAGCGAAACCCGAAGCTTATCATCGAGATAGGTGAGGGTTGAGTGAGGACACAACGCAGCCCTGCGCCCGATAGTGCACTTAATCAGAGGTTCCCTTAATGGGACACGAGACAACTTCATGTAAGGAGGCAATGTGAAAATCTCTTTACTATTTCCTCCCAGTTGGCATCCCTCTCAACCCTATCTGAGTCTTCCGTGCCTAACGGCTTTTCTTGACCAAGCCGGTATTACCGACAAGAGTCAACGGGATTTGAACATAGAACTTCTTGATACGATTCTCTCAAGAACGTATGGTCTGGAAGTCTATGAAAAACTGGTTGAAAAACTGAGGCAATTGGAAAACTCACGTGAAGGCGAGACGGGACCGGGGAGCGATGAACATTATGGCCGGATTGTGGAAGCCTTGGATCGATTTCCCCATTTAATCGACCAGGTTGAACCGGCCAAAGCCTCGCTTCGCGGGGAAGAGTTTTATGACATTGAGCGGTATAGGGAATGCCTGTTTTTAATCGATCGCTGGTTGGAGGTGGTGTCTTCGGTGTATTTCCCAACCAGAATTACCGTGGTCGACAACCAGTTTTCCTATTCCATTTATTCCTCTCGTGACATTCTCAAGGCGATTCACGACGAAGAGCAGAATCCCTACCTCGACCTGTACCGGCATCATTTCCTCTCTTCCATTATCGATGAAAATCCTGGGTTGATCGGCGTATCGATCACCGCCACGTCCCAGATCATTCCCGGCCTGACCCTGTGCCGTCTCATCAAGGAAGCGAATCCCGACATACACGTGACCGTGGGTGGAAGTATCTTCACCAGGTTGGTGGATAATCTTCGTCGAGGCGACCGGCTGTTCCAGGTCACGGACGATTTTATCGTGTTTGAGGGAGAAAAGGCGTTATTGGAGTTGGTGAATCAATTGGAAGGGAAAAAGAATTTTGCCAAGGTTCCCAATCTCATCTATCGGGAAAACGGAAAGGTTATCGTGAACCAGCCGTTCTACTCGGAAAATTTGGCTGAACACCCGGCCCCTAATTACGATGGATTCCCGCTCGACAGGTACCTGGCTCCCAAGACGGTGTTGCCGGTGCAGTTTTCACGAGGGTGTTATTATAAAGACTGCGCCTTCTGCGCCCTGACGTTGGATCACCAGAATTTTCGCCAAAAGGATCCCATCAAGGTCGTGGACGAACTCGAAGCGCTTTCTCAAAAATATGACACGCCGTTTTTCTTCTTTACCGATGAATGCCTGGCCCTCTCGCCAACGCGGCGGCTCTGTAAAGAAATCCTGAAACGACAATGCGACTTTCAGTGGACGGCCGAACTGCGTTTTGAGAAGAATCTCTCGAGAGAATTGCTGGCCCTCATGCGGGATGCCGGGTGTCACAAGATCGTATTCGGGTTGGAGACCTACAACAAGCGTATGATGGACTTTATGCAAAAGGGCATTACCCAGGAGAACGTCGACCGGATTTGTTCGGACTGCGTTGACTTGGGCATTGGGGTCCATTGCTACGTCATTGTCGGTTTCCCTACCGAAACGGAAGACGAAGCCCGGGAAACCATGAACTTCGTGTTGGACAATACAAAGTTGAATTCGTCGTATGGGTTTTCATGCCAGCCCTGTCTCTTCGATCTTGAAAAAGAAGCCCCCATTATGAACGATCCGGGAGGCTACGGAATTCAACGCATTATGCGACCCGCTGCTGAAGATTTGAGCTTGGGCTTCTTCTATGAGGTCAAGGAAGGTATGACGCCCGAACAGGCCGAAAAGCTGTATCAGCACGTGTACGAAAAAATCAGCGAAGTGGTTGTGGAATTGCCGTTTAATTATTCCATGGCCGATGGCCTGCTGTACATCGCTCGACATAAACGACAACATGCTCCGGAATTCACTGCCGTTTCTTAATCGCGAAGAGCCGTCCGTGTATTCTCAGTGTTGACCTGGCCGGAAAGAGAAGAAAAGGCGGAACGGATATGACGGCAGTGTCGACAGCGGGGCACGAAAGCGGGGCGAACTCCGGTATCCTGTTTGAATATGCGCTCAAGTTTCTCCTGCTATCGGCGTTCTTGGAACTTGTGCTGTATCGTTTGGCTTCACGGCTGGGCATGCACATGGCCAAGCTGGCCGAAAAATCCGAAGCCGTCAGGTTGACGTTTCAGATGCTCTCCTCCCTGGGGTTTATTCTTCTTAACGTCACCTCCATCCTGCTGTTTCTTGTTTTGTTCATTCTGCTGATTCAGAAAGTACGGCAATCGGTATGGACAGGGCAGTTTGACGGGTTCCTGGTCCCGGCCGTCTCCCTGCTCGTCGTGTTGACCGTTGTCTATCTTCTGTTTCCGCCTGCCATGTTGGGGTCGGTTATCTATAACGTCGTGTCCCTCGCAATCCTGGCAATCCTGATGGCGGAATTTCTGGCAACGCATCATCTGTGGGCGCAACGTATCACCGTAGGGTGTTTTGTATTCGGCATCATGGGCTGGATTTACTATCAGACGGTGTCCACCACGTATGGTTTAATGGGCATTGTCTCTGCGCCGCCGTTCGTGCATGAAATCAGCCGGGGAGGCGAGGCCCTCATGGTCCTGGCGAGTATTCTGGTGTTGTGGTCGTACGGCAGCACGTCGCTCTTTACCAGGAACAAGACTCAACGGAAGTGGGCCATCACGCTGCTGCTGAGCGGAGGTGCGACTTTTTTCACGTTGCTCTACATTGATTTTTTCCTGTCGCTCTATAGCCCCGCGCTTGCCGAAGACGCGAGAAAGGCCGGTCAGGGAATCGGCTGGGTATTTCAAATGGGCATGGGGTATACGTTTTATTTGCCCTTTGCTCTTTATATGGCAGGGTTTACCTGCTGGGCGTATACCGTCATTAAACTGGTGTTGATCGGTCGTCTGGCAGGGTATGGCCTGGGATTGATGTTCATGGCGGGATATGCCTTGCAATTGTCGCATTTGACGTTAATGGTCGTCGTCGGGCTCATACTGATGACGCTCGACAAGCGGGGCACGCTGAGTAAATTACGCAATAAAGCAGGAACCGTGGCGTATACCCCGGTGACGCCTGCATTCAGTCAAATACGTTGAGAGGATACGGAGCGATCATGGAAGCAGAACGTGTTGCAACACAGGAAGAGGGTGGGGTGGCCGAGCCGCAGGTCCAAGAGCCGCAGTTGACACCGGATGAAGAGATTGCGGAGCTTGAAAAGTTGCTCAGTGAAGAGCCGGACGATTTTCAGGCCCGTTGCCGGTTGGGCGAGTTGTATTTTGGGAAAGGAAAGCTGGAAGAGGCCTTGACCGAAGTCAAGAAGGCCATCGAAATGGCCGAGGGGTTGAGAACGGAAATGGATCGATCCCTGGCCATGTATTATTCCAACTTGGGCACGATCTACGGCACCAAGGGGATGATGGATGACGCCCGTCCCCAATACGAACGGGCCTTGGAGTTGAACAAATATGACGTGCTGGCCCTGTTCAATTTGGGAAGGCTCCATAACGACAAGAAAGAATACATGCAGGCCAAGGAGTATTTCGAGCGATTAATCGAAATTACCCCGGAAGATCCGATTGCCTGGTATAATCTGGCAGGCGTCTATGAAGAGTTGGATAATCCGCAGATCTCGGATTACAACACCTTGGATATGGCCGTGCAGGCGTATATGAAGGTCCTGGAATTCGATCCCAAACATCTGGAGTCCAGTTTTAAACTCATGGACATTGCTTTTACGTTGAAAAAATCAGACATGGCTGTAAAAATCATGGAAGAAGCCGTTGAGCACAGCCCGGATGAACCGTTGGCGTATTACAATCTCATCAATACCTATGAAAAGTGTAAAATGTTTGAGCAGGCCGAAGAAGCGCGCCAACGGTTAAAGCAGCGGTTTGCAAAACGAGCCCGTGAATAGCGGCATTCCTGTTTCAAAAGGAGAATACCATCATGTTTGGGAGTTTAGGTTTTACCGAGTTGATTCTGATATTGTTTATTGTGCTGATCATATTCGGCGCCGGGAAATTGCCCCAACTCGGTGAGGGAGTCGGAAAGGCGATTAAAGGCTTCAAGAAGTCCGTGAATGAAGCGGAAGCCGTTGACCTTGAGGCGCAGAATATAGCAGACCAACAAGCTCAGGCCCAGGTGAGTCCGCAAAGTACGGACGCGGCACCATCGCCGGCCACGGCCCCGCAAAGCGATCAAACGGTTTCTCCGGTACAAGCCACTCAACCGGAAGCGGTGGAGACACCGAAGAGTTAAGGAGCCTCTGATTTAGTGTGATAGCGGGATGCAGGGCAAGGCGTCCCGGAGCGAAACCCGAAGCTTATCAGAGAGATAGGTGAGGGTTGAGCGAGGACACAACGCAGCCATGCGCCCGATAGTGCACTAAATCAGAGGTTCCTTAACGGCTTGCGGTTCAGGCGCGAACACATAGACAGGAGCGTGGTATGGAAACGAGTGTAGAGTCCCCGGTTGGAAAAATAGAAACGTTTGCGGGAAACGGCAAGTCCCGGAGTACGGGTGACGGGAAACGTGCGAAGAAGGCCGGCATTCCCTTACCCAATCACATTTGCGTTGACAAGGAAGGGCGCTGGCTCTACATCGCGGAAAACGGGTCGGACCGGGTACGGCGGGTTGATTTGGAAGCCGGGACCATTCATAACTATGCAGGCATCGGAGAGACCTGTTACAGCGGAGATTACGGCCCTTGCGGCGAAGCCGGACTGTACCTGCCCTTGAGCGTGGCGATTGACTCGAATAACGATCTGTATATCTGTGATTCCGGCAGTAATCGTATACGCAAAGTTGATCACGAGACTGACGTCATCACGACGGTCGTGGGTTCCGGAGACTCCGGCTTTAACGGCGACGGTCCGGCGTTGGAGATCAACCTGACCTATCCCGGGGCCATTGCCTTTGACGCGGAAGACAACCTGTATATCGCGGATACCCAGGCCCACCGTATTCGTCAATACGATCCTCGAACGGGCATGGTGACCACGATTGCCGGGACGTGGTCCAGGGAAGATGAAGACTGGATCAGCCCGTTGACCGCACAAAACCTGGTCGTGTTGTCCGGTGACGCGATCGGCATCGACTTCAGCGACGATCAAGGCTGGCTTCGCCCGCAGTGTTCCGATAATTTGGACCTGTCGCCTTACCTGGACGACGGCCGTCCGGCGCTGGAAGCGAAGCTCTGGGACGTGGTGGCGATTGACGTGGACCGGCACGGAAACGTGTACGTGACGGATAAGGCCAGTAACCGTATTCGCAAGATTGACGCGCAAACGGGCACGGTTTCGACCGTAGCCGGGGTGTGCCGTTTCGGGTATGACGGCGATGGGAAGCCCGCGGTGATGTCCATGTTGAACGTGCCTGAGGCGGCCATTGTCGACGAAAAATTCAACGTGTATATTGCCGATTCGATGAATCATCGCATCCGTAAAGTCGATCCCGCCACGGGCATGATCGAGACCATTGCAGGGAACGGAGACAGCGGGTACGAGGATAAAAACATGGGCGGCTGCGGCGCCGCGCGTTTTGTCGCCAAGGAAGACGCGGGGATGCTGAAACATGGGGACGGGAACCTCGCCGTGGATGCTGTCGTGAATGCCCCGTCGGGCTTGGCCCTTGACAGTCAAGGCTATCTCTATATTTGCGAACGCAACGAAAATAAAGTCCGCCGCGTCAAACTTTGGTAGGGATTGTAGATGTTCACTAATTCGTTGACAGAATGAAAGGCCGATCACACCAGAATTGTCATTCTGAGCCGGAGGCGAAGAATCTCGTCGTTTCACTCACCAACCGCTTGGAAAAGCAGATCCTTCGCTTCGCTCAGGATGACAACTGGTGCGTGTACTGACGGATGGTGCCTCCTCAACCCATCGACTGAAAGTGGCAACAAATGACTGAATACATACAGGGATGACAAATGAGTGAAACAGCCGCATCAAGCAATGGACGTGGGCCAGTGAAATCAAAACGAAGACTTCCCCGTTCGCTGATTTTGATAGGATCGGGCATTGTGTGCTTGGCCATGGCGCTTGGTTGGTTTGGGATTCCCGCGGTGAGTTCTCAGGGGATCGTGGTCCGGTCTCATTTTACGGACGGTCCGCTGCCCACGAAGCCTGATGATGCGGCGTGGGAGACCATCGCGCCCATTCCCATTCCCCTGAGCGGCCAGATCATCACTCGACCGGTTTGGCCGGAACCCAGCGCCAAGGTCATCTCTGTGCGATCGGTGCATGACGGCAAAGACATCGCATTTTTGGTGGAGTGGCAGGATGCGACCAAAAATGAACAACTGACTCCCGGCGTCTTTCGTGACGGGGCGGCGCTGGCCCTCCCGTTGGGGAATGCGCCGGCGTTTTTCTGTATGGGCCAATTGGATCACTACGTCAACATCTGGCATTGGAAAGCGGATTGGCAAAGCGACGTGGACCGCCGGAAAGCCAGGGCCAAGGAACGTGGACGCAAGAAGAGAGGGATTCGCAAGTTTGAAGTGATTCCTCGACGTCCTTCTTCGGTCGAAGATCTCATCGGCGGTGGGTTCAGTACGTTGACGAGCAAGAACCGTCAAGGCAAGGTCAAAGGCGAAGCAGAATGGGACAAAGGGTTCTGGCGAGTGGTGATGAAGCGTCCATTGACCAAAGACGGGGATGACACGGAAAATGAAGCTCTCCTGGTCCCCGGTCGCATGCAAGCCGTGGCTTTTGCCGTCTGGAACGGCGAGAATAAAGAAAGAAACGGACAAAAGGCCGTGGCGTCCTGGCTTCAACTGCTGGTCGATCCGGTCGGTACGGCTTCGAAGAAATCATAAAGGACGAAAGGTGATGATCGGCCGCGGTGTCATTCTGGCGATTTGCATTAGTGGCGTCGTGTGGGCGCCGGTCCTCTTGTCGGCAGAAGCCATGACGGAGGATCGAGCGTATGCCTTGGCGGAAGAATTCGGGATTGACGTTGGCGAAGTCGATGAAGAAATCAAGGAAGTTCTCGGCTTGACCAAGGCCGAAGGCGTGGTGGTCTTCGGCGTGATCGGAAGCTCGCCGGCGGATCGTGCCGGTATCAAGGTCAAGGCCGTCATCAAGGAAGTGGACGGAAAGGACATCCGGAACATGCTGGATTTGGGAAAGGCACTCGAAAAAGCGATGCCGACTCAGAATTTCTCCGTGGCGACGTTTGAACCGGCCGGTATTGATGATCAGGGTGTCGGTGGCGGGCTGAACTTCCACTTCGTACGTGTTGAGAAAGATTAACCATGTCGTCTTTTCGAAACAGCCGGACCAGAAGACAAGTGAAGAGCTGTTTGCTGATCGTCCTGGCCGGTATGCTGTGGATTCCGGTGCCTGGCGCAATGGCACAGGAAGCACCCAAGGTTCCTGAAACCCATAAGTGGATCAAGGAAATCGAGGAAATCTTTCTGCCGTCAGATCATTGCAAGCAATGTCATGATCGTCACTACGAGGAATGGAAAGGGATGCGCGAGCAAACCCCGGACCTTAAAACGTTCGGGCGGGTGGACGGGGCCTTGTTGCACGGGACCGCGCTCACGTCTCCCGTGTTTCAAACCGTTCTCGGCCTGTGGCTGCAAACGGGACCGACCGCGGAAGAAAAAACCCGGTGTCTCTCGTGTCATGCGCCGGCCGTCACGGTGTTCCCGCAACATACGGAAAAGTTCATCGCCCAGGTCCTGTCGGAAAAGCCGAAAAGACGGGGCAGGCGGGCGAAGAAGACTCATGGCGCGGAAGGGATCAGTTGTTCATCCTGTCACCTGATCGATTCCGTCAAGGAAAAGAACGGGGAGTTTCCGGCGTTCAAGATCAATCCCGGAAACACCTTTTTCGGACCCTATGCCGATGCCGAAGAAAATCTGGTGCATCCCTCGAAACAGGCTCAAGTGTATAAGGGCGCTCAATTTTGTGCGTCCTGTCACTTCAGTAAAGTCAAAGACGTGAGCAAGGCCGAACTACCCGGACAAATCCTGAAAGGAACGATTTGTCAGGATTGCCACATGGAGCGGTCCACGGGGAGTTCCACCTCGCAGCGCGGCTCGCTCACGCGGCCCATCGGACGGCATTGGTTTCAAGGAATCGTGATTCCGGGCATCATGCTCAGCAATCGAAACCTGCAAGCCGAATGGTTCCCGCGCGTGGATCTTGAGGTCAAGCAGTCGGCGAACGGTGTGGAGGGCAGGGTATTGGTCAGGAATGGGAGTCTTCCTCACGTGTTTCCCGGCGGCGACCCCGTGTTGAAACAGTTTTTCGTGACCGTCACGGTCAAGGACGCCGAAGGGCACGTACTCGGGACCAGGCAGGAACGATTCGGTTTGCCGTTTGACAAGATTCTTCGCGGGCCGATCCCCAACCCACTCGTCAACGGGGGAACCACGCGGAAAGTCCCGTTCTCCATACAGGTCAAGGAGGGTTCCTCGCCGAGTTACGTGGAGGCCTCCTTAAATTATGCGTTGATTCCCGAACCGGACCAGGCGTTGCTTGACCAGTACCTGGGGACCCTGAAAAACGAACGGGAGAAAAAGAAAGCCGCGGAGATCATCAAGGATTACTCATCGCAACGACTCCTGACGTTCCGGACGAAATCCTTATAAGTGGCCTTGTTGTTTCACGTATATGCCAACTTGATCGATTGAGGGCAGCTTCATGCAAAAATGTATCCATGCACTAAGTTGGGCCATCGGCACGTTCATGGTGGTTGCCGTGTTCACGGTTGCCGTTGATGCTCCCGTGTCCCAAACGGCAGCCGCCGAGAAAAGCGCGAAGAAGCCGATGGCAAAGGCGTTCCCGCATTCTCAGAAATGCAAGCGATGCCACCTGCGCGTGTTTGAAGAATGGGAGGCTTCCGCCCAATCCCGGTCGATTTTGAGTTCACCGTTTCGTGTCTCGCTGGAACGGTACAGGGCAAGTTCCGGTGACGAAGAAGGCAAAATGTGTTTTCGGTGCCACGCGCCGAGCGTGTTGGAGTATCCGGAGCATACGCGCGTTTATATCGAGGAGATAGAATCCGGCGACCCCCGGTTGGACGGGGTGGGATGTTCGCAATGCCACCTGATCAAGGACGTGGACCCGAAACAACATCCGCCGCACCCAACCTATCAACTGGAACGGACCGTCTTCGGCAGCTACAAAAAACCCGTTGAAAATCTGGCGCATCAATCCGTTCCCACGGAACTCTACAGCCAATCACAATACTGCGTGACCTGTCATGAAAATTTACCGGGCCATGAAAAACTGCCGGACTTACTGGGTCCCTGGCAGGAGACCAAAACCCAAAAGGCGGGAAAAAATTGTCAGTCCTGCCACATGCCCGAAGCCTTCGGCGAGTCGGCCAACGGAGAACGGAATCGGAAAATTTCGAACCACAGTTTCCCCGGCCGGTTTGGCAAGGTCCGTGCTGATGCCGTGAACGTGAAGGTCAACACCGAAGTCAAAGGTGAAGAATCAGAAGTCAAGGTCACGGTCCGGAGCCTGGTCCCACATAACCTGCCGTTACCCCATCCGGGGTGGTCTCGCGTGGAACTCGACCTGACGATTCTGGGGAAAAATCTGCGGAAAGCCTACGGGGAAAAACGCTACTATCAACGGGTGTTCGGAACCAAAGACGGGAAATCCACCGTTTTCGACTTCGAAGCCGTCAAGGTGTTGAAAGACAACGTCCTCAAGCCCGAAGAGCAACGGGTTGAAACCTTTACCTTCCCGACTCCCAAGAACGCCCCGTCCATGGACGTGATCGTCACCATGACCTACGCCCCCATTTACGGGCCTGACGCGTTCGTAAAGGAAGTCGAACAGCGAGCCGCCATGGGCAAAAAGGACCGGGCCTTCAAACCCGTCCAAATCATTCGCTATAAAGAAAATATTCTCCTGGAAGACTTCAAGAAATCCGCCGGATAACCCTATCAACTCCCTCTCCCCTGGCGGAAGAGAGCCTGCCCCGGACTTGATCCGTTAACTCCCTCTCCCCACCGTGGGAGAGGGTTGGGGTGAGGGGGAAGGCCAGCCGTAGGTCGGGTTAGCGAAGCGTAACCCGACGTGCCTCAAGTCACCGCCCCCTTGGACGCCGATGAAACGGTACGGGCGTACTTGGCGAGCACTCCGCTCGTGTACTTCGGCGGCGGCGCGGTCCATTGCTGCAACCGGGCGGCCATTTCATCGGGGGAAAGCTGCACGTCGAGGCGACGGTTGAGCACGTCGAACGTAATCGTGTCGCCATTGCGAACCACGGCAATGGGACCGCCTTTGGCGGCTTCAGGTGTGACGTGACCGGCCATCATGCCGTGCGTGGCGCCGGAAAACCGGCCGTCCGTCAGCAGGGCCACGGTTTCGCCAAGCCCGGCACCGACGAGCGCGCTGGTCACGCCCAGCATTTCCCGCATGCCCGGCCCCCCTTGAGGCCCTTCATACCGGATCACGACTACGTCGTTGTCCACGATCTCTCTATTCTGCACCGCGGCAAAAGCGTCTTCTTCGCAATCAAACACCTTGGCCGGACCGGTATGGGTCAGCTTGCTGTGGCCCGCAACTTTGACCACGCACCCGTCGGGTGCCAGGTTGCCGTGGAGGATCACCAAGCCGCCCGTGGCCTTGATCGGCTTTTCCGGGCGATAGAGGACTTCCTGCCCAGGCGTTTCCGAGGCGGTTTCGGTTTCTTCCTTGATGGTGCGTCCCGTCACGGTCATACACTCGCCTTTGAGCAGGCCGGCCTCAATCAAGCGTTTGGCCACGAGACGGGTGCCTCCGGCTTGATACAAGTCCGCTGCCATGTACCGGCCGCCAGGTTTCAAATCCGCGATCAGGGGAATGCGCTGGTTCACCGCGTCAAAATCGTCAATATCCAGGTCCACCCCGATTTCATGGGCCACGGCCAACAGGTGCAGCACCGCGTTTGTAGACCCGCCGGTGGACGCCACCGCGGCAATCGCGTTTTCCAGGGCATCCCGCGTGATAATGTCCTTGGGACGAAGGTTGCGTGTTAACAGGTCGATCACGAGATGCCCGCATTGGACCGACACGGATTCTTTCCGGGCGTCCAACGCGGGAACGCCGTTGAATCCCATCGGGGAAATCCCCAGGAACTCGAAGGCAATCGACATGGTATTGGCAGTAAATTGCCCTCCGCAGGAGCCTGCCCCAGGGCAAGCGTGACTTTCGAGATCGTGCAGCTCGGTATCCGACATGGTCCCGCGGGCATGGGCACCCACGGCCTCGAACACTTCCTGGATCGAGACGTTCCGGTCCTGGAAGCGGCCGGGCATGATGGAGCCGCCGTACAGCATCAGCGACGGGAGATTGAGCCGGGCCAGGGCCATGACGGTGCCGGGAATGGTTTTGTCGCACCCGGAGATCGCCACCACGGCGTCGAACAAATGCCCGCGCACCACCAGTTCGATGGAATCTGCCACGACTTCACGGCTGATCAGGGAGGTTTTCATGCCCTCGGTACCCATACTGATACCATCCGATATCACGATGCTGTTGAACTCGATGGGCACCCCGCCGGCCTCGCGGATACCCGCCTTGACCTTGTCCGCAATGTCGCGCAAATGGAAATTGCAGGGTGTCACCTCCGACCAGGTATTCGCCACGGCCACGAGCGGTTTATCAAAATCCTCATCCCGAAGTCCCACGGCCCGCAACATAGCCCGGGCCGGCGCCCGCCCCGGTCCTTGAGTCAACTCACGACTTTTGTGTTTCAGATCCGAAGCCATACGAATCCTCCAGCGATTTCTTCATCCTTTTTTGCAGGGGACGGCCCCTGTGCCGTCCCTATGAAATCCGGTACGCGAAAATCGAATGTGGCATAGCAGAAGCGGTCCGGTCAATTCACGGGCATCTCACCAGAAGACAAAATAACAGGCAGGCG
>VYFB01000048.1 GCA_009842645.1 Nitrospira sp. SB0677_bin_15 | reverse complement strand
CCCCAACCCTCTACCTCCAGGGGAGAGGGAGTTTTTTTAATTCCACTCTGTTGTAAGGAGGGGGTAGGGGATGTAGAGGGTTTATCGGGTATGGGCGGTCGCTCCTACACTCAGAGCCCGAGGAGGACTTCAAAAAACCCTTTTTCCTGTTTGTTAGCCGCTAAAACGTCGCGGCCAAGCCCGCGAGGCTTCAAATAGAATTCATTCACCAGAACGAGGACGCGTTTGACTCCGGCGCTCGCGGACCGCACGGACATCGTGGCTCCGGTGATGTTGATAATGTCGCGATTGATGCGTATCGGGTCTCCGATGGTTTTGCCCTGATATTGATAATTGAAGCGTTTGGTGGCGATCTCGTTACCCCGGGCTTCCCTGTACACCATGACTTCAAAGTTCATGCATTCGCCTGTTGCGGTCACGCCCACCATGTACGTAATCGGGCGATGCTTGCCGATGGTATTCTGGATGACTGCGTATCCGTCGATTTCCTCTTTGGTTTCCCCGATGAAGACGTCGAAGGTATATTCCGGAAATTCCCAGCCGATGACCTCTTCGACGAACGCTTTTTGCTCGTCCGTCAACGTCAAGGTTTCCCTGCGGATCTTTTCGGAATCCGGAAACATGACTTTCGCGGCTTCGTCCTCGGAAAAATAAATTTCCAGGTGACCCAGTTCTTCCGGTGTGAGCCAGCGGTTGAGTTCATGGTCCCAGATCTGTTCCTGAGATTCCTCTTGGGGTTGCTCCTGAGCGAGGACTTGTGTTGAAGGAAAACCCGTTAAAAAACTACACACGACAAAAACAATCCCAAGCTGAACTCCCGCTTGCCCTCTTCCGTCATTCCCGCAGAAGCGGGAATGACGGAATTTTTCTACTTCTCTCATCCCGCCCCTCTCAAAGTTTCCTCTCCCTTGATGGGAGAGGATTAAGGTGAGGGTGAAGGCTTTTTCTTGCTTCCCCCTCACCCCAGCCCTCTCCCGCCAGGGGAGAGGGAGGTTGTCTCAACTGACGACCGTACATCCTTCACTCATTAGTTGATTGGTAATCCGTTCGACCAGACGCCGCTCTTCCTCGGCGTCGGGAGGAATGCGTTTCCAGGCTATACCTTGCGACCGCGCGCCCACGGGCGAAAAAAATTCCCGGGCTTGCCGGACCGAGATCCTGACTGGCTGCCGGGCCGTGTCCACGTTAACGAAAAACCGCGCGCGTTCCTTGTTGCCTTGACGTTGGAATGCTCCGACATTTCTGTCGGAGGTAAAGCTGGCCCACTCGGTTTCAATCACGCCTTTGTTCTTATCCGTTTGAGTCAATACGAATTCGTTCATGCTCGCGAGGGCCACGGCCCAAGTCTGGTCATAAGAGCAGCGGGCTTTCACGGTATGGGGCGCGCCGGAAACCGCGGCGCACCCCACCGTGGAGACGACCAGAAACAAGGAAAGAACAATATGTCTACCCATAATTTCTTTCCCCTCTCCTCTTTTTCTTCTCACCCTCTCCCCTGGCGGGAGAGGGCTGGGGTGAGGGGGGCTTTCCATTAGAAGTACGACGACATGTTGAATTGGAACCCGTTGTGATCCGTGGCTCCCGCAGGATTGTTCACGCCTTTCTCGTTCCACGTATAGGCGAACTTGATGACCGAATCTTCCACCGGCCGGAAGTTGAGCCCCACGGTCAATCGTTGTTCGTCATTCGAGTTGATATCGGAGTCGGTGTTGGTATCCGCCCGTCCCCAACGAAGGATACCCGTAAACGTCGAGTCCTGGCCGAAATAACTGGGCAAGGCCCTGGTGAGGCCCTTGGGCATAAAGTGGTAATTCAATTGCACGTAATATCCGAACATGTTTTCGGGGACGACGTAGAATTCGCCTCCCTCTTGCTGCACTTGGCGCCTATTTGAGTCGTCACCGTCCTGACGGGATACTGTCCCCGCCACAGTCTCATACAACCCGTGACCTTCGGCGTTGGCCCAAGCGACTTCACCCATGAGTTCAAAGGGCCCTCGTTGTAGTGCCCCGTCGATGGCCCATAGGGTCAGGTCATAATTGTCGTCTTTGTCCCATTTACCATGATGAACGGACCCGGCCACTTCGACTCCCAACATCGGGCTGAACGAGACGCGGCTGACAATGGCCTTGTTTTCGTTGTTGTCCTTTTTCAGGCTTCCGCGAGACCCTCGCGTCCCGTTTCCGTCCTGAAACTGGCCGTTATCTCCGTTAAAGCCATTGACGACGTACAATTCGTAGTCGACCTTGGAAAGCGCGGTCGGATAGAACGTGCCGAAAAAGCCGATTCCGCTTTCAGCAAACGTGGAAGGCAGGATCGAACGGCTCACCATCGGACGGAGAGGCAGATCGTTCAATGGCGAGTCGTGGATCAGGTTGAACCGGCCCATGGGTACCAGGATGATGCCCCCCCGCAGGTTGAACGCGTCGTTGAACCTGTAGTCCATGGTGGCGAATTCCATCTTGATGTCTCCGTCTGATTGGTTGCCTTGAGGTCCGCCGTGTTCAATCTCGAGCTCCGCCGCCACGCTGAGCCGGTTCGTGACTTGGGAATAGAAGAACGGCACGAAGCGTTCCTGGTCGAATCCCGACTTTGCGTCACAATCACGGGCTCCCCCGTTGTTACATTTCGTGAGCGTGAAGTCGATGTACCCACCGAGGATGGTCTTCGGCGCCTTGACGAAGGGTCTGGCGTAGATGGTCCGTCCACCCTGCAGGCCGCTACCGCCCGAGAATTCCTGGCCGTACCGGATTGATTGTTTTGTAGTGTCGCCCATACCCGGCATGGAAGATCCTTTTTTGGCCGGTGGGGCCGGCGGCCGTGCCACCGATCCTGCTGCAGGTGCTTGCTGTTGCTGCTGCTGCTTTGACCACTCTTCAAACATTTTGCGTATCTGTTTCATCTGGGCCGGAGTAAATTCCGCATCCTGTGCCCAAACAGTCGTTTGTGGAATAATCATGAGGACCATCATTGCCCCCGCGATCAAAAAAAATCGTCGCATTGGACGACCTCCTTGTTGTTGGGGACTCTATCGGTCCTCTTAGCGACTAAAGGGGCTCTTGGGGCCCTCTCGAGTTAGTGTTTAATGGATTTGTCGTTCTCCTTAATTGCGCTCTCACTCTTTTTTGAGTCCCCTCTCCCTTGATGGGAGAGGGCCAGGGTGAGGGTGATTTGCCCCTTTACCCAATTACTACTGTGCGCATGGCGTTAAGGTGACTTCGCTTTCCTTCAGACTGTTGTAGGAAATGGACACAATCCGTTTGCAGCGCTTGCATTTAACTTCAAGGTTATTTTCCCGAAGTATTGCGATGAGCTGACCGCATTCGCATCTGGCTTCGGCAGGCTTGAGTTGCTTCCCCAGCCACCGGGTGTTTCTATCGAAATTCATTGAGTTCAAACAACGTGGAATTACCGTACATGCATTGCGCCCAGTCAAAAATAATAATGATTTTTATTTTTGACAAAATTGATTTTGAAAACGATTAACCAAAATATAGAATTTACGGGATTCTGTCAACTTTATTTTGTCATGAAAAAATGACTGCAAGCAGTTGCTTGTGTTGATAGAATAAGGCTGACAGGGGTGGTCTGGTGAGCGGGAAAATCTTTTTGGCAAATCTATCTCTTGCCATGATGGTGGGCTGTGTTCCCGTGTCTCAGGAAATGCCCCAGGACTCCTCGACGCATGAATTGGCTTTCGGTTACGTTCGAGTCGAAACCAAGGGGCCTCATCCACGTATGTATCCGGCCAGGCTCAGGTTCTTTTTCCTGACGAACGAAGAGAGCGGAGAACGGTCACGGGTCAACGTGAATACCGAATCGGGAGTGTTTTCCACGAAGCTGCGCCAGGGACGGTACGTTGTTGATCGTCTGCAATTCAGTGAAGGTCCGTTCAGGGTGGAATCCCACGTCCAATTGACCTTTCACGTGCCTGAGAAGAAACTGGTCTATTTGGGATCGTGGCACATCGAGCTTGAAACGCCTCGCACCATTCGAGGCGTGAAGATCCGTATCCTCGAAGGTGAGACGGACTTCTCAAAGAAATTTTCCGCAGAGCTTGGATTGGAGCGAACACCTATTGTCACGGTCCTGCCGAAACCCGAGACGCTCGAAACGCGCGGGTTTATGGTTGACGGGCAACCCAACGCCAGATATTTCCGTCGCCGATAAGTCATCACTCCCCCCTTGAGGGGGAGTCGCCGAAGTCAAGCCGTCAGGCGCCGGCTGAGGCGGTGGGGGGTGTATCATGTGCGACTGCAACGTACCCCCCTCACCCCAGCCCTCTCCCTCCAGGGGCGAGGGAGCAAAAGACAAAGACGCGGGATGGCCAATGCCTTCTTCCGTCATTCCTGACGCTTGTCCCCGACGTTTGTAATCGGGGATCTAATGTACACGGGAATCCAGAGTCTTTTTCCCCATGAACAAAGACGAAAGACACCCTCACCCCAGCCCTCTCCCAGAGGGCGAGGGAGTAAGCCTTCGGATCTTTCTCATCTTGTTGACGTTGTGGTTCGTGTGTTGGCCAGTTTGGGGTCATGCCGCTTCGCCGCACGTGGTCAAGCGTGCTCAGATGCACATGGGCACGCTGGTCTTTTTGACTGCCGTGGCTCCGGACAAATCACTGGCCAATGATGCCATTGAACGGGGGTTCGTGGAAATTCATCGTTTGGAGCAGATTCTGAGTACGTGGATTCCCAACAGCGAAATCTCACGGATCAATGCTGCGGCCGGACAGCGGGCCGTCAAAGCCGGACAAGAAACCATGGAACTCCTGGAGCACTCTTTGGAAATGGCCCGGCTGACGGAGGGCGGTTTCAATATTGCCATTGGTCCGGCCGTCGAGGTTTGGAACGTCAGTCGTGAAGGGCGCATTCCGTCGCCGGAAGAATTGGAAGCCACTCGCCCGCTCATGGATCTCTCCTCCATTCATATCGATGCGAAGGCGGGAACCGTCTATCTGGCCAAGGCCGGGATGCGAGTGGATATCGGCGGCATCGGCAAGGGCTATGCTGCGGATTTCGCGGCTAGTGTGATGCGGGAAGCCGGGGCCTTGGCCGGCGTGGTGGCCATTTCCGGGGATATTAAGACCTTCGGACGTATGCCTGATGGTCAACGGTTTATGTTCGGCATCCAGCATCCCCGAAAAGAAAATGGCATCACGATCGGGCAACTCGAACTCGAGGATGAGGCTGTTTCCACGGCAGGTGATTATCAACGCTATTTCGAGAAAGCCGGCATTCGCTACCATCACATTCTCGATCCTCAAACGCTTCAACCCGCGCGGCGCTCTCAGAGCGTGACCATCGTGGCCGAAACAGGGGTGTTGGCTGATGGCCTGGATACCGGCATCTTCGTCATGGGTCCGGAAAAAGGGATGGCGTTGATCGAACGCCTGTCCGGAGTCGAAGGCGTGATCGTCGGTGCTGACGACACAGTGTCTGTCTCGTCCGGCTTACGGAACCGGTTGCAGTTGAGCCCGCAGCCATAGTCTCCGCCAAGTGACAGAGCGGGACACTTATGCAACGCTGCTGAAGAAAAACGCCATACGGCGTGCTCCTGCCATCCAATCTGCTTTCAGGCTAAAATCAAAATTGATGCATTATAGATCATTTTTGACGTAGTTGTATTTCTATGAATCATTGAATTATTACATTTTCGATGTATTTTAGTGCTAAAGAGTGATGTTTTGAATATTGAACACAAGGCAGGTGGTAAAGGGAAAGCAACAGGGCCGCATGATGCGGCCCTGTTGTATGAAGAAAGAGCGTGGCACCGGACTGGTTTACTTCATGTGACCGCCGGTTCCGTGCCCCATATGTTTCTTCATTTTCTTGTACTTGGAATAGTCGCCGGAATGCCCCATGTTGCCGCCATGGGACTTGATGCGTTCGTGAATTTTGTCCATTCGCGCTCGTTGCTCTTCGGACAACGTGGCTTTGGCGTCCCGCTTGGCTTTGATGGAAGCCATATACAGCTTCGTCTTCAAGGCGTGTAGCTTGTTGAATTCCGCTTCAATGTCAGCCAGACCCGACTTTTCCTTTTTCAGGACTTCGTGCAGATCAATGCTCGCCAATTCCACCTCGGCTTTCAATGTGATCCGGTCTTTCTTGTAGTTGACCTTGAGTGTCCGAAGTTTCCGTTCCTGTTCGTCCGTGAGGCTCATGCCCTCTTTGAATTTCAGGATATGCTTGATGAATTTAATGGCGTCCTGATGGTGACCGCCATGTACGGCTCCGTGTCCATGGCCGCCATGCCCTTTGTGGCCGTGCTTGCCGTGTCCCGAGGAGTGCATGGCATGGTGGCCTCCGCCGTGTTTTTTATGCATTCCATCCTGATGGGAATGATGGCCGTCATGATGCATGGAGCCGTGTGCGCCATGGGTGCCGGTATTTGCATGCGTGCCCTTTGAATGCCCATGCATGGAGCCATGCGGGTCTGCAAGAGCCGGACCTGCAGTCAGCAGGAAGAAAACGGCGAGTAGGGAAAAGGGTAAAACCCAGCGAGGTGATTCATGAATTCTCATGTTATGTTCCTCCTTGATCAAAAGACGTTCAGTCGATGGAATAAAAAGAGTTGAGACGTGTCGACGTTCCCTGTACCGCAACGCCAAGCCAAGCATGACACCATTATAAACGGTGAATGACACGATTGCGAATCCCAACTTGTTTCACGTGACGCGAGAATACATACTCGTCAGTTCGTCCATGCTTGATACGAAAATAACCAACGATGCTCCCCATTTGTCATTCCGAGCGAAGCGAGGAATCTCGTCGTTTCACCCGTCAAATGCCTGAAAAAGCAGATCCTTCGCTTCGCTCAGGATGACCACCTGTACTATTTTCATCTCCTGGTGTGCAGGCTACAAGCCTGCCTGAAGGATTCCTGTCGAATACGACCGTATGAGTGGCCATGACTTCCAGGTCCACCTTTGCGTCGAGCGGGAAGAACCGGGTCGAGGCTTCGCTGCTGTGCACGACGTCGCCGGATCCCAGGCGGATGCCATAGATGACCTCCGACCCGCGAAATTGACGGGATTCCACGGTTCCGTCTCCATTCCCGTTTTCATGGACGTGGACGTCGTCCGGTCGAATCATGATCGAGACGTCCGGCCCGCCCCGGTAGTCTGGGGGAACAGGGAACGTCCCGAGTTGCGTCACGACCGCGGAATCGCGAATGGTTCCGGGAATGAAGTCGGCCTGCCCCACGAACTCCGCGACAAAAGGCGAGACCGGAAGATGGTAGATGGTTTCGGGTGTGGAGAATTGTTCCAGTTTCCCGCCGTTCAGGACGGCCACGTAGTCGGCCATGGCAAAGGCCTCTTCATGATCATGCGTGACGAGCACGGCGGTTGTTTGAGTGGATTTCAGCAGGTGCAGGAGTTCCAGTCGCATGCGTTCAGTCGTGTCGGGGTCCAGGTTGCTGAAGGGTTCGTCCAGCAAAAGCAACACGGGTTGTGGGGCCAGGGCTCGCGCCAATGCCGCGCGCTGCTGTTGACCGCCGGATAGCGCGTGCGGGTATCGCCCGGCGAATTCCGAAAGCCCGGTAAGAAACAGCATTTCGTCAACTCGTCCGCGACGGTCGGTTGCCGTGGCGGAAGTCAGCCCGAAGCCTACGTTATCTCGTACGGTCAAGTGGGGGAAGAGGGCGTAGTCCTGGAACACCATGCCGACCCGCCGTTGTTCAGGCGGGACGTGCCGGCTTGTTGTCGAGACAACGTTGCCGTTCAACCTGATTTCGCCGGACGCAACCGGCTCAAATCCCGCGATGGCCCGAAGCGTGGTGGTCTTTCCACAACCGGACGGCCCCAACAAACAAATGACGTCGCCTTTTCGCGCCGGAAAGGAAATCCCTTCCACTGCCGGGAAGCCGGTGTCATACGAGCAGGTCACGTCCTGTAATTCGAGTACGATGGGTGTATCGTCGGGAGGAGTCATTGGTATGTGTTCACTCATTCCCCGACAATTCCCTCTCACCCCAGCCCTCTCCCGCCAGGGTCGAGGGGGTGAAGAGACTTTCCTCTCCCTTGATGGGAGAGGATAAAGGTGAGGGTGGTCAAAACTTTCGACTTTGCTGTCATCCCGAAAGACATCTTGTGGCAAGGTGTGCGTAGCGCGGTTACGTTTGATCTTTCCGCATCAATAGTAACACGACCGGAATGGTAATGGCCACGATCAACAAGGCCGGAGGCGCGGCCAATTGGTACAGTTCCTCGCTGGCTTCGAGCCAGATCCTGACCGCGAGGGTATCGAACCCAACGGGCC
Source organism: Nitrospira sp. SB0677_bin_15 (assembly GCA_009842645.1). GTDB lineage: Bacteria > Nitrospirota > Nitrospiria > Nitrospirales > UBA8639 > Bin75. The sequence continues at coordinate 3,889 of VYFB01000048.1, read as the reverse complement.
GTAGCAGGAGTGAGGCCGGTAATTCCTTCATACATTGGACAAATACCAGGATCCAGGCACTCAGAAATCCACCCCGCACTAACGGCAGGGTCACCTGAAAGAACGTACGCAGGGAACGGGCTCCCAGGCTTCGCGCCGCTTCCTCGAGATTCGGGGTGAGTTGCTGAAGCGTGGACTCCATGCCCTGCAATGCCGCCGGGAGAAAATGGACCAGATAAGCCAAGAGCAGGACGAGAATCGTGCCGTATAGTTGGGGAAGGGTTTGTGAAACCAAGGCCAGGACCGCGAGCGCGGCGACCGGTCCGGGCAGCACGTAGCCCGTATACGCCCCTTGCACGCAAAAGGTGCCTGCCCAAGTCCGTCGCCGGCATGCCAGGTAGGCGAGGGGTATCCCGCAGAGGACGGCTGCGGTGGCTGTGAGCCCGGATAGGGAAACACTGTTCCACGCGTAGCCGAAGAACTGGTGAGAAATGTCACCGGCCGATGCCGCCGTGACGGTCCATTGAATCAGCAGGAGTACCGGAAGGCCGAATGCGGCTCCGAACACGAGCAATAGATAGCATGTAAACAGTAGGGTCGTAAGGGGTCCACAGGGCTTCGGTACAGGTTTTCGATACCGGCCGGTGGTCTGGTAGAACCGGCTTCGCTGCCGGAACCATCGTTCGCCGAACAGAAAGACAAACGCACAGGCCACCAGGACCAGGCTTAAGCAGGCTGCGGCTGTGTTGTCGAAGCGCCCGGTCATCTGTTGATACACGGCGTAGGTGAAAGTTTGAAAACGCAACAGCGACACCGCGCCGAAATCGGATGCCACGTAGAGAATCGCCAGGAACAGTCCGGCGATTAGCGACGGGCGGATGAGCGGAAGCGACACTCTGAAGAACGTGTTCACGCGATTGGCTCCGGTCGTGCGGGCGACTTCTTCAAAGGAGACGTTGAAATTCCTGAAAGCCGAACGGGCCAGCAGGTACACAAACGGAAACGTGTTCAAGGCCAGCACGAGCACGGCACCTGCGAAACTGAATGGTGAAAAGAATACGGCTTCCGGTCCGGCAATGGTCTGCCAGGCCTGTTCCAACAAGCCTCCGTGTTTCAATAGATACGTATAGGTGTAAGCCAGGACGTACGAGGGTATGGACAAAGGCAAAATCAACAGCCAACCCCATACTCTCGACCCGGCAAAGGCATAGCGAGTCAGGATCCAGGCGAGCGAGACGCCCAGGGTCAGGTTGATGATTGCGACGCCCAGGGAGAGGGAGAGCGTATTGAGGAGCAGTTCCGGGACCCTCGTGGTCCAGAGTCGTCGCCAGACGGCCGGGTCCGCCGTTATGGCCGATAAGACGACGTAGAGCAACGGCAGCATGAGCACAACGGCCAGGCAAAAGCCGAGCAGGACCAGCGGGGAAGGCAAACGAAAACGGAACGATGAAAATGGAGGAAAAAGGTTAGCGGAGTCCAACTTCTTCAATGACGGTCATCGTGGGATCACGGAGTTGAGCCAACCGGCTTAACGGGACGCTGGCCACCTGAATGTTCTGAAGCGGTAACAATTCGGGCGCAGCCGTCACGTTCGGATTCAAAGGATATTCTTTGTTGACGTCAGCAAACACGCGTTGTCCTTTGGGAGAGATAAGAAACCGGATCAGGGCCTGGACCTGCGTCAGACGTTTGGTGTGCGCGGTGACGCCGATTCCCGTGGCATTGAGCACCACACCCATGCCCTGCTTTCCTTGATCCGTGGGAAGCGAGGCAATCGGCGCATCCGGATGTTTGGCCAGGTGACGGTTGATATAGTAATGATTGACGGGCCCGGCGGCTACTTCCCCGCGTGCCACGGCTGCCACGATTTGTCGGTTTTTTCCATAGACGAGTGAGCCGGCATTATTCTTCAAGCCTCGCAGAAACGCGGTGGCGACTTCATCCCCCTGCACGGCCCGAATAACCGACACGCCGCTTTGCAAATAGACACTGCCTGCACTGGGGATCGCGATTTTGCCTTTCCACTGTGGTTTGGCGAGATCCAGGATGGAAGAGATGTCGCCCGGATTCACCATGGTGGTGTTATAGACAATCACCCAAATACGACCCGATAACCCGATCCAACTGTTATCCGGTGCCCGGAAACGGATGGGAATGGTGTTCTCGACGTCGCGGATGACCGCGGGTCGGAGTAATTGCAATTCACGCGCGCGTTCCAGGGTGCCGGCGTCATTGGTGATGAGCACGTCAGCCGGTGTCTGCGATCCTTCCATCTGAAGCCGGTTGATCAATGCCGTGCTGTCTGCCGTGAGCATTTGAGTGGTGATTCCGGACTCGACTTGAAACGCGTCGAGTACAGGTTGAATGAGCCGTTCGGCCCGGCCGGAATAGACGATCAGGGGGTCATCGGCATAGCCACCAGAAGGGAGACTCAGGGCCGCCACGACGACGAACGATAGAAAAAAAATTCGTTTCAACGTGGTCTTCCCTTTGTCATGGTCTCCATGTCTCGCCCGCAATTCTTGCAGTCGCCGTTCGGCAATTGCATGGGAGTACCGTACAATTCCAGTTTATGGGTCCGAATGGTGAACCCGTTTTTTCTGGCGACTTCTTCCTGCAGCTCTTCTATCTGACAATTCTCGAATTCTATGATTTTATCACACACCGTGCAGATAAGATGGTCGTGGTGTCCTTTATGGGCCACGTTGTCGAATTGTGTCTGACTGCCGAAGTGTTGCTCTTGAGCGAGGCCGGTATCGCACAGGAGTTTGAGCGTGCGGTAGACCGTGGCTAAGCCGATATGGGGGTCTTTCTTGGAAAGGAGCCGGTACATCTGTTCGGCCGTCACGTGTTCCATTTTCAAAAAGGTGGTGAGGATGTTCTCACGTTGACGGGTGAGTTTCAGGCCGTTTTTCGTAAGGTGTTGCTTGAGAATGTCAAGCTCTTTGGTGGGCTTCGCCATCAATGAGTTTCTCCGTTTATGGAGGTTCTATTAAACCGGAATATGCTTGAAGGGTCAAGCGGGAATGCTCTGGTTCCCTGATGAGATCGCCGGGAGTCTTCGAGTTTTCCTTATGTTGACGAGTCTTCGCGTGGCTCGTTAGGATCAGCCTCCTGCTGAACCACTTGTTATGCGAAAACCGCAAGAGATTACGGTTGACCGGACGTTGTTGGTCTATGGGCTTCACTTGGCTCAGGAACAAGAATGTTCCATGGTTAGCGACGTGAAGGTGCATCAACTGATTTTTCTGGCCGAATTGCAAATGCTCGGCAAAGGGGTGCGCGGGTTGCATTACGAATTCATGCGGTTTCCCTATGGAGCCTTCAGTAAAGACCTTGATAATGATTTGCTGGCGTTGCGCAAAAAAGAACGGTTGCAGAATTTTGACGTCGTCGGTTTCGCGGAAGAATGTATTCCTTTGGTGGAGGGAGAGGTGACCCCTGGTGTTGAGGCTAATGAACGGGTTGTGGAAATTCTGCAATCCGTCATGGAGACCTATGGGCCTCAGGACGTGGGAGAAATCACGAAATCCGTAGAGGACGTTGAAATCAGCGTGGTCGATCGACCCGAGGAAAAATTATGTGTCCGGGATATTCCGTTTCATTCCATCGTGCTTGTTCCCTCTCGCATCGAAGTAATGGGAGATTTTTCCGTTCCTGCCAAAACACTCGCTTTTCTGAATAAAGCGTTGGGTTCCTAACCCACCCTCACCTTAATCCTCTCCCATGAAGGGAGAGGAAATTTCATCCTACAAAAACGGTGCGGAGTGGTGCCGGGCCGATTGACCCGACCTCACCCCACCCGACCCGACCCCATCCCACACGTCTCTCTCCGGTGTCCCAGCCACAATCAATAAAGGAACCTCTGATTAAGTGCACTATCGGGCGCATGGCTGCGTTGTGTCCTCGC
>VYFB01000022.1:7233-12331 GCA_009842645.1 Nitrospira sp. SB0677_bin_15 | reverse complement strand
TTGAGCGAGGACACAACGCAGCCCTGCGCCCGATAGTGCACTTAATCAGAGGTTCATAAGGAATGTACTGGAGATTGCAAGCAAAGGGAGCAGTGGAGGCGTAAGGGTGGCGCTTTTTTTGTCGCCCATTTTCCCGCCGTGGTATATTTCTAGATCTAATATTTAAGCGTGAGAGCGATCATCGCCGGACCGCGTTCATAAGACTTATGTCCAAATTTTACGACCACCGGGCCATTGAAACGAAATGGCAAGCATACTGGCGCAAGCATCAGCCGTTTCGTTCTGACGTCGACCCGGCCAAGCCCAAGTTTTACGTCCTCGATATGTTCCCGTACCCCTCGGGGGCCGGACTCCACGTCGGTCATCCCAAAGGCTACATTGCGACCGATATTATCGCCCGCTACAAACGGATGCGGGGCTGGAACGTGTTGCATCCCATGGGATGGGACGCCTTCGGCCTGCCCGCGGAGCAATACGCGATTAAAACCGGAACCCACCCGCGGGAGACCACGAAGCGGAATATTGCAAACTTCAAACGGCAATTCCAGGCCTTGGGCATGGATTACGACTGGTCACGGGAACTCGATACCACGGACCCCCAATACGTGCGATGGACGCAATGGATCTTCCGGAAGCTCTACGAAAAGGGTCTCGCGTATCTGGCAGAAGTCCCGGTGAATTGGTGCCCGGCTCTGGGCACCGTGCTGGCCAACGAGGAAGTGATCGATGGCAAAAGCGAGATCGGCGGGCATCCGGTGGTACGCGTACCCATGCGGCAGTGGATGCTGCGCATCACGGCCTATGCCGAGCGGTTGATCGATGATCTGGAGTTGGTGGATTGGCCCGAATCCATCAAGCGGATGCAGCGGGAGTGGGTCGGTCGCTCGGAAGGCGCGAAGATTTTCTTTGAGGTCGCGGGACGTGCGCAGCACTCGATCGAGGTGTTTACCACCCGTCCCGATACCCTGTTCGGGGCCACATACATGGTCTTGGCCCCGGAACATCCGTTCGTGACGGCCATCACGACGCCCGGGCAGCGTCCGGCGGTGGAAGCCTACGTGGAAGAGGTCTCCCGCCGGAGCGAACGGGCGCGCGTGGCCGAACTGGGCGAGAAGACCGGGGTGTTCACCGGAGCATGTGCCGTGCATCCGGTCACCGGCAAGCCCATCCCGGTTTGGATTGCGGATTACGTGTTGGCCACCTATGGAACCGGCGCGATCATGGCGGTGCCGGCGCACGATACGCGGGATTATGCCTTTGCGAAGCAAATGCAGCTGCCGATTGTCGAAGTCGTGGCCGGCGGTGATATGTCCGCCGGGGCGTATACGGACGACGGCACGAACGTGAATTCCGGCTTTTTGGACGGCTTGCCCACTCCCGAAGCCAAGACCCGCATGTGCGAGTGGCTGGTGCAACACGGCAAGGGCGAAAAAACCGTGAACTACAAACTGCGCGATTGGCTCTTCAGCCGTCAGCGGTATTGGGGCGAACCCTTTCCCGTGCTGCACTTGGAAGACGGGACGACGACACTCGTTCCGGAATCCGAATTGCCGGTGGTGCTTCCCGAGTTGGAAGATTTTCGCCCGAGCGGGGAGTTCGAACCCCCGCTGGCTCGTGTGCGTGATTGGGTGGAAGTGACGGATCCCGAGACCCGTCAGAAGGCTCTCCGTGACACCAACACCATGCCCCAGTGGGCCGGAAGTTGCTGGTATTACCTTCGTTTTTGCGATCCCCGGAACGACCGGGAGCCATGGTCCCGGGAAGCCGAACAGTATTGGATGCCGGTGGACTTGTACGTGGGCGGAGCCGAGCACGCGGTCCTGCACCTGCTCTATGCGCGGTTTTGGCATAAGGTGCTGTATGACCTCGGGCTGGTGCATACGCCCGAACCGTTTCAGAAATTGCTGAACCCGGGCATGATCCTGGGGCACAGCTATCGTTATTTCGACAACAATCTCTCCGATGATCCCGCCTTCGAGGCGCAAGCGTATCCCGCAACGGAGGTGCGTCTTGACCATGAAACTCCAGTCCACAACAAGACGGGGGAGGAAGTCAAAGCCCGTTGGGTGGCTTCTCAGGACGTGCGGTGGGAAAAGGGGACGCCGTTGCATCCGGTGCTTGACGGGTTGGTATTGGAAGAAGTCACGGAAAAAATGTCGAAAAGCCGCGGCAACGTGGTGAATCCTGATGAGATCATTGCCGGGTACGGGACCGATGCGTTGCGGCTGTATGAAATGTTCATGGGGCCGTTGGACAAAGGCGCGCCCTGGTCGTCCGAGTCCATCCCTGGCGTGGCGCGACTCTTGCAGCGTGCATATCGTCTTGTGGCGGGTGAAGACGCGATCATCGAAGGAAATGGAACACCCGGTCAGGCGCGGCTCACGGCACGGACGATTCAGGGGGTGACGCAGGACCTCGAGGAGATGAGTTTCAATACGGCTATTTCGAAACTGATGGTCTTTGTACGAGATATTACCAAGGATGGCCCCCTGCCGCGTACCTCGGCCGAATCCTTTGTGCGTGTGCTGTCGCCGTTTGCCCCGCACCTGGCGGAAGAATTATGGGAAGACTTGGGGCATGCGCCGAGTCTTGCGCACCAGCCTTGGCCGGCCTTTGATCCGGCCCTGGTCGTAAACGAGGAATTGACCATTCCCCTTCAGGTCAACGGCAAGCTGCGCAGCAAGATTCAGGTGCCGGCCGGCGCGCAGAAAGACGAGATTCTCGAACTGGCACACGCGGACAAAAAATTGGGAGAATGGTTACATGGGACCACACCCCGAAAAGTCATTTACGTCGAAAAGAAGTTGATCAATTTCGTAGTCTAAGTCCCCTCTCCCTCCGGGAGAGGGCCAGAGAGAGGGTCAGCACCCCAAGTCCCCTCTCCCCTTGGGAGAGGGCCAGGGTGAGGGTCAGAAACCCAAGTCCCCTCTCCCTCTGGGAGAGGGCCAGGGTGAGGGTCAGAAGCGCAGCGTAACCCGGCAAGAAAAGCCTGATGAACGGATTGATTCTGATTGTCGTCTCGATAGTACTCACCGTGCTCCCTGGTTGCGGTTACCGGTTTTCCGTGGAAGGACCGGGTCCGCGGATCGGAGGAGGGTCGGTTTCCGAACGGGCAGGGCAGCCGGTACGGTTGGTCATTCGGGATTTGCGCAACAACACCTTTCAGAGCAATTTGGAGTTTGCATGCACCAGATATTTGCGTGAGCAGTTTGCCGTCAGCAGCGGGGCACAAGTCGTGGCGGAGGATGCGCAAGCCGATTACGTCATGACAGGTGAGATCGTCTCGGTGACGGTCCCATCACTCACGTTTTCTGCCGGCCAAACCCGTGAACGCCGCGTGAACGTCGTCGTGCGCGTCACGGTGGCCCATCGACAAACGGGAGAGAATCTCTGGGCGGAAACGGCCACGGGCACAGGAGAATTTTTTGTGAATCGCGCGCCCGAGATCGAAGATCGTCAGGATCAAATCCAGTTCAACCGGGTCCTGCAAGACCGGGCCCTGGAGCAAGCCGGGCAAGCGGCCGCGGAAACGTTGGCCGCAGCGTTCTGGGCTGCGAGAGATCAAGGGATCTTTTCCGAGTCTCGCGCCCCATCCCCTTCTTCCACAAAAGATTCCCTCTCCCTCCGTGAGAGGGCCAAGGCAGGGGCGACCGGCCGGTCGCCCAAAACTCCTCCGGGAGAAGGAGAGGACCAGGGCGAGGTACAGAGGTTTGGGGATGCTGGGGGCCATAAGTCCCCTCTCCCCCACGAAGGAGAGGACCAGGGTGAGGTACAGAGGTTTGGGGATGCTGGGGGCCATAAGTCCCCTCTCCCCCACGAGGGAGAGGGTTAGGGTGAGGGGGAGTGAGGGGGCGTAAAGAGGCGTGAAAATCCGATGATCAAACCTGCCGAACTCGGTCCGGCTCTGAACAAGACCCGGCTGTTTCTGATTCTTGGAGAAGAAGACTGCCTGCGCGATCAAGCCATCGAGACGATTCGAACCCATCGCGCCTCGCGTTCCCAGGACAAAAACGCAGGCGACGGAAAGAGCGACGCCGGCGACTTTTCCTGTGACGTGCTATACGGCGATGACGCGAATGCTCAGGAAATATTGGCCCGCGTCCAGGAAGTGCCCTTCTTTTCCACCCACCAGGTGGTTCTCCTGAAATGGGCGGACAAACTTCCCGCCAGGGATGGTGAAGCCTTAATCCCCTATTTTTCCGCGCCGTCCGATTCGACAACCCTGATCGTTTCCGCAGGAAAACTGGACGGCCGGTTGAAATGGGTCCAGGCCCTGAAGAAACAGGCGGTGGTGGTGAATTGCGCGCCCTTGTACGACAACCAACGATTGGGCTGGGTTCGCCAGGAAGCCGGGCGGTTGGGGATTCGGCTGGACGCCGAAGCCGTGGGACTGCTGAAAGAACTGGCAGGCGAAGGGTTGTCCGTCGTCCGCCGTGAATTGGAGAAGTTGGCGCTCTACGTCTCAACGAAAGGCACGGTCACTGCCCATGACGTGGTTGCCGTCCAAGGCGCGGAACCAGGTGCGTCGGTGTTTGACCTGTCGGGAGCCGTCATCCACGGCAGGGTAGCTCAGGCCCTGCTGATTGTGGAAAAAAATCTGGAAGCGGGCGAGGCCCCGCTTCGGATACTCGGCGCCTTATTGTGGCAATACCGGCGTCTGTGGAAAGCCAAAGACGGGCTGAATCGTCGGGTCAGTGAAGCGGCGGTGGCGAAATCCCTGGGGATCACGACTTTCCGGCAGGGCGAGTTTTTCGCCATCGTCAAACGTGTTCCCTTGAGGCATTTTCCCGAAGCGTTTCACGCCTTTTCAGTCACGGACCGTGCGCTCAAAGGTGCGGCCGCCGCTTCCCCGCACCGCATCATGCATGCCTTGATCGTGGACTTGTGCCGGTTGGCGAAAGTGCCAAGGCCCCAGTTTCGAAAGGAACGTGCTATCTAAGGACCGTCGAACAACATGAGTTTTACCGGAATCCACAATCTGCTCTGGAGGATTGCCTATGGACTGAATGAAGTTTCATCGCACGGTATTCTCGACACCGACCAAATCAAGCGCCGGCCGGTCTTCTTCCTTCCTTCCTTCCTTCCTTCCTTCCTTCCT
>VYFB01000022.1:0-7133 GCA_009842645.1 Nitrospira sp. SB0677_bin_15 | reverse complement strand
CTTCCTTCCTTCCTTCCTTCCTTCCTTCCTTCCTCGCCAAGAAGGAAACCGGGACTTGAAAGTCGTGCGCCAAACCCGTGGCGAACTGGGCACGCACGAACCGGCATATCCCGGCAGGACCGGACGGGGACGGGCGGACGCCCCCGGCTTTGCTGTCCGCCGCCTGTACTCGGGATCGCCGCGAATCCGGGAGGCCCGCCCGTTGGCCGCTCTCCTGCTCGCGCTTTCGTTCGCCCTGCTGCCGGCCGGCGCCTCGGCGCAGGATTCGATCATCGTGCCCAACGACTGGCCGCTCATACCGGCCGGCGTGGAACCCGGCGATGAGTTCCGGCTGTTGTTCTTGACCTTCGGGGCGCGGGATGCGGCCTCGAAGAACATCGCCGACTACAACAAATTCGTACAAGATCAGGCCCGCATCACCGGCGCCGCGCCCGCGCATGCCGCGCTGCGCCCGCATGCGTCCAAGTTCCGTGTCGTAGGCTCGACGGCATCCGTTAGCGCCCGCGCCAACACTTCGACCACCGGCGGAGGCGGCGTGCCGATCTACTGGGTGAACGGCGCGAAGGCCGCCGACAACTACGGCGATTTCTACGACGGATCGTGGGACAGCGAGGAGGCGCGCGGCCAGGCGGGCAAACTTCGCACGAGCAGTGAAGGCACGGGCATCAAGGTGTGGACCGGCAGCACCGATAGGGGGCTCAAAGACGTTCCTTTGGGCGGGGACACAGTGACGCCGGACATCGCGACGGCGGGCCTGCTCAATTCGGGTTCGGGCACGCCGCTGCATGGCCCGAATCCCGCCAAGACGGAAAAGTTGCATTTCTACGCGCTCTCCCCGGTGTTTCAGGTGAAACCGGCGGTCAGGGTCGTCCCGTACCCCGGTGAAGCCTCAACGATCACCGAGGGCCAGGATGGCGCTATTGGAACTGGAGTGTTGTACCGTATCGAAGTCATTCCGCGTCCCTCGCCCGGCAAATTCGTTGAGGTCAGCACCCAGTTGACCGACGATGACACCGCCAATTTCCTCGCGCCCAAGTGGGAACGTGTGTACGAGTTTCGACGTGGCAACGCAGACGACGGGTCCTACTTCAAGACCCAGGTCGACCGCAAAACCGCCATAGACGGGACGATCAGCGTGCGGGTTGTCGCCGCGCCGCCGGGCTACGAAATCATCGGCGGTCCGGTCACCTGGACGGTCAAGGACGACCCCGACGCCAACTACCCGCTGGTGACGGCGGGCACCCGAAAAGTCAACACCGCCGACACCCTTACCGAGGTGGTGGAAGGCCAGACCATTCAGTCCTTCACCTTGACCATGGCGCCTTGGCGGAGCCAAGACCACCCGGACAATCTCACGAGAATCACGGTCAACACGATCGTCACACAAAGCAACGGCAATTTCCTGCGATCGAACAACCAACTGATACGCAGAGGTTTCGCGGAGAATCCTTCTCAGCCCAGGGAAAGAGCAATAAACGTGGGCACGCTCGTCGATGCGGACGTGGACAATGTCGACGGTTCGATCACGTTGACCATACTGCCCGGCGAAGGCTACAGCATCGGGGGCGCGAGCCGTTCCGCGACGGTGAAGGTCAAGAACGACCCCGATGCCACGGGGCGCATCCTGCGCGTCAAGGACATTTCGGTGATCGAGGGCGATGACGGGGTGTTCACGTTCGAGATGGACCGCGCGCCCGAGCAAGGCGCGAGGTTCCGTCTCAGTGCGAGCCCGTTTAACTCTGATCAGACTGCATCAGACTCAGACTACGACTACGAGAATCCCGAGGATAGCTGGTTTAGCTGGCCGGCGGGGCAAACGAGCACCACCTTCACCGTGACGACCACGGATGACAACACCCACGAGCCGGACGAGACCATCCATCTCGTGCTGTCGAACCCGCAAAAGCTGGGCTTCGGCCCTGACGTGACCAAACTCACCGCAGTCGCGACCATCATGGATGATGCGGATCTGCCCACGATATCCCTCTCGTCGCCGAGTGCCAGGGAAGGCGGCAAGCTCAAGTTCAAGGCGAAACTGAGCAATCCGAGCGAATTCGAAGTCACCGCCAAATACGAGGACACCGGCGATGGCACGGCGCAGTCCGGGACGCGCTACACGGCGCTGCCGGCGGACACAGTGACCTTCGCCGCCGGGGACTTGGAAAAGGAAATCGTCATCGACGTCCTGACCGACCAGGTCGAACAGACGGTCGACGAGACGGTGATCCTGCGGCTGAGTCAGCCCGCGAACGCGGCCTTCCCGAACGAGGGCCGCACGATCGAGGCCACGGGCATCATACGCAAGGACGCAACGCTGCTCCCCGAGGTGCGGCTGAGCGAAACCGTGCAGCCCGTCCACGAGGGAGAGATCGCTGTCTTCACCGCGCAGGTGCTGGTCGACGGGGTAGTCGCTCCGTGGGACGAGGACTTGTCGGTCATATGGTTCGCGGTCCCCCATATAGACAATGACCCGGAGGGCGCCACCGCGACCTGGAACGCTGATTTCCGGCCTATAAACGGGGTGATTACGATTCCCGCCGGCAAGGTCGGCGGGCCCATCCGGGTAGACACCCGGACGGATCGGATTGACGAAGGAAGCGAGACGCTCGGCATCCGCATTTTTGGCAGAACAAGTAGGGCGCTTTTTGACTTCGACGCTGACCATTGGGTCTTCACCACCATCCACGACGATGCCGCCGTTCTGATCCGCGACGCCCCGGAGACGGCCGAGGGCAACGCGATGACCTTCACCGTCGATTTGGGCGCACCCGCCGTCGATGATGTCGTTCTGACCTGGAAGACCGAAGACGGCACCGCGACCGCGGGCGAGGACTACACCGCGGTGACGAACGGAGCGCTCACCATTCCCGCCGGCGATCAGACCGCGACCCTCTCGGTGGCCACACTGCAGGACCCGACTGACGAGCCTGATCAGACGCTCGATGTCGTGCTCGTGAAAACGGCCGGCACGGCGCGGGAAGCGCGCATGCGCGCCACCGGCGTCATCCGCGACGACGACGCGCGCCCGCAGATCAACATCGCCAACGTCAGCGTGACCGAGGGCGCAACGGCGCAGTTCCGCATCAGCCTGTCCGCCGTCTCGGAGAAGACCGTCGCTGGCCACTGGCATACCGAGGACGGCAGCGCCACTGCGGGCGAGGACTACGTGGCCGCGAGCGGCGCGTTCACGATCGCGCCCGGCGACCTGCACGCCGATATTTCCGTCGTCACCACCGACGATGCCTACGGCGAGGAAACCGAAGAGTTCCAGGTGGTGCTGCTGCGAACGCCCGAGGCAACGCTCGCGATGGGCAAGGCCACCGGCGCCATCCTCGACAACGACGGCGGGCTCACGCAGACGCTCTCGGTCTCGGACGCCGAGACGCAGGAGGACGGGGACGGCAACATGACATTCACGGTGCGCCTGTCATTGCCGGCGAAATCGCCGGTCAGCGTGGATTGGAAGGCGCCGCCCAACCCGTTCACCGGAGTCGATTGCGGAGGCGCCAGCAATCCTTGCGTTGCCGCAAAATCAGGCGGCCTGAGCGTCGATGGGCTCGACGATTACACGCCGGTCGCGGCGACGACGCTGTCCTTCGCCGTCGGCGAACAGGAAAAAGAGATCACTGTGCAAGTGCACGACGATAATACATCCGAGCTCGACGAGACGCTCGAAGTGATCCTGGAGAACCCCGTCGGCGCGACGATCGCGGACGGCACCGGGATCGGCACGATCGTGGACAACGACCGCATCGAATTCTGGATGACGAACGAAAGCACCGACATCCCCGAGGGCGAGAGCCTGGTCGTGACGGTCAGACGCAGCCGGACGCATTCAGGCTCAGCCAGGCACGAGGCCCGGCCGTGCCTGCCGCTCGTCAACGTTGAGCCTGGCATGGCAACGCCCTCATTCCCATCGAGCAGCTCTGCGGGCGACGACGACGTGTATCTCAACGACCGGTTTACCTCCCGAAACCAGTGCATGCAGCAGTCTGATCTAGCGACCTTCATCTGGCAGTGGCTGTACTTCTACCCCGACGACCTCGAAGCCTCGTTCACCATCTACACCATTCAGGACGACCGCGCGGAGGGCGACGAGACCTTCACGGTCCATGTCCCCGGGACCTTTGCAGATGGCGTCTTGACAGACTGGCTGGTGCAGGAATTCACGATCATCGACGACGACAGTCGGCGGCTGCGGGTGGAGCGCCGCGAGGGCGCGCTCTGGGAAGGCGAGAAGGTCGTCTTTGATCTCTACACCGATCCGCCGCTCAAGGCAGGCGAGTCCGCGACGGTCCATTACAAGACCAGCGATGGCACCGCGGTGGCGGGGCAGGACTACACCGCCCACGCCGACACGACGCTCAACCTCGGTCCGCCGTCCTCGCCGGGCGCATCCATCGCCACCATCGAGGTCATGACCACCGAGGACGATGCGCTCGAAGACGACGAGACGTTTACACTGACCTTCCACTCGCCCTCAGTGGGACTGCAGTTGCCCGCGCACGGCGGCGAGCAAATCCTGGAGACGATCCTCGACGACGACCGCGGCGATGTCAGCCTCAAGGACGTCTCGGTGGTGGAGGGCGGCGAGGCGCGGGTCGCGCTCGCGCTGTCGGACGCGATCGACGAGGAGGCAACCGTGATTTGGGAAACGGTATCCGGCACCGCCGAGTCGCCCGCGGACTTTCCGGCCGTCGCCGACGGTTCCTTGACGATCGCGGCCGGCGAGATGTCCGCCACGATCTTGGCGGCGACCACCCAGGACACGGACGATGAACCTGACGAGGAGTTCCAAGTGCGGATCAAGTCGATCACGCCGGCGGACTTCCGCATCGGGGACGCGGCGGCGATCACGATCATCGACGATGACGACGCCACGCTGGAGATCGGCGATATTCCCGCGGCATCGGTTGACGAGAATACGGCTTGGTCGGGGACGGCGCCGTCGGTGACCGGCATGCCAATCGGCGATGTGGGCTGGACCATCGAGGGCGCCGACGCGGCCCTCTTTGATGTCGATGCGGACACCGGCACGCTCACGCTCCCCGCACAGGACTTCGAGGCGCCTGCGGACCAGGGCAAGAACAACGTCTACGAAGTCACGCTGCGTGCGACCGACGAGGACGGCACCACCGACACTGAGGACGTGACGGTGACGGTGACCGATGTGCTCTACGGGGTGTTTGAAGTTCTCGGGTTTCCGTTCGCCTCTAATCCAGCGAGTGAAAAGCAAGAGGGCAAGAACCAGTCCCTCGGATTGCACTACAGAAGCCTGCCCATGGCAGGCGGGGGGAACTGGCCGAAGGAGCTGGGGAGTGTACGCTGGCGCGTCGTTCTCCAGGGGTCCGATCCGAGCGACCCGTTGGCGGACAGCGCCGATTTCACGGGGAATACGAGCGGCACCGCGCAGGTACAGCCCGACGGCCGGCTCGACGGCGGTTTCCCTCAGGTGCGGAGCACTCAGGACGAACTCGACGAACCCGACGAGGAGCACTTTCAGATAGAGATGTTCGACCCGACAGGCGACGTGGGAATCAAACTTCGTGGCCAAGCTGACGCCGAGGCGGTGTATCGGCAGGTCATAGACGGCGGCATCCTGGACGACGACGACACCCCGAGCTTTTCTGTGGCGGACGCCGACGCCGACGAGGGCGACGACGTGACCTTCACCATCACCCGCGCGGGCGCATCGGCCAACGTCGTCTCGGTGGACTGGGCCACCGCGCTCACGACGGAGGACGACGCAGCCTCGGCGGACGACTTCACCCACACGCCGGAAGCCCAAACCCTGTCGTTCGCGGCGAACGAGACAGAGAAGACCGTCACCGTTGCCACCACCGAGGACACCCTCGACGAGTCCGACGAAACCTTCGAGGTCAAGCTCAGCAACCCGGCCAAGGCAACCGACGACCCGGGCGGCGCGCCGACGATCACCGGCGCCACTGGCACCGGCACCATCACCGACGACGACGACCCGCCGGAGCTGTCGGTGGCCGACGCCGCGGCTGTGACCGAGGGCGACGATCCGACTGCCAGCACGGACATGACCTTCACCGTCAGCCTCTCGGAGGTCAGCGGCCTGCCCGTGACGGCGCCGTTCACGCTCGGCGGTGACGCCACCCCGGGGTCCGACTACACCGAGCCGGAAACGCCGTCGGTGACGATCGCCGCAGGCGAGACCAGCGCGGACATCGTTGTGCCGATTCTCGGCGATGTGCTCCACGAGGGCGACGAAACGGTGACCGTGACCCTCGGCACGCCGACCAACGCCACCCTGGAGTCCGGCGGCGAGCAGGCCGAAGGCATGATCACCGATGACGAAGCCGCACCGACGATCTCGGTCGATGCGCCATCGGTCGCCGAAGGCAACAGCGGCACCAGTCCGCTGACGTTCACGGTCACGCTGTCCGAGGCCAGCGCAATCGACGCGAGCGTGCGCTACGAGGACACGCGGTCGGGTTCGGCCCAGTCAGGCACGGACTACGAGACCCTGTCCGCCGGCACTCTGACCTTTGCGGCCGGAGCGACCAAGCAGACGGTCACCGTGAACGTGCTCGGCGACACCGCCTCCGAAGTGGACGAGACCGTGGTGCTGCGACTGTTATCGCCCGCAGGTGCCAAGCTGCCGGACAGCGCGACGCAGATCTTCGCCGCCGGCACGATCGAGAACGACGACAGCGAGTTGTCGATCGGCGACGCGACGGCAACGGAGGGCGGCACGGCCACCTTCACCGTCAGCCTCGACGCCGCCCACGGCAGCGATGTGACGGTCACGGCGACGACGGCGGACGGAACGGCGACCGCGCCGGGCGATTACACCCACAAGACCGAGGCGTTGACCATCCCCGCGGGGCAGAAGAGCGTGACGTTCGAGGTGCTGACACAGACGGACGGTGCCGTCGAAGGCGACGAGACCTTCAAGGTGACGCTGAGCGGCGCCTCGGTGATGATCGCCGATGCCGAAGCCATCGGCATGATCACGGATGTCCAGGCGCCGCTCTCGATGCGCATCGTGGGGACGGATTCCGCCCAGGAAAATCTCGGCGCGGCGACGTTCACGGTCGAGGCGGCGCTTCTCGCCGGGCCGGCAACGAGCAACGTGTCCGTCGATGTCACCGTCGGTTCGGCGA
>VYFB01000003.1 GCA_009842645.1 Nitrospira sp. SB0677_bin_15 | reverse complement strand
AGCTTCGGGTTTCGCTCCGGGACGCCTTGCCCTGCATCCCGCTATCACAGTAAATCAGAGGTTCCTTGAATCAAGGACCCGGCGAAACAATAGCGTCTTCGGTCTTATCGTCACGTGCATGACAAGGATGACACCGGCACAAAGACCTGTTCATAAAACTTCCCCAGGCAATGAAGGAAACCCCGATCAAGTCTCCGGCAAGTTCCAGACTCGATCCCTCTCCCGCAACGAAACGCACTAACAGCAACGTCAAGAAGCCGGCCATCGTCAACGTTCCCGGCCGACGGTCCCGATGAAGGGGATAGGTCACGAGTACACCTCCACCGGCAATGACCACGACAATGCCCCAAAATACCCATTCAGCCGAAGGAGAAAACACCGAACCTACCACGGCCTCAAACGCTCCACCGTATTGCGCAGCGAGCAAGGGAAGTGCCAACAACGCCAATGGCGTTAAGGCACAATGCACCGCGCACAGCAGTGAGATAATTGAACCGGCGGTGGAAAGTCTCACGCCCAACGAGGACGTGCCAAACCTATTTACCGAAGCTATTGACATTCGAGATACCAGCTACTGACTTCCAACGAATGCCATTATCACAACTGACTGGAAATGTCTATTTCGAATCAATGAATGGTTCATGTTCCGCCGGCACATGAGATTCTCTCTTGACCGCTGACCCCTTCTATCACTATGCTCCCCTGCCCTGTTTTCAATTTCTGTGCTGACGACACAGACAAGACGCGTACCGCACGGAGCATCTCATGACTATTGTCCTTCCCTTTCGGGAACCACGGCTGGGACAGGATTATTGGATCGAAGACGATATTCTTCCCAATGCCCTGGAAGTGGCCCAACGGTGCATTGCCAACAGTACCTGGACGTTAGGCTCACCGTGGCGTCCTGAACCTTGGCCCGGTATGAGGGCCCCCCATGCCCTTCTACCGGAAGAATTGTGTCACGTGGAAGAATGCGTGACACAACGGCTCGGTATCACGGCCCTGCAACCGCAAAGCGATTCGGACATGGGGATTTCCGGACATAATCATATCCAACTGTGTGGCGGGGCCGAAGGCGTGGCCCGTCCCCACGTGGATTCCGCAGCCATTTGCGATTATGCCGCGGTCCTGTATCTCCACCCGAATCCCCCAACGCCTCATGCGGGAACGTCCTTTTACCGGCTCCACCTCCCTGGTGAAGAACCCGGAGGCAACGTCTGTCCACGAGAATATGAAAGTTTACGCGACGTTCCGGGGATGCCCGGAGAAATGGACCCAACCCTGTTTCAGGAAATTTTGGAAGTACCCTACGTCTTCAATCGCCTATTAGCCTACAAATCCGACCTGATTCATTCTGCCACTTCGTATTTCGGATGGAGCACGGAACTCGCTTCAAAACGTATGGCGGTGGTGTTTTTCTGGAAGGTGCAGCAAGAGAAAAACTTGTAGGTTTTTAGTTTTTAGTCTTTAGCATTTCTCCGGCTGCTTTTCTCACGGTTTGCGTCATTGTCGCTCCTCCCAGCATTCGCGCGATTTCTTCTTCTCGCTCCTCGGCGTGGAGCCGTGTGACCGACGCCACGGTTCGCTTATCCACGCTTTCCTTCTTCACCAGGTAATGATGGTGGGCCTGGGCTGCAATTTGCGGCAGATGGGTGATGCACATCACCTGGTGTGTTTGCCCCAATGCTTTGAGGCGTCCGCCCATGATCGAAGCCACGTTGCCTCCAATGCCCGCGTCCACTTCATCGAAAATCAATACCGGTACTTGATCCACGCTCGCCAAAACCGTTTTCAATGCCAACATCAGCCGGGAGAGTTCCCCTCCTGATGCCACCCGTGCCAAAGGTTGCAGGCTCTCACCGGGATTCGCACAAAACGTGAACTCGATCTGATCAAGGCCATTCGGTCCGGCCTGTTCCACTTCAGAAACCGCCGTAAGCCCGACGTGGAATCGTGACTTCTCCATCATCAAATGCGCCAATTCGGCAGTGATGCGTTCTTCAAGCTTTCCGGTCACGGCTTGACGAGCTTCGGACAGCTTCTGGCCCAACGCCAACACGTCCTGATACGCCCGTGAGACTTGTTGCTGAAGATCCTGCGTGCGTTCTTCGATGTTCGCCAATTCTTCCAATTCAGATTGAATCCGGGTTTGACGAGCCAACAAATCTTCCAGCGATTCCCGGTATTTCTTTTTCAACCGTTGCACCAAGGCCAAGCGTTCGTCGATCTGCGCGAGCCGGGCCGGATCGTGCTGAAATCCGTCTTTATAACTTCGGGTAGCCCAAACCAGTTCCTCAACCTGGGCGATGCCGCCCTCAATCGACTCATGCCAATTTCGAACGTTGTCGTCGATAGTGCCCAGTTCATGCACCAGTTTCCTGACTTCCGTTAATTGGGAAAGAACCGATGCCTGATTGTCGTACAACAGATCATAGGCCTGATTGACGATCTCCAACACCCGGCCGCCGTTCTGCAGTTTCCGGTGTTCCCGCACGAGGGCTTCATCTTCTCCGGGAACCAATTGGGCTTTCCCCAATTCCTCTGATTGAAAATGCAAAAACTCCTCGCGTTCCTGCCGCTCCTTTGCCCGTCGGACGGCGTCGTCCACGGCACGAACAAGATCCTGCCAGCGATGATAATGCGTCGTGTACTCGTCGCGTAGCGTCAGCAAACCCCCAAAGGCGTCAAGGACATCCTGTTGCACTTTTGACGAGAGCAACGATTGCTGCTCATGCTGTCCGTGAATATCAACCAACCAACAGCCCAATTCCACCATCTGGTGCAAGGGTACCAGCCTCCCATTCACGTACATCCGGCTCCGCCCTTCGCGGGAAAGCGTCCGACGGAGCAGGAGATCCGGCGTGCCTTCAGGCAGCAGATCCCATTCTTTCAACTTTTCGAGAATCAGCGAATGCCCGGATAAGGAAAACACCGCTTCCAGCGTGGCTTCCCTTGCTCCGCTTCGGATATGCTCGGCGGACGCACGTCCGCCGAGCAACAGGATCAGGGCGTCAACCAAGAGAGATTTCCCGGCGCCGGTTTCTCCGGTAAACACCTGGAAGCCCGGGGAAAATTCAAGTTCGAGGCTTTCGATGAGAGCAAAATGGGAAATCCGCAGTTCAGTGAGCATAACGGCGGCGCATGCTCACCACCCTAGGCCGGAGCGGAGTGTTGTGCGAGCAGCGAATCGATGACTTGTTTGAATTGGGGTTTGGGTCTCGCACCCACTATTTTTTCAACCGGTTGCCCGTTCTTGAAAAAAAGAATCGTGGGAATGCTCATGATTTGAAACTTGCCGGCAATCTCGGGAACTTCATCGGTATTGAGTTTCATGACTTTCAATTTGCCGTCATACTCTTTGGCCAGTTCTTCGACGATCGGGGCGACCATCTGACATGGGCCACACCAGACGGCCCAAAAATCAACCATGACCAATCCATCTATCTGCCCAACCTCAGCTTCCCAATTGGCAGCCGTTGCTTGCGCGACGAGTTCGGACACAGCATCCTCCTTTTTCGAAAAGTGACAGCACGATTTTCTTCTCCGGACAGTGAAAGGAATCCTACCCATGCCGTTGAAAGGGTGTCAACTTTCGCGGATCTTTCTTGTTTTACCCCCTCACCCCAGCCCTCTCCCGCCAAGGGAGAGGGAGTAGAGGGTAGCACTCTTCTTATTTCCCACTTAATGAAGGAAATGGGAGAGGGTGCTTTGTTCCTTTCCTTTGGTGTAGGGACAGACCCCCGTGCCTGTCCAAGGGAGGTAGAGTGCATTCGAGTATTATTGCCTTACCATTGCCATGATTCAGGCACGCCGGCCCACCAGTTGCCGGGATGGGCTTTTTCCCAAGCCCGGACTTCCAACCATAGTTCATCGGCGCGAGTCTTATCGAGCCGGTTGGCCATGCCGGCGACCACGTCGTATTGCTGCCGGATCCCCTCATGCAGTATTTCTTTCGCCATCCGGGCCAGCATGTCGGGAGGATCGACAAGATCCATGGTTCCGCGGTTGACCATGGAGAGCGACAATTGCCCCACCTTGACCCATTCATCACGTTTGGCCAACGACTCCAAGTAGCCGTCCAGCGCATGATACACGTAGATGAGGTACACGTAACTTTCGACGGATGGCGATTGATCGATGTTCATTTGACAGGCTTCGACTGCGCGACGGTAATCCCCGGCTGCCAGATACACTTTGGCTCGCGCCAACGGAGGCTGAGGGACGGCACGGGGGCCGTCCCCTACGTCCGCAAGAGATACACTGACTCCCGTCAAACACCATCCGAGAAACAACACCAGAAGACTCAGATGAACCATTCGAGACGACTTCGGCACGTTCATCATACCCTCCTACAATTGACGGTTCGTGACATAATCAAATTCAGAATACCATGTATCATGCAATATGTGCAGACAGCTTAAGGAACCTCTGATTAAGTGCACTATCGGGCGCATGGCTGCGTTGTGTCCTCGCTCAACCCTCACCTATCTCCCTGATAAGCTTCGGGTTTCGCTCCGGGACGCCTTGCCCTGCATCCCGCTATCACACTTAATCAGAGGTTGCTTAACTTATTCATGATGATGTGTTAAAAATCGTTCAGCCTTCCTTCGACGGGTTCAGGACAGGTCGGAGGTTGCTTTTATCTTTATCTGTCATCCTCGACGTCTTTAATCGAGGATCCAGGGTCTTTTCCTTTTCCTGTCTTTGTGACGGAGAAAGACACTGGATTCCTGCTTTCGCAGGAATGACGGCTTCGGGGATTATTTTTAGACCAATCCAACTATGTCTGCGTTAATACTGGTATTAGGAGTGTTTCTGGCATCCGTCCCCGCGCAAGCGGAAACGGAAACATGGAAGACTTTGAACACCGCCGGTATGCTGGCCTACAAAGAAAGGGATTTTGTCCTGGCAAAAGAGATGTTTCACCGGGCGCTGAACGCCCTGGAAGGATCGACGGATCCTGATTCGCGAACCGCCACCACCCTGAACAATCTCGGCGCGACTCACGAAGCCCTGGATGAGTACGAACAAGCCGAACTCCGTTATCGTCATGCACTCACAATGATCGAAACAATCCAAGGCGTCGAACATCCGGACGTCGCGGTCGGACTCAACAATCTGGCCTCGTTATATTTTTCGCAACAAGCGTTTGAGAAGGCCGAGCCGCTTTGGCAAAGAGGGCTCTCCATCAGTGAAAAGTTTCTGGGAGACGCGCACCCACACCTCATCCAACCCCTTCTCACCCTCGGACTCGTCACGCAGGTACAAAAGAAGTTTGATCGTGCGGAGTCCTACTATCTTCGCGCCATTGCAATCGGTAAACGGGCCTTGGGGGCAAATCATCCCAGTCTCATATCCCTCTATGAACGCTATGCGTCATTCCTGCGTCAAGCCGGTCGTGACGAGGACGCACTGGCCGTTGATCGCCAGGTGGAAGACATTCGAGATGCGAATCAACGCCCTTCCCCGCCTGAATAAACCTGGAGCCAATTGACGAGAAACTGCACGATGGATTCACGACGCACCCCATCGGGACGGCATCCTTCGACTCCGCTCAGGACAGGCAGGACAGGCTCCGGCCGTCCCCTACAGTCGTTCCATCCCATCATTGCCAACTGGTTCCAGGATACGATCGGCACGCCCACCGACGTCCAAGCCGCAAGTTGGCCTGCCATTTGCTCAGGCGAACACGCACTCATTGCCGCGCCCACGGGGTCGGGCAAAACGTTGGCTGCCTTTTTGTCGTCAATTGATTACTTATTCCAACAGGGACTCGCCAACAACCTGGCCGACCACGTGCAAATTCTCTACGTCTCACCACTCAAAGCCCTGAGCAACGACGTACAGAAAAATCTCCGGCAGCCTTTGAATGAAATTTCGGAAAACGCCCTGACAGCCGGACTTCTCCTTCCGGAGATACGAGTCGAAGTCCGCACGGGCGACACGCCCATAAAAAGTCGCCAGGACATGCTTCGTCGACCGCCCCATATTCTCATTACGACGCCCGAATCCTTGTACCTGCTACTGACGGCCCGCAAAAGCCGAAATATCCTGCGCACCGTCCGCACGGTCATTGTCGATGAGATCCACGCCCTGGCCGGGAACAAACGCGGCGCGCACGTCGCACTTTCCCTTGAACGCCTGGATACCGTCACACACGTGAAACCAAATCGCATTGGGCTTTCAGCTACACAAAGACCCTTGGAAGCCATTGCCCAATTCCTGGCCGGCGGCGGTTACGTAGCTGAAAACCGGGAAACCGTATGGGCGCCAAACCCCTGCCGCGTCGTTGACATGGGACAACGCAGGGAAATGGATCTGGCTATTGAAACACCCAAGGACGAACTTGGCGCGATCGCAACCAATGCCATTTGGGCGGACGTGTATGATCGCCTCACCGAGTTAGTCCAAACCCATCGTTCCACCCTGGTGTTCGTCAACACCAGGCGATTGGCGGAACGCATCGCCCACCAGTTGACGGATCGATTAGGCGAGGACCTCGTGGCGGCCCATCACGGCAGCCTGTCTCGCAAGATACGGTTATCCGCTGAAGAACGTCTCAAGAAAGGACAGACTCGCGTGGTCATTGCAACGGCGTCCCTGGAATTGGGCATCGACGTCGGCTTTGTGGATCTCGTGTGCCAAGTGGGTTCGCCACGTGCCATCGCCACGTGTCTGCAGCGAATTGGTCGAGCCGGTCACTGGGTGGGAGCGATTCCAAAAGGGCGTCTCTTGTGTACAACCCGTGACGAACTGGTGGAATGCGCGGCGCTGATTCGCGCAATTCATCGCGGCAACCTGGATGAGATTCTCATCCCGCAACAACCCAAAGACATTCTGGCCCAACAAATCATCGCGGAAGTCTCGGCTCAAGAATGGGACGTGGATTCGCTCTATCAACGCTACACCCAAACCTATTCCTATCGACACCTGTCCAGAACGGCATTCGACGAAATCGTCGCCTTGGTGACTCGTGGTTGGAATCCGAACAGCGGCAAGCAACAGGCGTTTCTCTTTCACGACCGCGTGCGAAATCGATTGCGTGCTCGAAGAGGAGCGCAGCTGGCGGCAATCACGTCCGGTGGCGCAATCCCGGACACCGCGACGTATGCCGTCATGGCCGAGCCTCAAGGCAACACGGTCGGCTCGGTGGATGAAGACTTCGCCGTGGAAAGCCTGGCCGGCGACGTTATTCTGCTGGGTAATACATCGTGGCGGATTCGCGGAGTCGAAACCGGCGTGATGCGGGTGGAAGACGCGCACGGCGCTCCTCCGACCATTCCATTCTGGCGGGGAGAAGCCCCTTCACGAACCTTTGAGCTATCGCAGGAGGTGGCGGAGTTACGTCAAGCCGTTGCGGATCAACTCGCACTGCGGACCACTGCACTCCCGCCGCCGGAACGGAAACCCATCCTACTCCGGCTGAAATCGGAATGTGGAACCGATCAACGCGCAGCCGAACAAATTCTCGCGTATCACCAATCCGGGTTACGGATCCTGGGTGCAGTTCCCACGCAACGAACCATTATTGCCGAACGCTTCTTTGATGAAGCCGGCGGCATGCAACTGGTGATTCATGCGCCATTCGGCGGGCGTATCAACCGGGCTTGGGGGCTCGCCTTACGAAAGCGGTTCTGCGTCAGCTTCGACTTTGAACTGCAAGCGGCCGCCACCGACGAAGGGCTGGTGTTGTCATTGGGCGAACGGCACAGCTTCCCATTGGAAACCGTGTGGGCACTGCTCCGCTCTTCCAACGTCAAAGAGGTCCTCACGCAGGCCGTGCTGCAATCACCCATGTTCATGGCCCGCTGGCGCTGGAACGTCTCACGCGCCTTGGCCGTGCTGCGTTTTCGAAACGGCAAACGGGTTCCCCTCCATTTGCAGCGCATGCGAGCCGAAGACCTCCTGACGGCCGTGTTTCCCATGGCCCTGGCCTGTCAGGATAACCGGCCTCCCGGCAACGTCGAAATCCCCTCCCATCCTTTAGTAGAAGAGACACTTCGGGATTGTCTGGAAGACGCCATGAACATCCAAGGACTGACGACCCTTCTGCAACGCATCGAACAAGGTGACGTGCAATGCCTGTCCGTCGAGTCTCCGACGCCGTCTCCTTTTTCTCATGAAATCCTGAACGCAAATCCTTATGGGTTTTTGGACGATGCCCCACTCGAAGAACGACGCTCACGCGCCGTGAATATGCGACACGTGCTGCCCCCGAATGAAGCTGCCACGGTGGGTGCGCTGGATGCCGATGCCATTGCGTCGGTTTGCCGGGAAGCCTGGCCACACGTTCGAGATGCTGATGAATTACAGGAGACGCTTCATCTTCTGACGTGGGTCCCGGAGGACTTGGCCCCGGAATGGCGTGCCTTTCTTCCGGACCTGCTCGCTTCAGGACGGGCCCTCGTGCTATCTCACACGGACCCGACAACGGGAACGACGATTCCCATATGGACCACGCCCGATCATCTTTCACTCCTGACCGCGATCTATCCTGATTTGGCCGCGTTCACGGATACCCAACGGCATGAACACGCGCCTTCGCCCCTCTTCTCCGGCACTAAGCAGGAGGCACGGGTCACGATCGTTCGGAATTGGATGGAAGCCATCGGCCCCACCACGGCACGGGAATTGGCGACGACCCTTCGCTGGCCCATTCCAGCCACGCACACGGCGCTGGAACAACTCGAAGCACAAGGCCAAGTCCTTCGAGGAACGTTTCGCCCACGGGACGGTCTCCCGTCTTCACAAACCCACGATGCGAAACCCGAAATCGAATGGTGCGACCGTCGGTTACTGGCTCGCATTCATCGACGAACTATGCTGACGCTCCGTCGCGAGATTCAAACCGTCTCCGCTTCAGATTTCATGCGCTTTCTGTTCCAGTGGCAGCACGTTGCTCCCACCGCCAGACTTCATGGAGAACCCGGACTTCACACCGTTCTCGAACAATTGGCGGGCTTTGAAGCCGCTGCATCCGCCTGGGAACCCCACGTACTCGGCAGCCGCATGGCCCATTATCGGCAGGACGAACTCGACTATCTCTGTCTACGTGGAATGATCACGTGGGGACGGCTGACCCCACCCACCCAGGATCATGAACTCGCCAGTGCCAAACAGAAAAAACGGATGATCCCCACGAGTCTCGCTCCGATCAGCCTCTTTCCTCGTCACAGCACAGAATGGTTACTGACCTTAGCTCGCAAAGGACCCCGAAGCCAACTCGCGTGGCTACCGGAACAACTGACCGCCGTTGCCCGGACCGTATATGATTATCTCTCACAACAAGGAGCAAGTTTTTTTGCCGACGTCACGCACGGCACAAACCAACTCCAGGCAGAAGTCGAACAGGGATTGTGGGAACTGGCCAGCATCGGGCTGGTCACCGCGGATGGATTCGACAATCTCCGCGCCTTGCTCGATCCCAAACGCCGTCGCGGGATCGGACGCCATCAGAAGCAACGGCCACGGCATACGATCGGACGATGGTCATTGCTCAAGACCGGCACGGTTGAACCGGACGGAACATCGGCAACACCGGACTCCAACCCCATCGAGGCTTGGGCCCGTCAATTATTACAACGGTATGGAATCGTCTTCCGCGATTTGCTGAAACGAGAATCCCTGACCGTGGCCTGGCGCGATTTACTGGTGATCTACCGACGAATGGAGTTGCGCGGAGAAATTCGCGGCGGGCATTTTGTCGCAGGCATGACGGGGGAACAATTCGGACTGCCGGAAGCCGTGGAAGCCCTGCGAGCCGTGCGCAACGACCCTCAAGCTGGGGCACAGGAAATCCGGCTCTCCGGGTCCGATCCCTTAAATCTCGCCGGCATCATTCTCCCGGGCGACCGGATTCCCGCCGTTCCCTCACGATGCGTCATCTATCGCAATGGGGGTCCAGTCGCCTCAGAACCCCTCTCCCGCGTCTCTGCGTGAGCCTGCACGGTCCAAGCTGTGATTGTTTTGCATGGTGGACCGCATCGTGGCAACTCTCTTGACCATGCGATTTGCCCTGAGTAAGATCCGGTCATGGCACGCATTCCGTTTGATCCACGCTCTTTCGGGGGGTCCCGGCGACCGGGCATGCGCCCCCAAACCAGCCCGTCTCAAGGCGATCCCACCGGCCAGTTTCGTTCGCTGAATGCCACACTCCTGTTCTGTCCGAATTGCAGGGAAGCGACCCCGGCCCGGGAGCGGTTGTTGCTCGTCCTGCCGTCAGGCAACAAATATGAATACAGGTGTTCCTACTGCGGAACGACGACCGGCGAAAAGATCGATCAGGACCAGCAGGCCCCTACGTTGATCATCCCTTGACTGTCGTGAAAACGTTCTTACGGGGCGGAGGGTCCGGGGCCGGGCACAGGCAGGCCTTCCATGGCCATGATGCGTAATGCATTCGTGGTGGGACAGGGTCCGGGGCGGAGCCGGTAGTCGAACTGCAATTCCTTGTCACCGAGTGTTTCCTGAAAATGCACGTTGGTGAGATTTGCCGATTCCTGTTCCAGGTTGGCCAACTCCAAGTCGTGAGTGGTGACAAGGCCCAAACCCTGCCCGATGGTCAGTTCCCGGATGAACGCTTCGCTTCCCAATAATCGTTCCCGATTATTCGTTCCCTTGAAGATTTCATCGATCAGAAACAATACCGGGGCTTTGTCTCGATCGGCCATCGCTACCAGCAGGCTTTTCAGACGTTTGACCTCGGCGTAAAAATACGACAACCCTTCTTCGAGCCGGTCTCCGACCCTGATACAGGTCCTGATCCGCAGCCACGACCAGGACAAGGATTCGGCACACACCGGTCCCCCGGCCTGCGCCAGGCACACGTTGATCCCGACTGTTCGCAAGAACGTGCTTTTCCCGGACATGTTGGAACCAGTAACCAGGAAGACGTGGCCCAAGCCTTCCAGCGTCAAATCATTATTGATCCGTTGTTCATGGGCAAGCAGGGGATGGCCGATAGCCGTTCCGGAAATGCCGGTTGCCGTGGCATTCCCTTCAGGCTGCCTGCAAGGCCACGCGTAAGATGGATTCAGGTAGGCAAACGTAGCCAATGCCATGGACGCATCGATAATCGCCAAGTGCAGGGTCCAATCCTGCAGAACGGGCCGTAACCGGTTGCAGACTTTCTGCAAATACCACGTCCATGCGAGATCCCACGGGATCACGAGGTGCACGGCAATATGCAAAAGAGGATGCGCTTTCAGACTGAGTCCGCTGCACGTTCTCGCAAGTTGTCTGATGGCAACCGAGGGGCGACCGGCCTCGTTTCGCCATAGGTCGGTCATCGCCTGAAGCTCAGGATACCGTCTATATGACCGTTTCTCGAAAATTCCGATCACCGCGGCGAGCTTGTCCAACTCCAGATGCAAATTGAGAGCCCGCCCAAACACGTGACTCACCCGCCTTCCGGTGAGGAACAGCAATAGCGCGTAGAGCAGAAAGGAAACGATCCAATAACCCGGCCCACCCAGCAACCAGAAAACAAAAAGAACCATATTAAGACCGGCCAGCGCACTTGCCGTCAGCAACAACGAACCCAATCGAGCCACGGGATCGGAATTCTCCAACAGGCTCTCCAACCGTTCCGTCGCAATCGGATTGGGACTCAGGCAGTTCGCCACGAGCCGAATCCGGTCACGCAATCCTCTCAACGAGGTCAGGACCCGGACGAGTTTCTGCCGGCTCTCCCATCGGTCGAACGAAAGCGCGTCTTGACGAGTCATCCAAGCGATCAATAACATTTGCCCGTCCCGCGACACCGTCGTGTCCAGCAAACGGAACAAGGAATACTTCCCGAGGAGATCAAGGTCCGCGGCGTACGGATGTTCGGAAGATAGACTCAGCATCGGGTCCGAAATGCCTTCCCAATCCACCCGCAGACGCGCCAAATTGCTTTCCTGAACGTCGATCCACGTTCCAAGGCGACGCAACCGTCGTTCCAACCGGTTATGGACGTTTGCCACACACAGGAAACAGAGAAAAAATCCCAGTAGCGCCCAATTCCCCATGACGAACCATCCAAGTTTGTACGACGCAACACAAACCAGAAGCCCGGTCAGCACCAGTCCCATGCGGCTTCGGCTCAACGTCAAACTGACGCGCCGGCCTTTCAGAAGAAGCCGTGTTCCTCGATCGCGACCGCGAACGATCATGCGTTCGCGTTTGCAGCGGACGTTATCCATGACGCCGGCTCACGACGAGAAATAGGGCGTCACCACACACGAAAACTCCTTCAGGAACCTTTGGTGTCACGTTTGCTTCCGTGGAGACGAGTGAGACAAGGAACCTCTGATTAAGTGCACTATCGGGCGCATGGCTGCGTTGTGTCCTCGC
>VYFB01000017.1 GCA_009842645.1 Nitrospira sp. SB0677_bin_15 | reverse complement strand
CTATCACAATAAACATGTCCTCGACGCCTGTCCCCGACGTTTTTAATCGGGGATCTAATCGGGGATCAGAGGTTCCTTGAACGTGTGTAAATGTCCTTGATGTGCTTGTTGTTCGTGGACTGTAGCAGAGCGGTCTTCGCGTTGTCTAACCATGGACCCTGTGTTACCATCAGACGCTTGTTTTTACTTCTCTCATCCTTCACCTCTCACTTCTTACCCCTCACCCTTCCCTCTCCCTCAAGGGGAGAGGGTAAAAGAGCACAAGGGGAGAGAGTGAAAGAGGTCAGGATTGCGCGAAAAATGATCGGGCGGGCACGCAGGCCCGCCCCTACTTTCTAAGGATTTTGTATGGGCCGCGTGGGGATTGTGACGCATCCGGCGTATCTGGAACATGATATGGGCCGGTCGCATCCGGAGTCGCCGGAGCGGCTGCGAGCCATCCTGGCTCGACTCGAATCCACCGGCGCGATGTCCAAGTTGACCCGGATCGCTCCGCGGAACGCCGAGACGGAGTGGATTACCCGCATTCATGATCCGGCCTACGTGCGGCGGCTGGAAGACAAGGCCCCGAGCACGGGCTATGCCTCGCTCGATCTTGACACTTCGCTCTCGCCCGGCTCGTTGCCTGCAGCGCATCTTGCCGCGGGCGGAGCGTTGGCGGCCGTTGATGCCATTATGTCGAACCAGGTTGATCAAGTTTTCTGTGCGGTTCGTCCACCGGGGCATCATGCCGAGGCGAATCGCGCCATGGGGTTTTGCTTGTATAATAACGTGGCGATTGCTGCCCGGTACATTCAGGAGCGTTACGGGCTCGATCGCGTGTTGATCGTGGATTGGGACGTGCATCAT
Source organism: Nitrospira sp. SB0677_bin_15 (assembly GCA_009842645.1). GTDB lineage: Bacteria > Nitrospirota > Nitrospiria > Nitrospirales > UBA8639 > Bin75. The sequence goes on along the minus strand of VYFB01000017.1, from coordinate 11,494 downwards.
GGCAACGGCACGCAACACGCGTTTGAAGACGATCCGTCGGTTCTGTTTTTCAGCACGCACCAGTATCCTCATTATCCAGGGACCGGCGCGGAAACGGAGCGCGGCCGGGGCAAGGGAGAAGGGACGACCATCAACGTGCCCCTGTATGGCGGGCAGGGGACGGATGAGTACCGGGAAATTTTTCTCAACGCGTTGGTTCCGGCAGCGGCCGCGTTTCAGCCCGAGTTCGTGCTGATTTCGGCCGGATTCGATGCCCACCGGGATGATCCCCTGGCAAGCATGACTATCACGGATGAAGGGTACGGCGAACTGACTCGCATTGTAGGGTCCATTGCTCAAACCCATTGTCAGGGTCGCATCGTGGCTTGCCTGGAAGGCGGCTACGATCTGATGGCGCTTGCTGCTTCGGTTGAACAGCATATTCTGGCGTTGATGGACGCGTAACTCATGGCAGGTACGCGACGAAGACGACGGGGCAGGGGCCGGTGGATTGTCCTGTTGGGTTTGTTTGTGGCCGTTACCGGCCTCCTCTATTATTTTTATACGGAGATCCGGCCCACCGTTATTTTCGGATTACGTGACGACTATGCCCATGCTATTCCGTTCCAGGACGTTCCGGCGGGGCTGGACTCGTTGAGCGCGGAGTCATGCGGGCAATGCCATCAGGCGATTTATGAAGAATGGAAAACCAGTATTCATGCCCATGCCTATCAAGATCCGTTTTTCCAGGCCTATTGGAAAAAAGACGGTTACGTCTGGGTCTGTCTCAACTGCCATACGCCATTGGAAAATCAGCAACCCACGCTTATCAAAGAGATCCCGAACAACAGAGTCGAAAAGGCGGTCGAGGTCGATAACCCGCGTTACGACGTGGACTATCAGGCGGAAGGCGTCACCTGCGCGGCGTGTCACGTGCGCGACGGCAAGATTCTGGGACCGTTTGACGATTCCGCGGCTCCTCATCCCACGGAATATGATCCTGCTTTTCGCACGACGGCAATTTGTTACCGATGTCACAACGTGGTCTCCGGGCCCTTTCAATTTTATAACGTGGGACCCTGCGGCACCTACGCGGAATACGAGGGCGAGTTTTTCATGAAGGAGCAGGGGTTCACGTGCCAGCATTGTCACATGCCGGAAGTGTTCCGTCCGGTGGCCGAGGGCGGGCCCATTCGGCAGGGCCGCCGCCATCTCTGGCGCGGCGGGCATGATCCTGACATGATTAAACGGGCCGTCGCGATCCAGGTCAAGGCCGATCCTCCCAACCCCAAGCCAGGTGAAACCGTCAGGATGACCTTGACCCTGATCAATGCCGGGGCCGGGCACAAGATTCCCACGGGCGACCCCGACCGTCACTTTACCGTGGAATTCTACGTCAAGGATCCGGCGGGCCGGATTCTCGATGAGCAAACCGACACGATGGGGCGATGGATTCTCTGGCAACCCGTCATTCTGGAGGTGTATGACAACCGCCTGCTGCCGTTGGCCAGCCGCGACTATGAGTTTTTCTATGATATTCCGGAGGACAGGTCAGACTTGGTGGTAGAAGCCCGGGTCCGGTATCATATTTTGACCGACGGCCAGCATGCCATGTTGCGGGAAACTTATGGGTTGCGGTCGGATGATCCGTACCGGTATACGATCTATACGCGGCAATTTCCCCTGAATGACACGTTGAAAACGGCGTTGCATGCGGAAACGCCGGTCAAGACACGGTTGGGATGCGCCGCTCCGGAGAACGGGGTTCATCCCGGGGAATCTGCCCCTGCGCGGGGTCATCAGGAGCTTTTAACGATAGGTTGATTTATGTGGAGCACGTACCTCATTGATACGGAAACCTTGGCCCTCAATCTTGGCCGGGAGGATTTGGTGATTATTGACGTGCGCGGCCAGGGTGCGTACACCTCGCACGTCCCCGGGGCCGTGCACAGTACCTGGCACGAATACAGTGATCCCCAGGCCACGGCCAAGGGCCTGTTGGACCCCGACGTCGCCGGGTTGGAGAAGCGGTTGCAGGCCTTGGGGATCAACAATTCGAGCGACGTCGTGGTGTATTCCAATCCTTTTGATAATTGGGGCGATGAAGGCCGGATGTTTTGGATGTTGCAGTATCTCGGACACAAAAGCGTCAAGGTCCTGGACGGAGGCTGGCCCAAATGGACGTCCGAACATCGACGCTATGAACATGATCCGGTTCGTCTCAAGCCGGGCAACTTTACGGCTTCGGTTCAGCCGGACGTGATGATCGACAAACAGGAATTAAAAAAATTGGTCAAAAGTCCGCATCGGGACACGGTGATCGTGGATGCCCGGAGCGTGGAGGAATACGCGGGCAAGGAAATCGACGGGTTGCCGAGACCAGGGCACATTCCATCCTCGGTCAATATTCCCTGGAACGGGTTTCTCCGTCAGGACGCCACGGTCAAGCCCGTGTCTGCTCTTCGGGAAATGTTTCATGCATTCGGCATGAACGAACACCAGGAAGTGATTACCTATTGTTTGGGCGGCCTTCGGTCGGCGTGGGTGTATTTTTTACTGAAGTTGGCGGGGTATGAGCGGGTACGAAATTATCCGGGATCCTGGTGGGAGTGGAGCCGGGATTTTGCGGCCCCCGCGGAAAAAGACATGAAGTTGCTCTATCAGGTCACGGGTAAAGAAGAAGAGGCGTCTTGAAGAAAACGCGACGGCATGCGAGGATATCAGCATAGAAGCACGCAACCATGGAACGATCATTTCTCTAACCGTTTAATGAGGAGGTGTGGAATGGCGAAGAACCTTTTGTTCGCCGCATTGGCAGTTTCGGCGTTGTTGGTCTTGATGGCGGCACCGGCGTTCGCCGACGGGAATCCGCACGTGGCTGAAGCGATTACGCATGCGGAAGAAGCGGCTAAACACGGCGGCATGGGTCATGCCGATGCCGTGGTCAGTCACGCGCAGGAAGCATTGAACCATGCGGAAATGGCTCAGAAAGAAGTCACAAACCCTCATCTTGATGAAGGCGTCAGCGAATTGAAAGAGGCAATCGCGCATGGCGGTCAAGGTCATGCCGAGGTAGCGACCAAGCACGCGAAAAGCGCCGTCATGCACCTGAAGGAAGTCCATTGATCGGGCTGAACCGGTCAGTGAGGTCTGAAAAAACGGGCAGGAAGTTCCTGCCCGTTTTTGTTTTGGAGACTGGTTGCGTTCAAAGAGGCAACTGATGAAAGTCGGATATTTTCAAACGCATCCTGAATTCGGGGAAGTGCAACGCAATATCGAGCATGTGGCTTCCCGGCTGGGTTCGGTGGAGTGCGAACTGCTCGTCCTGCCGGAATTTGCTTTTACCGGGTATCAATTTGTCAATCAGGAAGAAGTCCGCGAGTTGTCGGAACGGGTTCCGGACGGCCCCACCACCCAAGCCTGTATCGAACTTGCCCGCCGGCACCAGATGCATATAGTCGCGGGCTTGCCTGAAAAGGCTGGGCAACACTGTTACAACTCGGCGATCGTGGCAGGCCCTTCGGGGTTTCTGGGCTGTTACCGCAAGACGCATCTGTTCTATGAGGAAACGTTGTTCTTCAGCCCGGGCGACTCAGGATTCAAGGTCTGGGACATCGGCCCAGCCCGCATCGGGGTGATGATCTGCTTTGACTGGTACTACCCGGAATCCGCCCGTACCCTCGCCTTGCAGGGGGCGGAGATTCTGTGCCATCCGTCGAACCTGGTCCTGCCGCATTGCCCCGATGCCATGGTGACGCGGTCCCTGGAAAACCGCGTCTTCAGCATCACGGCCAACCGGACCGGCCAGGAAGCCAGGGGAGGCAAACCGCCCCTGACCTTCATCGGGAAAAGCGAAGTCGTTTCACCTGCAGGCTGCATTCTTGCCCGGGCTCCCGCCGATGCGCCCGAACTCACGGTGATCGAAATCGACGTCAACGAAGCCCGCAACAAGTCAATCAATCCCTACAACGAGTTACTAAAAGACCGCCGTCCCGGGCATTATTGCTCCTGAGTTCCAGAAAAGCCGCTATGCCTATTAAACGCAACACTGTTGACGTTTCAAAATTCAACAAGAAAGCCCAATTGCTCTACGAATTGCGCCGGCAGGATTTTCAAATAGCCATGCAGGACGTCTATGATTTCTTTTACGACGTCAATTCGCACCTTACGGGTAAAAGGCTGCAACGGTTTGATGACATGCTTCGTCCTGCAATCATGTCGGGTCTGCTTTCCGATACGTTGACGGCAAGCCTCGCCAAACACTCTCGCGTGATGACGGAAAACACCTACTTCAATGGTCACCCCGATCTCATTGTGCAAGGACTATACGCCGATAACGCAGTTAAGGCTGGTGCCAAAGGAGTGGAAATCAAAACGACAAGAAAAGCCGGGGGTGCAGTCGATACCCACGGCGCGCGCGAGCAGTGGATGTGTGTTTTTGTCTATACGGTCGATACCGACTCGGAACCAGCCATGGACCGAACACCGATGACTTTCACGGAAGTCTATTTGGGAAAGGTCACAATGAATGACTTCAGGAAGAATCCGAGAGGCGAACTGGGAACACGCACGGCGACGCTTCACAAGGAGGGCATCAGAAAACTTCGGGATAGCTGGATATACAGGCTCTAGCCCCGCCGTTCGTTTTGAGTGCCGCAAGTTTCGGTATCGACTTGCGGGCCAGGGCGAAAAATTCAGGGTCCTTCTCCACGCCGACGCTTGCATAGCCTACTGCTTCCGCCGCAGCCAGCGTGGAACCGGCGCCTGCGAATGGATCGAGAATCACGCCTTCCCCCAAGGGTAATGCGGCATGGACAACCTGTCTCATGAAAGCTTGGGGCTTCAGGCTCGGATGAGAGGCAAGTAATTTTTCATTTTTTCTCGTAGGCGTTGAAGCGATCACGTCGCCAAAAGGTTTATCCGGCATGGGTCGTCGAAATCCCCCGGTTTTCCATTTCCTCAGGTTATCCTGCACACGGCCGTCGATGGGCTTTCTGCAAACGATCCATGGTTCCCACATTGAGCGTGGCATGACGCTGATTTCGTCGAATCTTTGGTGAGCGCCCTTGGGTCGGTCGCCGCCGCGCATGGTCATGGTCAGACGCACGATTTCTCCCCTTCTTTCCAAACCGGCGTCCACCAAGGCGTTCGACACGATGTAGGAAACAAGTGGATTGGAGGCAACGACGACGTGTGCGCCGGGAACGAGTTTCGGAAGCAGCAATCTGCCCCATACAAAGAAAAACGAACTCAACTGCTCCAATTGTTGTTGCGTCAAGGTCGTGAACCGGGGGACGGGTGAACGCTTGTTGCCGTCGAAAGACGGGGGTATTCGCCAAACGCCGCCTTTGCCTTTACGCAATTTTTGCTGCTGGGCCGGCGTGTATTCATGTAAACCGTAAGGTGGATCGGTGACGACCGCATGGAAACTATTCGGTTCCTGGCTTTCTAGCCAATCAAAACAATCGGCGTTCACCAGTGTGGATTTTCCGTAATCGAACGGCTCTTCCCATTGTTGGGGATAAGCGAGTTCCCGCTGAATGCCTCCGGAACAGTTCGTCCGGAGTCTGTAGACGCCACGCTCCTCGCGAACGAAGATATCAGGCGTATTGAGTCGCAAGTAGGATCGGATGGACGACGGGGGCATTGGCCCGGCAACTCTTTCCACCCGATTTTCGATTTCTTTGATGGGCAATGGCTTGGAGGTCAACGCCAACACTTGAAGGATGGCGTCTCGTACTTGCCCAGGGTAATTGCGAGACTCTTGCCGTTTCATAAGGCCAGAATAGACGTCCAGACGTCAGGTGTCAAGAGTCCTTCTTGTATTCCTGTTTTATTACGTTTATCGTAATGCGGAAATTGTATGATCAGATCCTTTGCCGATAAGCGTACCGCGAACATCTTTAACGGCGTTCGAGAGAGGTCTTTTCCGGTAACACTTGTGAAACGGGCGCAGAGCAAACTGGATCGGATCAACTACGCGGCCAATATCAATGACCTTCGTGTACCATCGGGCAATCACCTCGAAGGGCTTAAGGGGGGACCGTGAAGGACAGCACAGCATTCGTATCTCGCGAGGTTGGCGCATTTGTTTTGTCTGGAGAGACGGAGATGCGTTCGAGGTGGAATTGAACAACCACTATGATTAAAAAACGGAGCAAGAAGATGATCAATGTGCCCAGAAATCGCATTGCTATGCACCCCGGCGCGTTGTTGCTTGAGCAGATCAAGGATATGGATCTGACAGTCAATGGTGTTGCTCGAGACATTGGCTTGCCGGCGACGCGGCTTCATGAGATTGTTCATGAACGGCGAGGGATAAGGGCGGAGACGGCCATCGCGCTGGGCGCGTATTTCGGCCAAACCCCGGACTTCTGGATGAATGCTCAGAAGGTGTATGAACTGTCCAAGGAATTGGCGGAGAACGGTGTAAAAATCCATTCGCGGATTCGCCGTCATGCCAAGGATCGGGTAGTGAAGTAGGAACAGCGTAGGTCGGATGAGCCCTTCGACTACGCTCAGGACAGGCATAGCGTAATCCGACATGAAGCATCGACCGTTGAGCGGGTTGCTTTCTCTTCAGGGACAGAAGAAAAGCAAAGAAAAGAGGCAAAGACCTTGGATCCCCGATCGAGTCGGGGATGACAGAAAGAGGTCCCATGTCTACAGCACGATCAGGATAATCGTTCCGAGTCCCACGCGGTAATAGCCGAACACCTTGAGCGTGTGTCGTTTGACGTAGGAGAGAAACGCCGCAATGACGGCCCAGGCCACCAGGAAGGACACCACCATGCCTATGAATAGCGCCAGGAGATCCTGGGTATTGAAGAGGTGGTACGATTGTACAAATTTGTAGCCGGTGGCAGCGAACATGGTTGGAAGCGCCAGAAAAAATGAAAATTCCGTGGCAACTTTTCGGTCCAACCCCAGGAGCAATCCCCCCACAATAGTCGAGCCCGAGCGCGACGTGCCCGGAATCAACGCCATGCACTGTGCGAGCCCGACTCCCACGGCCCGAGATAAGCCGACGTGTTCCAACACCGTACAACGGACGGTTCCGGGCCAGGTTTCCACGATGAGAATCACGACCCCACCCATGATGAGACTCAATGCCACGGTTCGCGGAGAAAAGAGGTGCGCCTCAATCCACTCATGAGCCAATAATCCCACCAATGCCGCAGGCAGGAACGCCGCGCCCAAGCCAATGAGAAACCAGAGATGGTGATGGGCGCCCACGGACGTTCTGATCGTTCTCATGAAGGAAGAGGCGGGGAGGTGCAGGTGCAGGTGTCGTCGCAAACTGCGCCGTTCCCGGTTGGCGTGACTCAGTAAGGAACGGATTTTGGCGCGTTCGTAGGCCACGACGGCCAGCACGGCCCCCAACTGGATGCAGATTTCGACGCTGACTGCCACGTGACCGGTGAATCCCAAACAGTGCCCGGCAAGAATGAGATGGCCGGTCGATGAGACGGGAAGATACTCGGTGAGTCCTTCCAACATGCCGAGCAGAACGGCTACGCCTGGTCCGAATTGTTCCATGGGTGACGGCGTTGGTTCGTGCGTGAGTTGTGGGGAACGGTGCGATGATGCCGCACCGTCACGGTCGCCTTCACGTAATGACACCTGTAGCGACCCGGCGGAATCTGCTGCCCCCGGCGTTGAAAGCGCACGCAGTTGTCAGGCCACGCCTCTTCTTGGGTCAGCCGGCTTTCCGTCCACCCGAAAAATGCTTCCTCAAATCGTGCCATGCGTGTCTCCTGTAACCATGCTGTCCGTCTCATCAGCCGTCTCCTCCTGCATCCAATGAAAACCGGACAGATTATGTGCTCTCTACATCTGGAGGGACGGGGCGCTTGACAATTCTTAAGAAACGTCACATGCTTAAAAAAGGAGAAATACTATGAGCGACGCCACCATGCACGATACCCACCGTTACGTGAAGGAACTCACTAACGCTGGTCTCTCAGAATCTATCGCCCAGGTCATCGCCGATCGCGAGGCTCGGCTTCTCGAAAGCAATCTTGCGACAAAAGCCGACCTCGACAGACTTGAAAATAGGCTCATCAAATGGTTCGTTGCCTCGCTGTTCCTCAGTGCGGGCCTTGTCGTGGCTGGCGTCGGTATCGTAGTGCAAGTCCTCTTAAGCTGATCGTTTCCCTTTCCTTGGGTCGATGCCCTCCGGGATGACGTCCTTCCCGACACAATGCCTAATCCCTTATAACCTTTTCCCCGGGGGGCTCTTGGGCGGGACCGTCGCGCAACCCGTCATCGCGTAACCTGTTGACAAAACATACCAGGGATTTCATAGTAATTACCATGGATTCAGAGCGAAGCTATCACGTTTTCAGCCGGACGAAAGGGCGGTTTTGATGCCGAAAAGAACACATGAGAATGCCGGGCGTGACTTGGGTTTCCGGTACGGGATGTGGGGAGCGAGTCTCCTGTGCAGTGCCGGCCTGTTTCTGGGCGGGTGTATGGTTGCCAAGAGCAAATATGAAACGGCCGTGGCCGAAATGGAAGCCGCCAAGACGGAACTGAAAAAAAGCCGGACGTGGTATGCGTCCCTGGAACAGGAAAATGACAAATTACGAGACGAGCATCAGCAGGCGGCTCTTGATTTGGAAATGCTGAGTGCTGAAATTCACCAGATCAAGGAAGGGCAACAAAGCGAACGGGACCTGCTCGCTACTCGTGAGGCGGAGTTGCAGCGGGACCGTGAAGCGATGACCAGTAAACTTCAGGCAATTCAGCGTGTGCATCAACAGTTGAAAAGCCAGAACCGCGCCTTGCGGGATACGGTGCGCCGCTATCAGAAGGAACTCAAAGAATCCCGTCGAGCCGCAATGACTCATGTGGCATCGGCTCCCAAGAACGTGAAACCGAAATTCGACGCCCTTGAGACTCCGTCCCTGGAGTTCGAAAAACCCTCGCCCAAGCCGTTGTCGGATCCGGGGGGCATACCTTTCAAAGGGGCCGTGACGCCGGAAGGGCGCTCTGCCGGTGCTCCACCCCTGGTGGCCGCGAAATCTACACCCAAGCCGGTTCCACCTCCGGTCGCCGTGCCCTTCAATGGGACAGCGACACCCGTCAACATCAATACGGCTTCCGCGAATGACCTGGAGTTGTTTTTGGGATTAACCAAGGAAGTGGCCGACAAGGTTGTTTCAAACCGTCCCTATCGGCTTCGCGGAGAGCTGGTCTCCAAAAAAGTGGTGCCCAAAGCCACCTTCGACGTGATCAAAGACAGAATCACGGCAGCCCCCCAATAAGCCGGCATGGCACCTCTGCGTGGGGTGTGAGGAATTCTTCCTTTGCTGTTGATCGGAATACCGGCGGCTTCTGTTCAACAAATGAGAATTGAATGAGTCGTAGCGGGGCAATCAACCATTGTTTCCTTGGAGATAAAGGGTATTGACAAGAACAAAAAAGGACATCTTGGCCGACGTGCGGGCATTGGCTGTTGAATACTATCAACTCGCTGGTAAGCCCTTGGGTGTGACTGGCGAGATTGGGGAATTCGAGGCGGCAGAAAAAATGGGGTTGGAACTGGGAACGGCCCGTACCGAAGGTTACGACGCTATTCGCCGTGAGGGGTCATATAAGCAAATTCAGATCAAAAGCCGTTGGAGATTTGATGGGGTGAGACCTCATGATCGAGTTGGGACGATCAACATTAAGAAGAAATTTGACAGTGTCATGCTGGTTTTAATGCATAAGGATTAAGAGGTTTACGAGATTTGGGAGGTGCAGCGGAAAAAAGTTGTTGCTCGGCTTACCGCACCAGGCTCAAAGGCTCGCAATGAACGGGGACAAATGAGCGTCTCCCAATTCAAGTCGATAGCCGGTAAGGTATGGCCTACGTGAGTGAATTATCTCCTTTGACTATTGACTCCATTTGGTCATGATCGTATCCCAACGGCTCAGGGGACCGGACGAGCGGAAGAAAATTGGGTAGTGCCTCAGTTTGAATTCTGCTGGTTCCCTCCGAAGCCGGGTCCTCCTTTCTGTCATCCCGATGTATTCAGCAATTCGTTGACACTTTCACTGCCTCCTTTTGTCATTCCCGACATTTTTAATCGGGAATCCAGGGTCTTTCTCTTCATCAAGGAAAACCGCAAAACCCTGGATCCCCGATCGAGTCGGGGATGACAGCAAGGAGATTCCTCGCTACGCCCAGAATGGGAATCCTGGCAACTTCAGCCCTTCATTTTGTCAACGAATTAGTGAATACATATAGGACTGACTAACGGGACTGGTCGAAAACCTAAGCGCGGCTGTTGCTGCTGGAGTCGAACGACAGTCGTTGCAGCGCCATCCGCACGACCGGGGACGGAAGTGCATGGGTAGGGCCGCACTCCCCGGCATATTACTGATGGGTGGCGTGTCCGGCCATCACCTCGGCGATGAGGCTGCCGATACGTTCAGCGGACTTGACGAGGTGGCCGTAGCCTGTCGACCTGGGGCAGGTTCTCGCCGGACATGACGGCCTGGCTGGTGACGGTGTGCCCGCAAGTGGTACAGGCGTAGCCCGCCGAGCTTCGCCTGCTCCCGCGCCGTGTACCAGCACACGTTACCGCCGCGCATCGGCCATCGGCAGCCATGAAGGCACGGCGGACACTTGCGGCTCGTGGCGCTGCGCGTTACAGTGTAGCGTGAGGATCAAGCACAAAGGACTGCGGGCGCTGCACGCGCGGGACAATCCCGCGTGGGTGCCTGCCGGTCTGGTGCCACGGCTGAGGCGCATCCTGTTCCGGCTACAAGAGGCGACGCATCCGCGAAGCGCCGATGCGCCGGGTTTCCGGCTGCATCCCCTGAAGGGCGACCGCGCGGGCCAGTGGAGCGTTCGTGTCTCCGGCAATTAGTGCGTGGTGTTCTGTTTCAAGGATGGCGAGGCCGTGGACGTGGACCTGATCGACTACCACTGACCGGAGGGAGTGCTGACCATGAACGACATTGCAAGCGAGCGTGTCGGCCCGATGCTGAACTCGCCGCATTTGGGCGAACTGATTCGCGAGAGCATGGACGACGTGGGCTGGAACGTGACCGAGACTGCGGCGCAGCTTGGCTGCGAGCGCGGCACGCTGTCTCGCCTGCTGAACGGCAAGGCTGGCGTGTCGGCGAACATGGCGCTGGCGCTGGAGGCTATCGGCTGGGGCACAGCCGAACACTGGATGCGGATGCAGGCGAGCTACGAGCTTGCGCAGGCGCGCCGCGGCCGGACGACTGCGGAACGGCGCACGAGGGCGCTGCACGCATGATTGAGGCTCTCGCCAACACTGCCGGACGGGGCACTGTCTCACCTGCTGCCGTTCGTCCGCTTCAGTCAAGCATTGACGATGATGTTGCCGGCCCGTTCCGCCGTTTCAACAAGGTGTGCATCGGCAAGGTGGACGTAGCCCGCCGTGGTCAGGTGCCGCCGATGACCGAGCAGCTTGCCGGCCAGCGGCAGGTTCTCGCCCGCCGTTCGACCTTTCCACGATGATCTTGCGCACGCGGGAATCCAGGGTCTTTCCCC
>VYFB01000131.1 GCA_009842645.1 Nitrospira sp. SB0677_bin_15 | reverse complement strand
GTAGAAGGTTTTTCAGGTAAGGGCGACCGACCGGTCGCCCTTACTCCTGCTGTCATCCCCGACTCAGATCGGGGACCCAGGGGTTTTGCCCCGCGAGGCGACGCCGGTTTCCCGCGCGGTTTGGGATACGGCTTTGGCCACCGCTGGGACGACGAGCGGATCGAACGCACTCGGGATGATACGTGACTCGCACAGAGATTGGGCCGGCACAAGGTTGGCCAAGGCCGAGGCAGCGGCCAGGAGCATGGGTTCATTGAACGTCGTCGCTCTGGCATCCAGCGCACCGCGAAACATGCCGGGAAAGGCCAGCAGGTTATTGATCTGGTTCGGATGATCTGATCGTCCGGTGGCGTAGATTCGGCAGTGTTGGTATCCGAGTTCCGGCGGCAACTCAGGATCGGGGTTGGCCAAGGCAAAGACAATGGGGTCATGGGCCATGAGTTTCAGGTCATCCGATGTCAGTACATTGCCGGCAGACACGCCGATGAACACGTGTGCCCCTTGTAGCGCGTCCCGGAGCGTTCCCATTGGCCGGTCATACCGGATGATGTCCGGTAGAAGCTCACGGGCACGGCGTAGAGCCTGCGGACGTCCGGTGAGGACCAAGCCCCGTCTGTCGCACCCTCTAAGGTACGTTGCTCCCGCAGCAAGCAAAAGTTGACAACAGGCAGTCCCTGCCGCGCCTAATCCATTCACCACGATGGTGACCTGATCCAGCCGGCGGCCTGTAACCTTCAGTGCATTGTGCAGGGCGGCCAGAATGACGACGGCCGTGGCGTGCTGATCGTCGTGCATGACGGGAATACTGAGTGTGTCCTGCAGGCGACGCTCAATGTCGAAACAGCGCGGCGCGCTGATGTCTTCCAAGTGGATGCCGCCAAAACCTGGCGCGATCGTCGCTACGGTTCGTACGATTTCGTCAGGGTCCTGTGTGTTGAGACAAATGGGCCAGGCATCGATCCCGGCCAGTTGCCGGAAGAGCATGGCTTTCCCTTCCATTGCGGGCAGCGCGGCCTGCGGTCCCAAATTGCCTAACCCCAATACAGCCGACCCATCCGTGACCACGGCCACACTGTTTCCCTTGCCGGTCACCTGATAGGCTTGAGCCGGGTCCGCGGCGATCGCTTGGCACACGTGGCCGACGCCAGGCGTATAGATCAAAGAGAGGGTCTCAGGGCCGTCGATTGGGAATTTGCCGGCGACCCGGATTTTCCCTCCCCGGTGAGCCAGAAAAATGCGTTCGGTTGTGGAGGGAGAACGGTTGCTTTCCGGTTCCTCGACAGGTGGCAGACTCGTGTTCGCGGGTTCTTCGATGGTTTTATCAATCACAGGCATTGGCAAGTGCGGCTTACCCTCCTTATTGACAGTATACACCCGTTGACCCTCAGGTATAGGCGGTTTGGGCAAAACTCTCATCCTTGGCGGGAGAGGGCTATCCCGGGCCTGACAACCACAGGGGGTTGTCCCTACATGACAGGGCAGGGCAGAGTAGAGTAGAGCATTGGTATCGTAGGGGACGGCCCCTGTGCCGTCCCGCGAATGGATGACGCGGCTACAAAGATGAGATCATGGATTTGCGGATTCCAGTTCGCCAAGGGCGGTGAACAGGTCAGGGTGTTTGAGGCGGTAGTTGAAATCGGCAAGGACTTTCCGGGGGGAGAGGCGTTTCCCTGTTTCGCGGGTGAGGGTGGCCGGGGGGACGGCAACCTGAAAGCGTTCGGCGGCGAAGCGGCAGATGTCAGTCCATGGTCGTGGTTGACCGTCGCTCAGGATATAGGTCGAGCCGGGTGCCGCATGTTGCAGAGCGAGAAGGCACAGCTCGGCCACGTCTTCTACATGGATCAGGTTGACGGATTTTTGGGAATTCTTGATTTTTCCGTTCCGGATCCAATCGAACACGTGCCGGCCCGGGCCATAAAGCCCGGACAATCGAAGGACGACGGCCCCATACGTGGTGCGCAGACGTTCTTCGCTGGCGACGCGGGGCAGAGAGCAGTTGACCTGTGCGCCTTCATCGATGAGGCCGGAGTGGTCCGTTCGATAGGCCGAGGTGCTGCCGAGGAGGATCAAGCGGCTGTGTGCGTCAAGCGCGTGTTGCGCGAAGGTTTCGGCGACGTCCTGGGGCAGCGCAGGGAAGCACCAGATGATGTCCGACTGCTGTGGGACCTGCGTCCAGGTTTCGGGTTGCTGCAAGTCAAACCGGATGCGGTGGCGGGGGTGGGCAAAGGTCAGATGCGCCTCAGGGTCGCGGCTGGTTGCGAATACCGGACGACGGCGTCGCCTGGCCACGCGATAGATGAAACGTCCGGTATAACCGGCGCCGAGGATCACGAGTGGAACATGCGCCATGGAACTCCTTCTTTCTCCTTCCGTCATTCTTGCGCACCCTTCGACTTCGCTCCGCTACGCTCAGGGCAGGCGTGAGCATCCAGGGCCGTTCCCCTCACCCCGGCCCTCTCCCTATTTCCCGCTTAATGCAGGAAATGGGTGAGGGGGGGGGAAATGGTCAAGGATGACAATTCAGACGTGATCAGCCTTTGCCGATGATCGAGGCCACGACGAGAATCGTCAGGGCCGTGATCACGGCAACGTACACGGTCACACTCCGGTCGTTCAACCAGGCGGTTTGCCAGTCTTCGGGGTATAACGCCTTCCCCACCAGATAGAGGCCTTCTTCGTACAGGCCGAGCACCTGTTCCATCTCGATCAGGGTCTGCTTGGCGATGCGGTGGCGGTCACGTTGTTGCAGGATCAGGTAGATAAACAGGGCCGAGAACAGGGCGGTGCCGGTAATGGCAAAGACCTTGATGGTGAGATGAACGGGACCCGGCGGAGACAGGGCGAGAATCGTGATGAGGAGCAGGACCAGAAACGCGCTGCCGAAAGCCGTGAGGCGCATCATCTGCTCCCGGCGGCGGAACACCTCTTCCTTGTACCAGGGATAGAGGACCCGAAAGACTTCGAGTTGTTCTTCGGTCAACTTGACGGGCGGCTCGGTCATGATTGGTTCGTCGTCGGGAGATGGGACTGCATCCAGTCGGCTAATTGAACGGTCATCCGGCGAAAGTCTTCCGGCCGGCCGAACTGATGATCGGCCTCGGGGAGCAGGACGAGTTCTTTGTCGCCGGGCAAGGCTTCCTCCAATCGTTCGATCTGGTGGAAGGGGACCAATTCATCCTGTTCGCCGTGGACGATCAGAACGGGTGCTTTGACGTTGCGCGCGGCTGCATACGCGTCGACGGCTTGGCAACTCTCGTAAAAGGCAAAATCCAACGCAATCGGCGCCGTCCCACCCGTTACGTCGGGAATATAATTGGTGCGTTGCCATTCTTCAATCCCAGCGCGACCGAATTCACGTTCCAGCATTTCCGGGAAATCCGGAACCGGACATTTTAAACCGACGGCCCGCAACTCAGGATGGCGCTGCGCCGCCAGGATGACCAGGAGTCCGCCGAAACTCGATCCGATCAGTCCCAGTTCATGATACCCGCGTTCACGCATCAGGCTGATGGCACGTTCCAATTGGTCGCAGCAAGTCGATACCGTGAGCCGGCCGAATTCTCCTTCGGATTCACCCATCCCGAACCAATCGAATCGCAAGGTGCTGATTCCCCGGGCAACCTGGAGTTCCGTCAGGCGGAGATTGGTGCGACTGTCTTTATTCGAGAGGAAGCCGTGGCAGAGGATGACGGCCCGAGCGCTGGTTCGAGCGGGTTCCGCCAGGATCGCCGAGACGATATGGTTGGCGCCGTCCTGAAAGGTAAGGGAGGTTTCCTTCATGGCCGAATCCTGAAGAAGAACAGGCGATGCTGTCAATCGTTCTGCGCTTTACTCCACTGTCATTCCCGACCCAGATCGGGAATCCAGAGTTGTTGCTTTTACCCCCTCGCCCCTTTCCTGCATTAAGCGGGAAATAGGGAGAGGGCTGGGGTGAGGGGGAAAGACCCTGGACTCTCGCGTGCGCAAAAATGACAGACAAGAACACAAGAATGACAAAAAGAGAAGACGCGGATGCCTCCTTTGTGGTCATCCAGGACAGGCACGCAGGCCTGCGCCCGATAGTGCAATAAACATGTCCTCGACGTTCTTAATCGGGGATCAGAGGTTCCAGAAGTGATTGGTAGGCCCCCGGCCTTGACCGATGGCCAGGCCGTGACGAATCGCCTCGGTCACGTACTGCTTTGCCGCGTCGACGGCGTCGGGAAGGGGTTTGCCGGCTGCGAGGTGTGCGGTGAGGGCCGAGGCGAAGGTACAACCTGTGCCGTGGGTATGCGGCGTGTCGATCCATTCGCCTTTGTACATGCGAAAGAACCGGCCGTCATACAACAGGTCGGTGGCGGGGCGTTCCAGTAAATGCCCGCCTTTGATCAGGACGTGTTGACAGCCAAGCTGGTGCAGCGCCTTCGCCGCCTGCCGGGCTTCGGCCAGCGACCGGATCGTCAGGCCGGTGAGCCGTTCGGCTTCATGGATATTGGGCGTGATGACGTCGGCCAGGGGAATGAGGGCTTGCTTCACGGCGTCAACCGCGTCGCCCTGCAACAGGTCATGCCCGCTTTTGGACACCATGACGGGATCGACGACAATCCGGGGCACGTGGTACTGTTGCAACTTCCGGCCGACCAGGAATGCAAGTGAGGCAGAGGACAGCATGCCGGTCTTGACCGCTGCCACGTCGAAATCGGCAAAGATAGCGTCGATTTGCGCTTCGACAATGGACTCCGGCAGATCGTGAATGGCCGTGACGCCCGTGGTATTTTGTGCGGTAATCGACGTGATGACCGACATGGCGTAGGTGCCGTTCGCGGACATGGCTTTCAGGTCCGCCTGGATCCCGGCGCCGCCGCCCGAGTCGGAACCGGCAATGGTCAGGACTTGTTTAAGCATGGTAGCCGGGTCGTCGTGTCACGGGCTCCGACTCTAGCACGGGGCCCGGGAGTGGTCAAATTGATTCCCCTCTTTTCTCCCTCGCCCCTTGCGGGAGAGAGCCGGGGTAAGGGAGATGTCGGATTACGCTTCGCTAATCCGACCTACAACTCTTTCTCCGTCATCCTCGACATTTTTCTCCCTCGCCCCTTGCGGGAGAGGGCCGGGGTGAGGGGAACGACACTGGATTTTCGCATGCGGATGACAGCGAGGCAATCGACATGATAGTGCCTTTTTGGCAATCATTTGCTAACACTTTTCCCGTTTTGGTAGTGATTGTGGTACAGTTTGCTTGGCCTTGAAAAGGGAGCGTGCGTGCTGTTCGGGAAAATGGTGAACGTGTCGAATAAGATTGTCCCGTGGAAAGGGATTGCGGTGGGAGCAACGTTGCTGCTGGCCGTGGTTATGCCGGTCCTTGCCGCGGATGAGGCACCGACGGATATTGAAGTTCCCGAAGCGCCCGTGCAATTGGAAGAAGTGGTCGTGACCGGTTCCCGCATTCACATTCCCAATTTGGCCAGCGCCACTCCCATCTACCACGTCGACGCCGATGCCTTGTTGTTCCAGGGCAACGTCCGGGTGGAGGACACGTTGCGCATTCTCCCTCAGGTGTTCTCCGATCAGAACGCCGGCATATCCAACGGCGCCACCGGGACGGCCACCCTGAGCCTGCGCAACCTGGGCGCGCAGCGGACGTTGGTGTTGGTCAATGGCCGGCGCCTTCCGAGCGGCTCGCCACTCCAGGGTGGAATTGGTGCCGACATCAATCAGATCCCCGGCGCGTTGATCAAACGCGTCGAAGTGTTGACCGGCGGCTCCTCGGCGACCTATGGGGCCGACGCCGTGGCCGGGGTGGTCAATTTCCTGATGGTGGACAATTTCGAGGGCGTCAAGCTGGATTACCAGTTCAGCCAATACCAGCACGGCAACAACAGCGACAGGTGGCAGAGTATTGTCCGGGATGCCGGGTATTCACCGGCCACTGGCTCCTCGTGGGACGGCGATATTTCAAACGTCTCCCTGGTCATGGGAAGAAATTTGGGGCGGCGAGGGAACGTCACGGTCTACGGGACCTATCGCAACATCGAGGCGGTCTTGCACGGGGATCGCGATTACAGTTCATGTGACTTGATCCGGGGCTTGACCGCGTGCGGCGGTTCGGGCACGAGCCCGCAGGGGACCTTCAGCGATTTCGGCGTGCTGGGTTCCGAGGGTTTCGATTACAAAGTGGATGGCCACCAATTCGTGCCGAGAGAGGGCACGCTGTACAACTACGCGCCGACGAACTATTTTCAGCGTCCCGACGTACGCTGGACCGCCGGCCTGTTGGCGCACTATGACGTGCACGACAAAGTCGAGGCCTTCACCGAGTTCATGTTCATGGACGACCGGTCGGTGGCCCAGATCGCCCCATCCGGGACGTTCTTTGCCCCTGACTCGCTGAACTGCGGCAATCCCTTTCTGTCCCCGCAACAGTTCGAGGCGTTATGCGGCTCCTACGATTTGACGCCGGACGACGTGCAGACTGTGTACATTGGCCGGCGCAACGTGGAGGGTGGGGACCGGCAGGATGATCTTCGGCACACTTCTTATCGGAGCGTATTCGGTTTGCGGGGCGATCTGAATGATCGTTGGCGCTACGAACTGCACTATCAATATTCCAAGGTCAATATGAAAAGTACCTACCGGAACGACCTGTCAACCACCCGGATGAGGCGCGCGCTGGACGCGGTGGAACACCCTGAGACGGGTCAAGCCGTGTGCCGGTCCGTGTTGGATGGTTCCGACCCGGGCTGCGTGCCCTGGAACATCTTTCGGGAAGGCGCGGTGACGCCGGACATGGTGAACTACCTGACGTTGCCGTTGTTCGCCGAGGGATCAACGGATCAGACGGTGGTGTCCGGTTACTTCACCGGTCATCTGGGCCGATACGGCATCACGTCGCCCTTCGCCGAAAACAGCGTGGACGTCGTGCTGGGTGGCGAATACCGCAAAGAAACTCTCACGTATAATCCTGATGAGGCCTACCGTAGCGGCGAGGGTGCCGGTCAGGGTGGCGCCAGGCCCCCGGTCAGCGGTGGGTTCGACGTGACGGAATTTTTCTTTGAAGCCGGTATTCCGCTGATTGAAGGCATCCCGTTTGCGGAAGAATTGGGATTGGACGTAGGCTATCGCTATTCCGACTATGATTTCGACTTGCAGACCAGCACCTTTGGTGTCCGTTCAATTTGGGATATCAATTCCGGCATCAAGTTGCGGGCGAGTTTTCAACGGGCGATTCGCGGACCGAACGTGCGGGAACGGTTTCAGCCCCAGGGCTTCAACCTGTTCGATATGCCGGCTGATCCCTGCGGCGGACCCGTGACCGATGGCCGAACGGAGGCGGGCCGTACCTTTGAGCAATGCGCCCGGAGCGGCGTCACGGCTGCCCAGTTCGGTAATATCGCCCACTCGCCGGCGACACAGTACAACTTCCTGCAAGGTGGGAATCCGAACCTGGGAGCGGAAGAAGCCGATACCTACTCCTTCGGTCTGGTGTGGACGCCTCGCTTCGTGGACGGGTTCAACTTCAGCGTGGACTACTATTCGATCAGAATCCGGAATGGGATAAGCGCGTTGAACGCTCAATTCATCCTGAATCAATGCCTGGACGGCAATGCCGCGCAATGCGCCAAGGTCAGACGCGGGCAGGCCGGTGATTTGTGGTTGGGGTCTGACGTTGCCCGTAGCGGCCACATTGTGTCCCTGTTGGAAAACCTGGCCATCGAGGAGGTGCAAGGGTACGACGTGACTGCTCTCTATGCCCTTGACGTCGGTGAGTGGGGGCGATTGCACTTCAATGATATTCTCTCGATCACCTCGACGTGGGATCAGCAGGAATTGCAAGGCGCGCCGATAGAAAACTGCCTCGGCAAATGGGGGCTGACGTGTGGCTCGCCGACTCCGGACGTGCGCAATAATCTGCGGGTCACCTGGGTCACGCCTTGGGGGGTACGTCCCAGCCTCATGTGGCGGTACGTCAGTGGCGTCGAAGCCTTGAGCGACACCGGGGTGGATCTCGGAGAACGGCACTATATCGATCTGGCTGCGATTTGGGATTTTGCCGATTACGCCAGTCTTCGTGCCGGAATCAACAACCTGTTCGATCGCGAGCCGCCGATCGCCGGTCAGGAGGCCGGACCAAGCATCTCCGGCAATGGCGGCACCTTCCCCGGTCTCTACGACGTCCTGGGCCGGTACTTCTTCATCGGACTGACCGCTAATTTTCTTTAGTGGGGTCTCGGGTTACGCTCTTCGACAAGCTTCCTTCGACTTCGTTCCTGCCAACCCCCCCCAACCCCCCTTATCAGGGGGGCGAGGAGTGCTGTCGTCCCCCTGATAAGGGGGATTGAGGGGGTTCTCCGTGCCTTGACACTTCAGGGGGTTGTTGTTAGGGTCCGTCCTTTACCGACATTTATGTGCCGGTCAGGCCGAACAGCTACTGGGGCTTGGCGGCGACGACCCTCGTGACCGTTCAGAATCTTATCCTCTCGCTTCACCAATTCTGGGGAAAACACGGCTGTCTCATTTGTCAGCCGTATGACGTGGAAAAGGGTGCCGGAACCTTCAACCCGGCCACCTTTCTGCGTGCCTTGGGACCGGAGCCTTGGCGTGCGGCCTACGTTGAGCCGTGCCGTCGGCCCACCGACGGCCGGTATGGCGAAAACCCCAACCGGTTGCAGCACTATTATCAGTATCAGGTGGTCCTCAAACCGTGCCTGGATACCATCCAGTCGTTGTACCTGGACAGTCTCTCGACCTTGGGGATTGATCCCCGACAACATGACATTCAGTTCCGGCAGGATGATTGGGAATCGCCCACGTTGGGCGCGTGGGGGTTGGGCTGGGAGGTCCGGCTCGACGGCATGGAGATTACTCAATTTACGTATTTCCAGGAAGCCGGCGGGCAGCCCCTTGATCCGGTGACCGTGGAACTCACCTATGGGACGGAGCGGATTGCCATGTATTTGCAGGGCGTGGACAACGTGTACGATCTCCGGTGGTCGGACGACGTCAGCTATGGGGCGTTATTCCACGATTCGGAGGTCCAGTTCTCGCGGTATCATTTCGAAGTCGCGGATATCACCATGATCCGAACGACGTTTGATGCGTGTGAGGCCGAATGCCGCACGTTGTTGGAGAAGGGGCTCGTGTTGCCGGCCTATGACTATTGTATGAAAAGCTCACACCTGTTCAATGTCCTGGATGCGCGAGGCGCGCTGAGCGTGGCGGAGCGCACGGGCTATATCGGGCGCGTGCGCGGACTCGCGCGGGGCTGCGCGGACGCCTACGTCGAACGAAGAAAGCACCTGGGGTTTCCGTTGTTGGCGGGAGCCGGGGCGAGATGAGGTAGAGCCCTTAGCTCCCTCGCCCCTTGCGGGAGAGGGCTGGGGTGAGGGGAATTAGCAGGGTTTCTCTGGTAGGGGCGACCGGCCAGTCGCCCCTACTATCCCGACGGTAGATTTCAGTGCCCACGACCAATCTCAAATCAAATCGTCCTCCCACCACGTCTTTCCTGTTGGAAATCGGGTCCGAGGAGTTGCCCTGGCAGATGATTCAACCGGCCATGACGCAACTCGCTCAGTTGTTGGAAGGTTTTTTGGCGAATCGCCGTCTCGCCCATGACCGGATTCGGACCTTCGGGACTCCGCGTCGTTTGGCGATTCTGGTTGAAGGACTGGCCTTCAAGCAAACCTCGACCCTGCGAGAAGCCTTGGGGCCTTCCAAGGCCGCGGCGTTCGATGCCCGGGGGCGTCCCACCAAAGCCGCCGAAGGGTTTGCGAAATCGCAGGGCGTGGGCGTCGGCGCACTGGAGACCAGGCAAACGCCCAAAGGGGTTTACCTTTGTGCGGTTAAACAGGAAAAGGGATTGCCCGCTGCCACGGTCTTGACCGAACATCTTCCCAATCTTCTTCAACAACTCACGTTTTCGAAAACCATGCGATGGAACGCTTCGGGAGTCCGGTATCCCCGGCCTATCCGGTGGGTGGTCGCGCTCGTGGGGGCCAGGGCTTTGTCCTTCGATTTCGCGGGAGTGCGTTCCGGTGCCAGGTCTTGGGGGCATCGGTTTTTGTCGGGTGCAACATCCGGTGCGGTGGCGAGCCAAGGTATCAAGATCCCACGGCCTGAAATGTATGAAGCGGTCTTGGCCAAATCCGGTGTGGTGGTTGATTCGACTCAGCGGCGGGAGGTACTTGCCGGACAGCTCACGCAGCTTGCTCGTTCAGCCAAGGGACGGGTGTATCAGGTCAACTATGAGGAACTCCTGGACCAGGCCGTGTTTTCATTGGAATGCCCCAATGTTGTGTGCGGGACGTTTGATCGGACTTACCTGGCCGTGCCGCAGGAAGTGCTGATTGCCTCCATGGCAGAGCATCAGGGGTTTTTCTCAGCCGTGGACCGCAAAGGGGAACTCCTTCCCCGGTTTTTCGCTCCTACGAACGTGAACGTGAGAAATATGGAGTTGATCAGGGTCGGCAACGAGCGGGTCCTGGCTGCGCGGTTGGCGGATGCCCGGTATTTTTTCGATGAGGATTGCAAGGTGAAGCTGGCCGATCGCGTGCGTGAACTGCATGGGGTGGTGTTTCACAAGAAATTGGGTTCCTTGTATGACAAAACCCAACGGATGATTGATTTGGTCGGTGACTTGGCCGAGGCCGCAAGAGTTCCGCAAAAGATGGCGTTATGCCGGCGGGCGGCGCTTTTGTGTAAGGCCGATCTGGTGACCGGGATGGTTGGGGAATTTCCCATGCTTCAGGGTGTGATGGGGGAACATTATGCTGCGCATGATGGGGAATCCGTCGAGGTCTGCCAAGCCATCGGGGAATGTTACCGGCCTCGCACGCCTGATGACGCCATTCCTGAAACCACGGTAGGCCGGTTGTTGTCGCTGGCCGACAGGTTGGACACCCTGGCTGCGTTTTTCCATGCCGGGATCGTCCCGTCCGGCTCGGAAGATCCATTTGGCCTTCGACGCAGTGCGTTCGGCGTAATTCGGATCGTGATCGAAGCCGGGTTGAATCTCAACATGGCCGACGTCCTGCGGCAGGCGGAACAACGGCTTGCGCAGCAGGGCGTCAAGGCGGGCGGACATCCGTTCGCTACGCTCAGGGCAGGCTCCGGTCCGCCCCTACGGCAATTTTTGGAGGATCGGCTTCGTTATTACGGGCGAGTCGTGGCGGGTTATCGTGAAGACGTGATGGATAGTGTGCTGGCCCGTGCCGATGATGCCGCTTGCAATCTGCGCGATTTGTTTTTGCGTATGGATGCCTTGCAGGCCATTACGAGTCAGCAGGATTTTGAGTCGCTGATCGTCGGGTTCAAGCGGGCACACAGAATCGTGGAAAAAGAAGCCTGGACGGCCAGGACCGTTGATGTCGCGCTGTTGACCCATTCGACGGAGTGGACGTTACAGCAGGTCGTGGAAACGGCCGGACGTGCAGTCGGGCAGGCGCTTGGCGCCCATGACTATCACGGCGCGTTGAAGCATCTCATCGAGTTGAAAAACCCCATCGACCAGTTTTTCGATGGGGTGCTGGTGAATGCGCCGGAAACCGAGGTGCGCGCGAACCGCTTGTCGTTATTGCGTCAGGTGGATGATCTATTTTCGGCCTTCGGAGATTTGTCTCAAATTCAGGTGCAGGGGCAGTAGGGAGGCATGTGTTGACGTTTCCCCCTCACCCCGGCCCTCTCCCTATTTCCCGCTTAATGCAGGAAATGGGAGAGGGAGTAGAGGGTAGCACTCTTCTTATTTCTCGCTTAGTGCAGGAAAGGGGAGGGGGCAGAGAATTTCCTCTCCCTTGATGGGAGAGGATGAAGGTGAGGGTGGTTTCGTGATCGGTTGAGTCTTTATTGAGCCTGGGGCGTGAGTGTCGATGATTTTTTCTGAATCCGGATTACGGTGGTTTCGCCGGGGGGTGACGTTGAGCCTCATCGTCGTCTGCAACCTGGTGTTGTTGGGGGCTTTGTGGATGTCAGGACTGGATCTGGATTTCGTTCTCACCAATTCCGAACTTTACGACCCGGAGTTCGGACATTGTGTCGGGGTGGCCTGGGCCGACGTGTCCGGGGTTGAGGTGCCGATCCGGGTATGTTCGGAATGGCTGGATACGACCGATCCCACCGGGCGCGTCCATACCTTGCGTTCGGGAGAGCCGTTGGCCATGAGCACGGACGGGAATCTGTATTATGAAAACGCCAGAAATGCCGACCATTGGGCGTTGGGCCTCCTGTTGTTTGCCGTTGGGGTCATCTACATGGGCATGAGAACCAAACGCGTGCTGCTGACCTGGTACGAGGCGCGTCTTCGCAAAAATGAGTCGTGAATAAATTTTTGAGGGGAATCGGGTCGTTGTGATACAGTAGGAACCTCTGGTTTATTGTGATAGCGGGATGCAGGGCAAGGCGTCCCGGAGCGAAACCCGAAGC
>VYFB01000046.1 GCA_009842645.1 Nitrospira sp. SB0677_bin_15 | reverse complement strand
TGAGCGAGGACACAACGCAGCCATGCGCCCGATAGTGCACTTAATCAGAGGTTCCCTAATTCATTTCCGCCAGATCCTTCAAAACTTCCAAGCATTGCGGTTGGCGCAATTTCCTGAGGGCAGACGCTTCAATTTGACGAATGCGCTCCCGTGTCACGCCAAAATCTTCGCTGATTTCTTCGAGGGTATGCCCTTTGACGAATCCGATCCCGAACCGTTTTTTGATGATGTATTCTTCCTTGGGCGTCAAGACACCCAGGACTTTGTCCACTTGACGCCTTGCGTCAGATCGCAGGGCAGCCGCGTAAGGAGGAGGGACGGTTCGATCCTCGATCAGGTCGCCCAACTTGGTATCTTCATACTCACCCACCGGCGTTTCCAGTGACGCGGGCTCCTTCAGGCACTCCATCATTTCCCGGGTCCTCGCCTCGGACAACTCCACGTGTCCGGCCAATTCCCAAACGGTGGGCGGACGCCCGTAGCGTTGCACCAAGCGCGCCGATGCTCTCCTCAATTTTTGAACGGACTCATGCATATGAACCGGTACCCGAATCGTGCTGGCTTGATCGGCGATGGCGCGCGTCATACGTTGTCTGATCCACCACGTCGCATACGTGCTGAACTTGTACCCGCGTTGATATTCGAATTTGTCAACGGCCTTCATCAGGCCGATATTCCCTTCCTGGACGAGATCCAAAAATTGAAGACCTCGCCCCATGTAATGCTTGGCCACACTTGCCACCAATCGCAAATTGGCTTGAATCAGCCGGGTTTTTCCGTCTTCGATGATTCGCTCGGCCCGTTCGATTCTTTCGACGTGTTCCAGGAACGTGGAAACGGGCATGCACAGGACGTTGCGCTCGATATGCTTCACGCGATCCCGGATTGTACCAATCGCATCCCGTGACCCCGAACGAAGATCGTTCGCCAAAGTTTTGATCTCGGATAGCAGTTGCCCCTGATATTCATCGGTCAAATGTAACGCACGGACCCGGTTGACAATGCGTTGTTGCGCAGAATCCACGGATTTCAGGGCGCGAGAAGCACCTGCCGGTTTCGCGCATTGCTCCCGGTAATACGTTCGCAGAGATTTTGAAGCTCGCCGGATAGTCAACAGTCCACTCAAGGTAAGACTGAGTGCTTCATCCCGTTGGGTATCCGCAGCTTCAGCGTTCTCCGAAGCATGTTCAAGGTTCACAACCGCAGACACGGAAATCTCGCGTCGCTGCAAAGCAACGCGGAGTGACTTCAAACGATCGAACACCAAGGGAAGTCCGTAAACGGCTTGTCGCAATTCAGCCTTTCCCGCTTCGATTTGTTTGGCAAGCGCCACTTCCTCTTCCCGCGTCAATAAGGGTACCTTGCCCATCTCCTTCAAAAACACCTGGATCGGGCCATGTGTCCCTTCTTCCTTCTCCTGGACACTCTTATTCACCGGCCGTGAAGAAACGTGCCGAACACCATCCGGAAATGCTGACACACCCAAGGACGAGGGTACTTGAGCATTGTCCGGTTCTGTGACATCGGGTAACGGAACTTGACGCATGTGACGATCCCTACGAGTTCAGGAACCTCTTATTCAGTGCACTATCGGGCGCAGGGCTGCGTTGTGTCCTCACTCAACCCTCACCTATCTCTCTGAGATAGCTTCGGGTTTCGCTCCGGGACACCTTGCCCTGCATCCCGCTATCACACTGAATTAGAGGTTCCTTTAAAATTATCGACTCCCCGGACGATTATGCAGCTTGTGAAGCAGGTTTCCCGGATCCCAATCCAGCCGATTGTTTTGCCATTTTCGGATAGACGGTTTCTCCGCAATTCAAACACCGTAAGGTCTCGATACGAAGAAACGGGCCATCCGGATCATAAAAATGATCCCTGACCATAAGACCCTCACAACGTGGACATTTCATGCGAAATCCCCTTATTCTCGACTGTTCCGGAGTATTCAGGAACGGTCCTTGGTAGATTGTTCGGCAACATGCCGTGCGTGTTTTTCCCCTACTAGTTTCCTTTCATAACCCGTTTTTGCAGCAAATCAAGGGGTCGGCTCCATAAACATCAGAAAAGTTTTCCGGTTTCCTCCGTTGGAAACCTTTTCTCTTGCATAACGTAACCATTTGATTGTAAAAGAAAAACATGCAGGGATTGCAGACAGGGTGAGCCACAGGCGTATGCCGACAATCTGCAGAGTTGCCTCTACCTCCCAACTTTTCCCTCTTCGGAAATGCGTGTGGGGTAGAGACCT
The DNA here is from genome assembly GCA_009842645.1 of Nitrospira sp. SB0677_bin_15. Taxonomy (GTDB): domain Bacteria; phylum Nitrospirota; class Nitrospiria; order Nitrospirales; family UBA8639; genus Bin75. The sequence goes on along the minus strand of VYFB01000046.1, from coordinate 10,184 downwards.
GCGAAGTGAACATATCCATCCCCCCTAGCCCGGATGAGAACCGGTTTGCTAGTATGCAACTCTCATGGAAATCGGCATTGTCGGACTTCCCAACGTCGGCAAATCGACAATCTTCAACGCGCTGACGTCAGGAGACGCGGCCTCGTCGACCTATCCCTTTACCACCATCGAACCGAACCTCGGCGTCGTTCCCGTTCCCGACTCCAGGCTGGACCGCCTCACGGAAATTTTCAAACCGAAAAAAACCACGCCCGCCTTCTGATCTTTCCTTTTCAACAATGGTTAGGTAGCACGGAAAAATTTAAGAAGGAACCAAGAAATTTAAGTTCCCATTTCTGATTTTTGATGCTCAGTTGATAGGACAAGCGATATGTCTTCTAAAGAAAGAACTAACCCTGCCAATTTATCCCGTTTTGCAAAACTTGAACGTTTAATGACCTATTCAGAAGACGAGTTCCGAGATTTGGTTGTCAGACCTCTGTTTTTTCGTCAAGGTCTCGACGATGGAAGGGATTTATGCGGTTCTGATGAAATAGGCAAAGATGCTTTTTTTATCCATGTAAATCCTCTTGGGAGTAAAGAGGTCTATGTATTACAAACGAAAAAAGGACGCCTGAATCTTTCCAGAAACGTAAATTCAAGTGTGGTTGAGGCAGAAACTCAGCTAAAAACTGCTCTAAGGACAAGGGTATATTTAACTAAAACAAAAGAGAGGAAATACCCTGCCAAAGCTATATTGTGTGCTAGTGGTCAGATAAAGATGGGTGGTTGAGAGTATTTCCAAGGCAAAAGAGCCACTACAAGCACACTTAGTCGAAAAACAAAGAAAACCACTCTCTGCCTTTTTAGATTACTACCTTTATGGTCGAGACTCTGTTGCATTGAATTTGCTAAGCAACCATTTCGATGAAGTTGAAAAACCTTTGCTAGAGCCTACAATCAGCGATGATGATAGAGACACAAGAAAATTCTGGTTAATTATTGGTCTCATCGAAAATGGAGATATGCACAAAGCCGAGGAGTTGGCACAAGACTTTCACCCTAATGACCATCACTTATTACTAGGTATACATCTGGGAAGTTTCCTAGTAAAGAATTTAAGGATAACAAACAAATCGAATAAGCAAAAAGGTGAACGTATTTGTAAGACCCTTGACGACAAAATCAGGCACTTGCGCCTTCAACTACTAGAGGAATTCAAGTCTGAACTCTTGGAAGTGCAAATGGATAAGATTCGAGCAATTCCAAAAGAAAATTAGCTCTCACTTTTCGATGCTAAATTTTGCTTTCATTTACTTGTGAGTTGGGAAAACACTCCGTTGCTTGGACCGACGTTGTAGTCGAAGCAGGCATAGCATGTCTCTGCCAAAAAATGCATGGTCACGTTATGGTTTCAAAATGAAATGCCGTCAAATAAACCTTGACATTTATGGCAACTTGGACAGCAGGACTCGCCAACCCACCTTGGACGCATGATGATGTCCGAGAATCCTGACAAACTGCTTGCTGACCAGTTTCGAGAATTAATGCGGCGCTAAACTGGTTCCACACCAGAAGCATTCATCAACGTTCTTTGCCCTATGTTGATTCCAATTCACAGCATAGACAGGGAGATCAAAAAGATTAGCGGTCAAAACCACTATCGGGCATCATTTTCTGTTCAAATTACAGAGGAGAACAAGAGCATACTTTGCAGGGGACGTACAGGCAAGTTTGTACCTAGTCTATTTGCCGATGGAGGAACTTGGAGAGAAATAGCAAAAGGCCGAATAATCGAAGCCGATGCTACGACAAGTTTAGCATTTGGAGAAATATACACCGGAGGGCGAAAGAAGGACCTAGAGAAGGCACTTTCAGAACTTACCTTGGAAGATCTTCTTGAAGTTGATCAATATGGCGCCGCAGCAAAGGTGCTTAGTGGCTTGGCTGAGCATTCACTGGTAAAGCGTTTAACTGACGGGGGTTATATGGTTCAAAGGATGCCTGAAGATATGGCGAGACATCTTGGAAGTTATCCGAATTACGATTTCGAGGTATCGAAAGGCGATCAAAGCCGAAGAGTAGAGGTGAAATCTCTGTGGGGCACAAACACACGATTTGCCCGGTTAATCCATAGCACAACGTCAAAGCCAAAAGGAGACCCCAGTCGTTGGACAGAAGAACAGCATCGTTGTTACTATCCGACGAGCAGTTGTAAATTTGCCACGCAAGATATTTTTGCTGTAAGTCTTTTCCTTCGAACCGGTAATATTCGAGATTTTGCATTCGCGCGTTCTGTCCCTAGTGACATTCAGCCGCACGGGTTACCAAGGGCTTCAAATTATCCTGAGCACGTCAATCAAAATCCCCTATGTGCTGTTGGAGATGGAGCATGGTTCAATACAATTGATGAGGTATGGGATCTTGCTTAGACGACTTCGCTGTGTGCCAGATCGAGATTAATTGATCAACGGACTTCGAGAACATATGTTCTTCCTGGACCAACTTTGACCTCAAATCTCGTATTTTATTCGCCTCTTCTTGAAGCGAATGTATATCTTTTCGCGATAGAGGGAGAACAATGTCTAGGAGACGTTCTTCGTTAATTGCCGGATAAGCAATTCCTATATTGTTACGAAGAATTTGTTCATTTGCGAAGTCCGATTGAAGCAACCGTGCGAGCAGGATTGATTCAATCCGTTTACACTGCAAGACGGCAAAGCCCGTTGAACAAACGGCTTTATCAAGTTCTCGCGGAACGACTCCAATGGTCCTGCGTTCCGGACGGACAGTGGACACTAATACGTCACCTGTTCTCACCAGCTTCCGCGCACGACTTGGCGCCTGTTCGCATTGAATGGCCTTAGCCGTAACGCCAAGGGTGCCTGAATCAACATCGGATATTTCGATATAAAGGAAGACAGATGACGCGTTGAACCGCCTGGGATCTATGCGGGTAGTCGAAAGAGTTGCAACCTCTCGAACAAATATATCTGTCTCCTTTGGGTTTTCTATCAGGTCTGCAATTTCGTTTGATAATCCGGCATGATAAGTAGCATCCCACCTAGGAACATATGGTGAAATGTTCACTAAGCGGCCTATACATGGTTCACGATCTCGACTGGCCTCTGGCAGAATCTCTACCAGATCGTTTCGGCCCTTCGACACCTTTTTCCGCTGTGAAGCGCGCGTCGTTATTTCATATCCAACATCGTGGCAAATAGAAAAATAAACTTTGTCCCTGCGCACCATCTTGGTCTTTTTTGTAAGATGTAAGACAGATGTTTTCGTCGTCGTTCCCGCTGCTCCAAAGGTCACAGGTGGGAGGGAGATGACTGAGCGAAGCTCTACTCGCGGTGAGAGTCCTGCCCTCAAATCTTGGTAGATGCCGCGGTTTGTTAGAATACTGTCAGGTACGATCGCTATCAGCGTCCCCTCTGGAGTCAACCAGTCAATATACCGTTCCAAAAAGATCATTTCGGAATCAAGTGCTTTGGGTGTACGACGCAGCCATTCAGACGCTACTTTGTACTCCATAAGGGAAGCCCGCGGAAACTCAGCCCCAAACGGCGGATTCGTGAGTATTAGTTTTACCTTTCCTTCCAAGCCTGTCGTTATTTCGGCATCCGGCCCTTTTCTAGCTAAAGAATTCGCAAAATGCAGATTCGCCGCCGGGGAACCGAAAAGCGCAAGATTAGTCAGGGAAAGACGGATCATCCGTTCACTCTTATCGATTCCTACCAAGACGGAACGGACCATCCTATTAACCCAATCACCGACACCAGCACTTCCATGCCGCTTATGCACTTCCGTGTGTAGTGACTTTAGAACCTCCGTTAAAAAAGAACCAACCCCGCATGATGGGTCAAGAATTATTCCAAAATCAGAACAATTTTCAGGGTGACAAAGGGTCTCGAAATCTTGCAGTGAGAGCGAGTTGATGCCAAGCCGACTCATAAACCTGACAATTTCTGTTGGAGTCAGGTATTGCCCCAATTCCTTTTCATCAACAAAGGAATCTGAAAGAAACTGCCCAAAAACATCATTCAAGATGTCAGCACTATCTGGCCCAGAGAAACACGCTGAGAATTTGGAATTGGAGATGCCGTCAAAACAAGAAATGATTTCATCCGCGAATAAGTTCTCTGATTCTTTCAATCGGAGATGAAAATCACTTGGTTTCAGTTCATGTGCAAGTGAAATGGGCAGGTGACGGCTATAGATTTTGGATGTAAAATCTTTTAGTGCTTTTGCTGGCGATTTCGTATCCTTGCCTAAAGCAGTTGAAATGCCGGGACCGCCATTTTGTAACGAAATAATATGTGCAAATAACAGCTTAGATATTTCATCTAGTGCTTCATGACGTGAGGACAGGCATCCACTTCGATGAAGCGTTTCACGGACTTCTCGTAGAGTAGTAGCAACAACGGAACGAAGATATTCATCGCGGTCGGGTTCGTGCTGGTCATAAAGAGGTAATGACTCGCAGACCCAGGAAGTGGACATATCTCCTGCTAGTTTTCGTATTTGTCCTTCAATCGAAGGGCGAGGGTGGGTTGTTCCAGAGAGCCAACGACCTACAGTGGAAGCAGAAACTCCAAGCTTTGCTGCAACGCCTGTTTGGCCAATGGGGTCGGCTGATACAAGTTCTCGTACAAGGAAGGGAATATCCGGTGTTTGCATAAAAATACATTGCACGTCGTGCATAGAAAATGCAATCATTGCAAATTCATGCCGTGGAACAATGTACGGTCAAAACAGGCCAAATCGATAAAAGATAGCTCCTTCCAGCCCTTCATTACGATAGTACCGCCATGCCCATTGATCGTTCACAATGAGCAGTCCATCAGTCGGAGACAGCCTTTTTGTTTTCGCACTTTATGGAAACTCTTATGAATACCACATATAGTCACAATTAGTCCTACATTGCAACCATATGTAGTATGGGAATTTTGTACGGCGCAGCCCCTAGCCGTGGCCGGAACCGGTTTGCTAATATGCGTCTCCCATGGAAATCGGCATTGTCGGACTTCCCAACGTCGGCAAATCGACGATCTTCAACGCGCTGACGTCAGGAGACGCGGCCTCGTCGACCTATCCCTTTACCACCATCGAACCGAACCTCGGCGTCGTTCCCGTTCCCGACTCCAGGCTGGACCGCCTCACGGAAATTTTCAAACCGAAAAAAACCACGCCCGCCTTCTGCCGGTTTGTCGACATCGCCGGACTGGGCAAAGGTGCAGCAGAGGGCGAAGGGCTCGGCAACAAATTTCTGGCCCACATCCGGGAAGTCGACGCGATCCTGCACATGGTTCGTCTTTTTCAGGATGCCAATGTCAGGCACACGTTAGACGGCATCGACCCAAAGAGGGACGTTGATGTACTCGAGACCGAACTGATGCTGGCCGATCTCGAAAGCGTCACGAAACAATTCGACAAGGTCTCAGGTAAGGCACGATCTGGAGACACGGAAGCGAAGGACGCGCTGGAATTACTCAATATCCTGAAGACGGGCCTCGAAGAGGGCAAACCCGTAAGGACACTCGGACTCGATCCGGAGAGTCTCAAACCGTTCTCCCTGCTGACCGCGAAACCCGTCCTGTACGTCGGCAATACCGACGAGCATACGGACCCGGCCGTCGTGGATGATTTTCAAGCGCTTATCCAAAAACTTGACGCGGAATCGGTCGTACTCTGCGGCAAATTGGAAAGCGAATTGGCCGAGCTGTCAGACGAGGATCGCACCCTGTTCATGGCCGACCTGGGCATGACACACAATGGCCTGGAACGGGTCATCGTGGCTGCGTACAAAACGCTGGGACTCTGCTCGTATTTTACCGGAGGCCCCAAGGAAGTCCGGGCATGGACGGTCCCCGTGGGAGCCAAAGCCCCGCAAGCCGCCGGGGTGATCCACTCGGATTTTGAAAAGGGATTTATCAAGGCCGACGTGTACGGCTTTACGGACCTGGATCGCTACCGCTCAGAGCAAGCATTGCGAGAGAAAGGCCTCATCCGGTTGGAAGGCAAGGAATACGTGGTGAAAGACGGCGACGTGTGTCACTTCAAGTTCAACGTGTAAGGAACCTCTGATTTACTGCGCTATCGGGCGCAGGGCTGCGTTGTGTCCTCGCTCAACCTTCACCTATCTCGATGATAAGCTTCAGGTTTTGCTCCGGGACGCCTTGCCCTGCATCCCGCTATCACAATAAACATGTCCTCGACGTTCTTAATCGGGGATCAGAGGTTCCGTAAGTCTACAACACGGTTTCCGGGCCCTTCGGTCTCCACGCCCTGGCCAAGGCTTCGGCTTTTTCAATTTGTGCGGGCGTCATTTCCTCTTCCAGCATGGCGACGGCCTGGATCGCCGGGTCCATACCCTGTTCCGCCGCAAGGAAGGCCCATTGATACGCCTGGATGTAATCCTGCTCAACCCCCTCACCCTTGTAGAACATCAGGCCGACGTGATTCTGCCCTGCTGCATTCCCCTGCTCCGCCGCCCGCAAGAACCACCGAAAAGCCTTGGCGTAATCCTTGGGAACACCCAGGCCATACAGGTAGAGCAACCCCAGGTTATTTTGCGCGCTCTCATGACCCTGGTCAGCCGCCAGCCGGTACCAATAGCGAGCTTTCTCAAAATCCTGCGCAACGCCCTGTCCCCATCGATACATGTAGCCCACCATGTTTTGAGCCTCGGCATCTCCCCGAGAAGCCAGCGGAGCCCATTCCCGCATCGCGGCTTCGTAATCCTGTTCGAGATAGGCGTTTTCACCCAGACCAAAATCCGCCCAGGCCGGCCAGCTACAGACCAGCACCCACCCGATGATAAGCGCCATGGTTTTCCAACGGAATATATTCTTCATCGTGATTGGCTCCTCGCGTTTGACATTCCTGTATGTGTGTATTCTTTTGTTGACCATCTCCTTGGCATACGGCGGTTGAATGGAGAAGATCGACTACTCGGACATTCGCGTTGCCTCGCCGCCTTTCAGGTGAGAACGCGCAACGCGGTTTCCGGTGCCTTGTCGAGCACCCGCAACAGGGCTCGCGCCGCGCCGGTCGGGCAGCGCTTCCCTTGCTCCCAGTTGCGGATCGTCTCGTGCGGCACGTCGATGCGCCGCGCCAGCTCGGTCTGGGAAAGCCCCAGCCGCCGCCGGACCCGGCGCGCGTATCGCGCCATGTCCTGCATGGCCTCTTCCTCGTCCTCCCGCTCCTGCGCCGCAATCTCCGCCTCGGTGGTGGCGTCCACCCTGGCAGGGTCGATCCGCCCCTCGGACAGGGTGGACGGATCGTCGGGATCAATCCTGACGCGCATTGTGCTCATAGTCCGCGACCTCCTTGCCATTGGCCTTGCGGGCCGAAATGATGCGAACGGCCGAACCCCGCACCATGTAGACGACGACATATGCACGCCCGTCGACCGTACCGAGCAGCCGGTAGCGATCCTCGCCATAGTCCCGTCGCCGATCCTGCTCGACGATCCGGTGCGGATCGAGGAAGGCTCGGACGGCATAGGCGAAGTCGAAACCGCGACGCTCGAAACAGGTGCTGTTCTTGGCCTCGTCCCATTCGAACTCCATCCTGATACCGTAGGCCAAAGGCCTACCATTGTCAAACCTGCTTCCGGCAAGGCGTCCCGGTTGACAATGAGTTTTGGCGGTAGGTAGAAATTCAGCTTTGGTAAAGGAGACGTTTTTACGGAGTTTTGCTGATGCCAATCAACGCGCTGCGAAAACCGGGGGCGAAAATGAGCCTCAAGGAAGCACTCGAACGAGCCGACAAGCTCAAACGCATGGCTGCGAGCAGCAACCCCAACGAAGCGGCCGTGGCCGCGGCGCGACTCAGAGCCTTTGACGTCGATGCCGCGCGCGCGCCTCAATCGAAAGACGTCAAATTCGAACCGGCAACGATCATGGAACCCGGTGAGCACGGACCTCAAAAAATCGAAGTGCTCGATGAGTTACCCGTTATTCCCTACAAGGAATTGGGAGAATTGGAAGTGGAGCAGGCACCCGACACCTCATCGGTGAACTGGGACGTGCTTCATGCCGAATTACTGGAACGGGCCCAACAGATCGGTGCCCACGCCGTTATCGACATCCAGATCAAGGGCACGATTCAGCAAAAAATCCTGACCGGGATGGCGCTCAAATACCTGTCGCCGCAAGAGATCCTGGACGTCCAAGCGGCCAATAAATTGGATGAGGACGAGAAAGCCTACTATGAAGCGCAAAAGGAACGCCGAGATGAAGACTGGGCCCCGCCGGTAGGATAAAGAAACTCGCCTGCCTCAAACAGGAACGATCTCCCATGGACTTTCACTATCAGACAATCTTCGAACACGGAATGGATACGACGACGTATCGCAAGTTGACGTCGGACCACGTCGCCACCACCGTTTTTGAAGGACGGGAGATCCTCACCGTTCAGCCTGAGGCGCTCACACTCTTGGCCCGTGAGGCCATGGACGACGTAGCGCATTTACTGCGGGCGAGCCACCTTAAACAATTGAGCCACATTCTTGACGACCCGGAAGCCTCGGAGAACGATCGCTTCGTGGCGTTGGAACTGCTGAAGAATGCCAATATTGCCGCCGGACGGGTGCTGCCGGGATGTCAGGATACCGGCACGGCGATCGCCGTCGGATACAAAGGACAGCAGGTGTTCACCACGGGTCATGACGCCGAAGCCCTCTCGCGCGGTATTTATGAAGCTTACGCGCAACGCCATCTGCGCTACTCGCAAATGGCGCCACTCGACATGTACACCGAAAAAAATACCGGCACGAATCTGCCCGCTCAGATCGAGATTTATGCCGAACCGGGAGCCGAATACCGGTTCCTGTTTATCGCGAAAGGCGGAGGGTCGGCGAACAAAACCTTTTTATACCAGGAAACCAAAGCCCTGCTGAATCCGGAATCCTTGCGTTCTTTTGTCGCGGAGAAAATCCGCACGCTCGGCACTTCGGCCTGCCCGCCCTACCACCTGGCCCTGGTCATCGGAGGCCTGTCCGCGGAATTCACCCTGAAAACCGTCAAACTCGCGAGTTGCCACTACCTCGATGACCTCCCGACTTCGGGAAACGATTTGGGCCGGGCGTTTCGTGACCTCGACTTTGAACGGGAAATTTTAAAACTCTGTATCGAAACCGGAATCGGCGCCCAATTCGGCGGCAAATATTTCGCACATGACGTACGAGTCATTCGCCTCCCCCGGCACGGTGCGTCCTGCCCCGTTGGCCTGGGAGTCTCCTGTTCGGCCGACCGGCAAATCCTTGGTAAAATCACCAAAGATGGGATCTTCCTCGAACAACTCGAAACGAATCCCGCGCAATACCTCCCGGACGTTAATGAACAAGACCTGCACAAGCAAGTCGTCAGGATCGACCTGAACCGGCCGATGCCGGCCATCCTCTCGGAGTTGCGCCAACATCCGGTCGCCACTCGATTATCGCTGACCGGACCCATTGTCGTGGCGCGAGACATCGCGCACGCCAAGCTGAAAGGACAACTGGATACAGGTCAAGGCCTCCCCGGGTATTTCAAAAATCACGTTGTCTATTACGCCGGTCCCGCCAAAAAACCCGAAGGCTATGCATCGGGGTCTTTTGGCCCTACGACCGCCGGGCGCATGGACTCCTACGTGGATCAATTTCAGGCTATCGGAGGCAGCATGGTCATGCTGGCCAAAGGTAACCGTTCACGACAGGTGCGCGAAGCCTGCCGGAAGTATGGAGGATTCTACCTGGGATCCATCGGCGGACCCGCCGCGCGGTTGGCCGAACACAGCATCAAGAAAGTTGAAGTCCTGGAATTCGAAGAGCTTGGCATGGAAGCGGTGTGGAAAATCGAAGTCGAAGACTTCCCGGCCTTTATCGTCATCAATCACGAAGGGCGGGACTTTTACAACGACCTCGACGCGCAACGCCCACTGGTTCAACCTGACAAACCGGCAAAAACGTAGGTTCCTACACAGGGTCGATCCTGTTAGGACACCTCGTCAATGGTGTTGTGTCAACACAAAGCTGAAACATCCCCTTTGCACCAGGATGAACCGCTGGCGCGATTCGACGGACAACTACAGGGGGGTGTCCTTGATCGCAGGGTGCCTCCCTGATGTAGGGACAACCCCCTGTGGTTGTCCTTGATGGGGAGGGCAGGCACAGGGGCCTGCCCCTACGATCCTGGCATCCCTGACCCTCTCCCGCC
>VYFB01000032.1:10386-12659 GCA_009842645.1 Nitrospira sp. SB0677_bin_15 | reverse complement strand
ACACTTTTTGTAACGGAACGATTATCAGGCCACGTCTAACCTTTTGCTGGTTGAGAGTTTCTTCTCCGATGAGTTGAAGAAGTTGCTTGGGAAACCGTTCACGGCTGGCCGGCCAAAACCTGGTCCCGCTGCCGCCGGCAAGAATAACCGCGTACAGACGGCGATTCACGAGCGCTGGCCTTCGTCGACTTTTACGCCCTGCGCAGCCAGTATGAGGTCCGCCACTTCCCTGACCGCGCCTTCGCCTCCCTTGGCCTTGCACACGTATCGCACTATTTTCCGAACGGGCTCGCGTGCGTTCGCGGGAGTGGCGGAAAACCCGACTGCCCGGAGCGCGGGCACATCCGGCACGTCATCACCGACGTACGCGATTTCCTCGAGCCGGATGCCATACTTTGATGCGAGTTCTTTCAGGATCACCAGTTTGTCCAGTACGCCCTGGTGAATTTCGGTAATGCCGAGTTTGGCCGCCCGAACGTTTACCAACGGTGCTTGATCCATGGTGATGACAGCCGTCACAAGACCGGCTTTTTTTAGCAGCACCAGCCCCAGGCCATCCCAAACGTTGAATTTCTTGGTCTGCTCGCCCGAATCCGAATAATAGAGACCGCCATCAGTCAGGACGCCATCAACGTCCGTCGCAAACAGCCGTATTTTTTTCAGCATCGGGGCAAACCGATTCACATGCCTGGATATTTGTCCTGATCGAGCGTTTGTCACCATTTGCTCCCAACCGATTGGAGCGCCATTAAAACACACTCTCTTTCGTAAGCAAAGACCATTGTTACGCTTCCTTCGACTTCGCCCTTACAGGGGCTACGCTCAGGACGAACGGAAGGGTAGTCCGTTCACCCTGAGCCTGTCCTGAGCGTAGCGCCAGCGAAGTCGAAGGGTCAGGACAGACGTTGACAAAAGCCGGGACTGGCCACATCATGATTGTTATTCCCGACAAAAAGAGCTGGATCCCCGATTAAGGATAGCCTGCCCTCGACGTTTGTAATCGGGGGTCGGGGAGGAATCCAGCGTCTTTGCTTTTTTCTTCGTCCATGAAGATCAAAAACCTGGATTCCTGCTTTCGCAGGAATGACGGAGCGGGGTCGGGAATGACGGAAGGGGCAGTGGTATTGTCAGTGACATGAGTGCACATAGGCACGGTAAGAGCAACCGCAAACCATCATGACCATTCTCGACCGCTACATATTCAAAGAACTACTGGTCCCCTTCTTCATCAGCCTCGGCATCCTGTGCTTTATCGTCCTCACCAAGGAGATGTTGCGCCTGGTTGAATTGTTGGTCACCAACGGGGTGAGCCTCATGGCCATCCTGAAGGTTATCGTCAATCTCATGCCATCTTTTTTGGTGTTGACGCTTCCGATGGCTTGCCTGATCTCATCGATTACGACCTTCAGTCGATTTTCTTTCGACAAGGAACTCGTCGCCATGAGGACGGCCGGACTCAGCTTGTTGAGAATTGCGGTCCCCGTGTTTGTCTTTTCATTTCTCGTTTTCCTGGGCACCTTGTTCCTTTCACAATGGGGACAGCCCTGGTCCTCGATTTCCCTGAAAAAACTGGCTATCAGCCTGATTCAGGACCAGTTGAACCTGGCCTTGGAGCAAGGCACGTTCAACGAACCGGCGAAAGACATGATGATTTTTGTTCCCACGCCGGAACCCGGCGAGAAAGCCATGGGCATTTTCATCCTGGATCAGCGAGACCCTGAGCAAGAGATCATCATCACGGCCCGAACCTTTCAAATGGTCAAAAATCCACAACGCAAACAATTCGGCATGCGCTTATATGAAGGCGAGATTCATCATGTTCCCCAAGACGGCGCACAACATCATCAGGTGGCATTTTCCACGTATGATCTTAAGATCAATCTGGCCCAGGCCCTCGCCGTCGAAACACCTAAGCGGCCGGACTACGAACACATTATGGCCGGATTGAACGCCTCCGGCTGGCGTGACACCAACATGCTGCGCCGTCTGATGGAATACTACAAAGACCTGGGGTTTCCCGTGGCAACGCTCATCCTGGGGATCCTGGGCATGCCGGTCGGAATTGTCTCGAAACGAACGGGGAACATGAGGGGGTTTGTCTTGGGAATTTTCATCATGGTGGGATATTATCTGCTCAACGTGTTGGGAGAGTTTTCCGTCACGGCGTTGCTCCTTCATCCGTTTGCCGGAGCCTGGCTCCCCAACGTCCTTTTACTCCTGATTACGGGGCTGCTCTTTTATCAAGCGAGCCGGCGCTGATCCTTCGACTTCGC
>VYFB01000032.1:0-10286 GCA_009842645.1 Nitrospira sp. SB0677_bin_15 | reverse complement strand
CAGGACAAGCATGGGTATTTTGTTCTGGTACATCATTCGTCATTATCTCGGCATCCTGCTCCTGTGTCTCACCGGCCTTGTCACCATTTACCTGGTGATCGACTTTTTTGAAAAACTGCGTCGATTCCTGCGACATGACGCGGAGCTGACCTCCATGCTCCTGTATTTCATTTTTAAAATCCCTGACGTGTCTTTTCAACTGGTGCCCTTTGCCGTATTGATGGCTTCGCTTCTCGCTATCGGACTCCTGAACAAAAACCGCGAAATCACGGCAATGCGAAGTTGTGGGATGAGTCTCTTTCACGTTACCATTCCGTTTCTGGCCGTCGCGGGCCTCGCCACGGTTCTCCTGTTGGGCTTGACGGCAGTTGTGATTCCATTGGCCAATGCCAAAGCTGAATACATTCGAATCGTCGAGATCCAGAAAAAAGCACAGCCCCTGTCTTTGACCAGCGAGAACCTGTGGCTGTACCTTCAGGACAACGCTCTCATGCACGTTCGACGAGTCGATCCGACGGGCACGCACCTCTACACCGTCACCCTCTACCGGCTGAAGGACCAATTCACGTTGGATACATTGCTCACGGCTGACGGTGCCGCTTTCATAAGTGACCAATGGAGATTACGCAACGTCACACAACGGAAGATCAAACCGGATGGGAGCGTGGAAATGGTTCACCGGACGACCCTCCCTTTGCAATTATCCCTCACGCCCGATGACTTGATGACCTGGAACGCTCTTGAGCCCGAACACATGACGTTGAACCAACTCAATGCACACATCGAACGCCTGCGACAGGAAAAAAGCAGCGTGACAAGATTTCTGCTTGATTATTGGAGGCGCGTGGCATTTGCTTTCGTCCCGTTAATCATGACGATTCTCGGTGTGTCCATCGGACTCCTTGAAATTGGCACCAGGACCGTCAGCACAGGAAAAGGCATTGGACAGGCATTGGGCATCAGTTTCCTGTTCTGGGCGACAAATTCCATTGGCCTGACGCTAGGAAAAAGCGGAGCGTTACACCCCTCGATTGCGGCTTGGATCGCGTGCATCATGTTTCTCATCGTCAGTTTCAACGTTTTTCTGAAAGTGCGATACTGATCAACCCTTCACGAGACTTGTCGAATCCAAAGAGAAGAAGCCATGCCCCTGGAAACGCCAGAAGGCTACCCCGTAACCGAATTAGTCCATGCCATCGATGCCCGACTTCATGGCCCGGCGGAACTTCGTATTGCAGGCGTCAATAATCTCGAACAGGCCGAACCGGGCGACCTGGCATTGCTGACCAGCCACAAGTTGCTGGATCAGGCCCTTCATTCGAGAGCGTCAGCGTTCATTGTTCCCCAATATTTTCCCGGTTTGAACGCAGCCCAATTGGTCTCGGCGCACCCTCAGTTTGATTTTGTCCGGTTGATTAACCAATTTTTCACAAAAACACGTTCTCCGGATGGAATCGCTGACAACGTTGTGCAAGGCTCGAACGTACGCTTGGGCCGCGACGTCTCCATCGGACCATTTGTGACGATTGGCAGTCATACGACCCTGGGAAGCAGGGTCACCCTTTACCCCGGTGTCGTGTTGGGAGAAGACGTCACCATTGGTGATGATTCCGTCCTTCATCCGAACGTGAGTATTCAGGATGGATGCAGGATAGGCGCCCGGGTCATTATCCACGCCGGAACCGTTATTGGAAGTGATGGATTCGGGTACGTTCAACACGAAGGCCGTCATCATAAAATTCCACAACGCGGCATCGTCGTCATTGAAGATGACGTCGAAATCGGAGCCAACGTGACAATCGACCGGGCCACGTTCGGAGCCACCCACGTCAGACAAGGCACAAAAATCGACAACCTGGTTCAAATCGCCCATAACGTGACCGTGGGAGAACACGGGATCATCGTAGCCCAAGTGGGCATCGCGGGCAGTACAACGATCGGCAAGGGGGTCATGATCGGAGGACAAGCCGGACTGATCGATCACCTCACGATCGGGGATCAAGCCATGATTGCGGCAGGAGCGGGAATTGAAAAAAACGTGGAACCCGGTGCCAGAATGTCCGGACGACCCGCAAAACAAAGCGCAGTCTTTTTCCGCTCCCATATCCTGGTACAACAACTCCCGGAACTCAAAAAACAGATTTCAAATCTGGAAAAACGCCTTTCCGCGATCGAAGGCAAGAATGACAGAAGAGGGAGTCGAGGATGAATGTCCTCTCCCTTGATGGGAGAGGATAAAGGTGAGGGTGGTCAGGGAGGGGCTTACTTCTTGCCGGTTAACGGAGGAATGACCGACCGCCAGGTAAACAACTTACCCCAAAAAAACCCCGCCCACGGCAAGGCAAAAGCTGCCATGTAGTCCAAGGACCCGGAACTGAAGCTCCACGCAGAAAGCCCGATCAACCCGCCTATTCCCAGCACGTAGGCTACCGGAACCAGACTCCGGCCGGCGTGCTCCAATTCCACGCCGGTCGATGCTTTGGCCGCTTTCTTGAGTCGTTGGACTCCCCGGCTATTGGAGGACCTCATGCGACTCGCCCAAAATTCAGGAAACGCTCGAAACAGGTAACGGTGGTAGCGCGTTTGTCCCCATCCGAGCAATATCCCGGCCAGCATCAGCCCCGAACTCTTGATAAACGTCCACTCATCATACGTCTCGACGAACAACTGATAGACCAACGCCAGAATGCCGATGATCATGGCCAACAAACCCAGCAGCCCTGACGGAAACAGAATATAGGTGCGGATATAGTTTTCGGCGAGTTGCGCCTCATTCTCCTTGCGTTGGGCCGTGATAATTTTTCCCATGAAAAAAGTATAACAAGATGATTCATGCAAGGAAACAGACGTTTCGGAACAGGGTCTTCTCCTCCATCACCATTGCAAACTCACGTTGAACCAGTGTACAAAGCCAGAAAGAACGTGCCCGGCAAAGAGAATCTTCAATTCACGCCGCATGGAAGGAATTCATCCAGTTATGAAAAACGTCCAAATTGTTTTCAATATCCAAGTCCCCGATCACGTCTCGGAGGAAGAGGTGAACTCCAGGCTCCATCAAGTGATCGGCTCCCTCATGGCACAGGAATTTGGCGGAAATTCATTGATCGACCATCCGATGGAACACCCTCCGGACGGTCACGACGGACAAGTCGGCCACGCCTGATTCCTCAAACCAGCCGTCCCAAACCTGTATCACAGAAGTTGAAAAACGCCCACAGGTGGTCATCCTGAGCTTGTCCTGAGCGGACCGAAGGACCTGGCGAAGGATCTGCTTTTCCTGGCTTTCGGTCGTTGAGCGAGAGATTCTTCGCCTTTGGCTCAGAATGACAATTCTGGTGAGGCCAGTACACGTAGGTCGGATTAGCGGAGCGTAATCCGACGAATTGGCTCATTGTCGGGTTAGCCGAAGTCGTAACCCGACCTACAGATACTTTGTGGCTTCACGCTGCATACAGCAGTTCCTTGGTCTCCTCTACGGATTCCCGGAAGTATGGATTCTTGATGGCTGAGGCGCTAACCAGATCAACGGGCCGGCCAAACACTTCTTGACATTTTACCAAAAAGTAATTACGCGTGATTACTTCATGGCGTTACCAAACAACACCATATGAGTCATTTTCCGGAAGACCGCATAACAATTTGGTATTTCTCCCCTTAACATCGAGGTATTCATCGATATGCGACAGACCAAAGACACCAAGCTCATTCCCATTGGAAACTCTCAAGGCATACGCATCTCAAAGCCCCTGTTACAGAAGTATGGGTTCATCGGTCGCCTTGTCTTGGAGGAAACAGATCGGGGAATTTTGATTCGCAAACCCGATGAAGATAATCAGTTTTCCTGGGAAGAGACTTTCAAGGCAATGGCTCAGGAAGAAGAAGATTGGCGTGACTTGGAAGTGACGCTGATGGATGGATTGACAAACGATGACGCCTGAACGATATGAAATCTATTTTGCTGATTTGAACCCGACTTCAGGCCGTGAGACTAACAAAGTTCGTCCAGTGGTCATCGTGAGTCAAAATGAGATGAATCGTTATTTGGATACCGTTGTGGTTTGTCCTCTCACCTCGAGCCTGCATCCTCAATGGCGGAGTCGCATTCAGATTACGTGTGCAGGTAAAGAGGCGGAGATCGCCATTGACCAAATCCGGACGATCAGCAAACAGCGACTAAGAGAGAAAGTTGACCGGCTTTCGGACGATACGGCTACACGAGTGAGACGACTGATTACCGAAATGTATGGTGAAGCTTGACTCCTTGAACCACCCGCCTCCTTGCTTTGCCAGGGCTGTAAGGCAATCCATTTGGCCTAGGGTCCGTTTTCAAGTGGCGGGAATTGCCGACCATCCTCCACCCAAGGCTTTATACAATTGAACGACCGACACCAGGTGCAGGCGATGGGTTTTCGTGAGGGATAATTCCGCGTCGAAAAGATTCCGCTTGGCGATGAGCACGTCGATATAACTTGTCACGCCCCCGTGGTAACGTAAATTTGCAAGCCGTAATGCCGAACGTAACGCCTCAACCTGTTCTATTTGAGCCTGACGCTGTTTTCGTGCCGTTTGAACGGCCACCAACGCATTCTCCACTTCTTTGAAAGCCACAAGGATGGTTTGTTCGTATTGCGCGAGGGTCTGCCTGGCCTGCGCCTCGACTGCGTCTTGCTGAAAGCCCAAGGCGTTCGCGTCCAGCAATGGTCCGGCCAAATTGAAACCTGCGACGCCGAATCTCGCTTCGGAGGTAAACAGATTCGATAAACGGGGACTGGCTACTCCAAGAATGCCAGTCAGGGTCACGTTTGGAAATCGTGCCGCTTTTGCCATACCGATTCGGGCCGTTGCCGAAGCCAAAACCTGTTCTGCCTGCAAAATATCCGGACGGCGCTGAAGCAGTTCCGAGGGCAGTCCGGCCGGCACTTCGGGCGGCATCACTTGTTCCGTCAATGGGGTTCCCCGTTTGATATGCCTTGGATTTCTTCCGAGTAACACGCTCAACTCATTTTCCTTCTGAATCCTCCTGCGCTCGAATTCTGCCACTCGCGCCGAGGCATTCGCCCGCTCGGACTCGAATTGATCCGCATCCAGCTTGGAGGTGATCCCCCCTCGCAGGCGGGCCCTGGCAATTCTGACCGATTCCTCCCAGGATTCCAGAGTACGTTTCGCAATATCCAATTGCATATCAAATTGCAAAAGATCGAAATAGGCTTGAGCCACTCCACTGACCAATGCCAGGACCACCGCCCGCCGGTTTTCTTCCCGGGCCAGGAGGTCCGCAAGCGAGGCCTCCGTTGACCGGCGAATGCGGCCCCACACGTCAAGCTCCCAGGCCAAATTGCCCAGCACGGAATAGCTGAAGTCACTGGGAAATCCGTCCAGCGCAAAGCCTCCGGCTCGACCCAGTGCCGGAAATCTGGAACTGCCCTCCACTTGGGGAATAAAGCTTGTTCGCGCGGCAGCCAGCCTCGCCTCGAATTCCTCAATGGCCGCCACCGCCCGCTTCAGATCTTTGTTTTCCGCCAGGGCGACGTTGATGAGTTCCTGGAGCGCCGGATCTTTCAACAATTCCCACCAGGAAAGATTCGCAATAGACGGCAAGGAGTCCTGCCCTTCCGCCATACGAAACTGTTCTGAAACTTGCACCTCGGGTCGTGAGTAGTCAGGACCCAGTGCGCATGCACTCACAAGGCCGGAGAGAAGGATGGCGAGGACAATGACCACGTCAGGATTCTCCCTGATCCGGCGAGTCTTGTTTCTCGACTCCCGCGTCGCCAGGTAAAGACCGGCTGCCACGGTCAAAGAGTTTTCGAATCACCACAAAGAAAAGCGGCACGAAAAATATGGCCAGAAACGTGGCAGCCAACATCCCGCCGAACACGCCGGTCCCTATGGAATGTCGGCTCGCCGCGCCGGCTCCCGAAGCAACCACGAGAGGCACCACTCCCAGGATAAACGCCATTGACGTCATCACGACGGGTCGAAACCGCAGGCGTGCCGCTTCGAGTGCCGCGTCCGACAGGGAGTGCCCGCTTTCGTAGAGTTTATTGGCAAATTCAACGATCAAAATGGCATTCTTGGCGGCCAGGCCGATCAACGTCACTAATCCGATTTGAAAGTAGATGTCATTATCCAGGCCCCGCACCCACACGGCGCTCAATGCGCCGAGCACTCCGAACGGGACCGCAAAGAGCACTGCGAACGGAACGGACCAGCTTTCGTACAAGGCGGCCAACACCAGGAAAACCATGAGCAGCGCAAAGCCGAACACAATGCCGGTATGTCCTCCCGCATACCGTTCCTGAAAAGACATTCCACTCCAGTCAATCGTATAACCCCGTGGAATCAGCACTTCATTCGCCACTTGGTCCAGCACGTCGAGTGCTTCTCCCGAGCTGAAGCCCGGCGCCGCGCCTCCCAACACGAGTGCCGTGTTGAAGCCGTTGAAATGGGTGACCGGATCGGGACCGCTGGTAAATTCGGTGGTGACCACCGTACTTAACGGAATCATGCTGCTTTCCGGTCCGTTCTGCGCGCGAATGTAGATCTTGCTGATATCTTCCGGCGTCGAACGGTATTGAGGGGGCGCTTCCGTCTGGACTCGATACACGCGGCCGAATTTGACGAAATCATTGATATAGAAGTTTCCGAAGTAGGCCTGCATGGTATCGAACACGTCGGAAATCGGGACACCGAGGGCCTTGGCGTGATCACGGTCCACGTGGGCATACAATCGAGGGGCGCTGACGCGAAAGCTGGTACCCGCAAAGGCGATAGCAGGATGCTGTATGGCTTTTGCCACGAATTCCTGCGCGGCCTCGGCAAACTCGGCAAAATCGCCTCCACTGGGGTCCTGGAGCTGGAGTGAAAAGCCGCCGGTGGCACCCAATCCCATGATAGCCGGAGGATTAAACGCCAAAATCAGGGCTTCGGGGATTTCGGCAAATTTTTGAAAGGCGGCCCCGATCAAGGACTGGGCCCGTTGGCGGGCTTCCGGACGTTCATCCCAAAGGTGGAGGGGAATAAACATCGTGGCTTGATTCGTGCCCCGGGTATTGAACACAAAGTTTTGGCCGACCAGCGTATCGGTTGAATGCACCTCGGGGACCGCCTGAAAGTACCGCTCGACTTCTTCAACCACTTTAAGCGTTCGCTCTTTTGACGCGCCGTCGGGCAGTTGAACAATGGTGATGAAGTAGCCTTGATCTTCATCCGGCAGAAAACTTTCAGGAACGTTCTGGAATAATCCCCACGCGCAAAATACGAGCACGGCAAACATGCCGAGAAACATGCCTGGGCGCGGCAGGATGCGCCCCACCGTGCCGACGTAGAAATTTTGCGTCCAATCGAACGATTGGTTGAACAACCTCCAAAATCCTCTCGCGTTGTCATGACCGGATTTGAACACCGTGGCGCAGAGGGCGGGACTCAACGTCAGCGCCACGAGCCCGGAGATGATCACGGACAGCGCAATGGTGACCGCAAATTGTTTGTACAATTCACCCGTGATTCCTCCGAGAAATCCGACTGGCACAAACACCGCGGACAGGACGAGTACGCTCGCAATCACCGGTCCCGTCACTTCGGTCATGGCCTGCTTGACGGCGTCTCTTCTTGACAGGCCGCCTTTGGTCATGTGCCGTTCAACGTTTTCCACGACGATAATGGCGTCATCGACCACAATGCCAATGGCCAGGACCATGCCGAACAGGGTCAACGTATTGATTGAAAAATCCAAAACCGCCAATCCGGCAAACGTGCCGATCAGGGAGACCGGAACGGCGACGGCCGGAATGAGCGTCGCACGCCAGCTTTGCAAAAACAGGAACACGACCAAAATCACCAGCACCATCGCTTCCATGAGGGTTTTCACCACTTCCCTGATGGAGATCTCGATGAATTTCGTCGTGTCATAGGGAATATCGTAGGACACGCCCGCGGGGAACTGCCGGGCGAGTCGTTCCATCTCTTTTTTGACCCGGTTCACCGTGTCCAGCGCATTCGCCCCAGGAGAAAGAAACGTGAGGAGAAACGTATTGGGCCGGCTGTTCCATCGTGCTTGAAGATTGTAGGATTGCGCGCCCAATTCGACGCGGGCGACGTCACGCAAATAGACCATGGAGCCATCGGGATACGCTCGAACGATCATGTTCTCGAAGTCCTCGACGTCGCTCATACGGCCTTGTGTAATAATCGGAATAGTCAGCTGAGTTCCTTGAGGCGCGGGTTCACGACCAACGCGCCCGGCTGGAAAATCGCGATTTTGCTCACGAACGACGTTTGCAATATCCGTCGGCGTGAGATCGAGCTGGGCCATGCGGACGGGATTGAGAATGACGCGCATAGCGTAATTCTGCTCGCCGTAAACGAAGGCGTCTCCTACTCCGGGCAATCGTTTGAGACTATCGATCATTCGCAACAGGGCATAATTAGAAAGAAACACCGTGTCATGTTTGGGATCGGAGGAACTCAATGCCACGACCGCCAGAAGACTCGGCGAAGTCTTTTTGACCGTGATGCCCTGGCGAATGACTTCATCCGGCAATTGTGGTTCGGCGAGCCGTTGCCGGTTTTGCGTTTGGACCTGAGCGATATCCACGTCTGTCCCGATTTCAAACGTGAGGCGCATGGTCATGTGACCGTCGTTGGTACTCGTGGAATCGTAATACAGCAGGTTGTCGATGCCCGGAAGTTGGACCTCTATTGGCCGTGCGACGGATTCGGCCACGACCTCGGCGCTGGCCCCCGGATAGTCCGCGTCGATTTGCACCATCGGCGGCGTGATCTGCGGAAACTGCGCAACGGGCAAAATCCGTAATGACCCAAGGCCGACCACGACGATGATGATCGACAACACCGACGCAAAGATGGGACGGTCGATAAAAAAATGGGCACTCACGTTTTTTCCCGCGGAGCCGGCTCGGAATCCGCGGCATCCGAAGATGAGGACGCCGGCTGATAGGGCGCGGATTTGACGTGCGCTCCGGGTCGAATACGATGGAACCCTTCGACGACAACCCGGTCTCCTGCGTGAACCCCATCTTCAATGAGCCATTCCTGGCCATGCCAGGAACTGGCCGTGACCGGGCGAATCTCCACCGTCTCTTCGCCGTTCACGACGTAGACAAAGAGACCCTTGGGGCCTTGCTGGACGGCTCGCTGGGGAACCAATATCGCGTCTTTTCGCATGTACCCCCGAACCCGGATTGTGACGAACTGTCCCGGAAATAGAGAATAGAGAGGACGGTCGTCCCGGTCTCCGGGAAACATGCGCTGGCGCGTATTGAGAAATTTGAAGCGTGCCGAGAGGGAGTCAGTTTCGGAGCGAAATTGTATCCCCGCAAAATCCATGGTGCCTTCGTGTTGATAGGTGGTCCCGTCGGCCATGCTCATCATCCCTTTCAGTTGAAAAAGATCGGGCCGTTCCACGCGACGTGCGGCCAATTCCCGTTGCCGGCGGAGGATGTAACTTTCCGGTATATTGACGTTGACATACATAGGATCCATTTGATGGATGCTCGTGAGCAGGTCGGTTTGAGCTGAGACCAGACGCCCTTCATACAACCGGCTTCGCTCGGGTCGTCCCGCCACCGGCGCAACAATGAGCGTGTTCTTCAGATCGAATTTCGCTTTTTCCCAATCGCCCTTTGCCGTAACCAGCGCGGCTTCCGCCCCAAGTTTTTCTGCAATAGCGTCATCGACGTCTTTTTGGCTCACGGCTTGCTCGGCCAGCAACGGTCTGACCCGCGCCAATTCCGCACGCGCCTGTGCCAATCGAGCGAGCGCCTGACCAACTCGACCCTTGGCACTGGCGACCGACGCCTTAAAGGGTACGGGATCGATCAGATACAGCTTCTCGCCTTTTTTCACGTCACGACCTTCGGCAAAAAAGACTTTTCTGATAATTCCCGTGACCTGCGACCGAATTTCGACCGGACGGAAAGACTGAGTCTGCCCAATGAATTCCACTTCATCGGGAATGGTCTTGGCGACAATGGACGTGACCTTCACTTCAGGGGGCGGCGGCGCAGGCGGCGGACCTGCCTCCTGTTGGCAGGCAGTCAACCCGATCAGCGGAAGAAGGAGACTCGTCAAGAATAATTTGATCGACTGTTCCATAACTCTCCTGTAAAAAACCACGTGTCTCAAGTGCCGTGCCTCTATGATACCGCCTTTCCGAAACCATCGGCAAACGGTGGGGAGTCCCTTGTAACGCTCTGTTTGGAAATTCGATTAAAGGAACCTCTGATTAAGTGCACTATCGGGCGCATGGCTGCGTTGTGTCCTCG
>VYFB01000134.1 GCA_009842645.1 Nitrospira sp. SB0677_bin_15 | reverse complement strand
ATATAGAGCATATAAATCCATTATTTAGATCAATATTTGAGGCCTGTTTGCATGTGTTCAGTAATTCCCTTCGACAGGCTCAGGACAGACTTGTGGCTTGCACCCCAAGGAATGAAAAGGGGACAAGTTGTCATCCTGAGCGTAGCGAACGGATCTGCTTTTTCAGACATTCGACGGGTGAAGCGACCCGTTCGCTTCGCTCAGGGCAGGCTCCTTGGTTCCTCGCTTCGCTCAGGGCAGGCTCCTTGGTTCCTCGCTTCGCTCGGAATTGTATGTGTTCAGTAATTCGTTGACAGAATGAAAGACCGGTCACACCAGAATTGTCATTCTGAGCCGGAGGCGAAGAATCTCGTCGTTGGTTATTTTCGTATCAATGACTTGTTCGGTCAGGTTTCCCGCGAAAGAGACATCTTCCGGTAGGTTTGAAGGAGAGAGGGAAGGGAACGTTCACAGCCGTCTGCGACTACATCCGGGAAATAAGCCGCCCCTGCACGAACCACTCGCACGGCAAAGAGGCGCAAACTGTAGGCCACATTGACCCGGCGGCTGGCATTTCTGAAGCCTTTTCTCGCTTGGGTTCAGGATTCCGCTGATTCAAAATGGCCTTTTCTGAGAACCCCGACGTCCGACACAAAGAGACTTCCGGAATGACGTTCCAGGAACGGCTTAAGTCCCGAGAGGATGGGTTCGACTTTGTCCTCGGGAACGACGGTCAGCACCATTTGCAGGCTGCTCTCGTCATTAAACATGAGGTGCCCCTCATGGAAGCCGCTGTGACCTTTGCCGGACAGGCTGCAGAAGATCGTGTAGCCGCTGGCTTTGATCCGGTCCAGCACTTCCGTCACGAAGTTCAGATGCTCGCCGTTAATAATAATCTTGATTTCCTTCATCGGGTGAAGCGTAAGACTACTCATGGTCTTCTAATCCTCCTCGATTACTGAATGCGTTGCGGAACCTCTGCTTTACTGCATTATCGGGCGCAGGGCTGCGTTGTGTCCTCGCTCAACCCTCACCTATCTCTCTGATAAGCCTCGGGTTTCGCTGCGGGACGCCTTGCCCTGCATCCCGCTATCACAATACATCAGAAGTTCGTTGCCATTGTTCCAAAGAATGCTGGTGAAAAAAGTCCATTGTCTCGGGATCCAATGCCACAAGATTGATCCATTGATTGCCGACGAGTCGTTTCAAAACGTCATGTCGTGCAATAATCGCACTGATACGTTCCATAGGGGCTTCAATAATAACAAAGAGTCGCATGGGTTCGTGATAGGGAGTTTCAACGTCCAAAACCGTTTGAACGGGTAGCCCGATGCAAAGATCACTCTGGGAGCCATACATGACTCCGATGCGTCCGACCACGTTGTGATAGACTTTGCTCCCGCTGCCGTACACAACGGGATCTACCGTGGAAAAATAATGTTCCATATTAATCCAATTCGCGACGATCATGGGAGCGGTCATGATGATTTCCAGATATTTTCCCGTCGGGTCCTGCCGGTGATCATACGAGTGTAAAAACGTTCGGCCTTCGAGATTGAGGCCGTGTGTCAAGTCACGTCGACCGACGATAAAAGCCGTATGCCGCGACAGTCCCCATTCCGGCCGGACTTGAGACCAATCAACGCTGCGTAGTTTCGTACGCGCTACTGCATGATCCAGGGATTGTCCATTGTTTCTCTCCGGGAAACGACTGAGCCGTTCAAGGCTATTGCGCCTGCCGGCTTCTTTCAGGTCATGAATCAGTCTGTTCAAGTCTTTCCGGTGTGTCGTGGGAACGTCTTCCAAGTCAAACAGTTCCACCTCGTCCGTCGTGGTATCGTGTTGAACGGGAAGAAAATGCGTATCGGCAGGAATGGTAATCCCTTTTTGAGCCAGCAATTGCCGGACTTCACTTTTGTTGGCCATGGCGGCAAAGGCCCGGGCGTTCGAGACGCCGTGGTTTCCCCCGCAGGCGCCACAATCCAAGGCCGACTCGTAGGGATTATTGTCCGACGTGCTGGCATGACCACAAGCGAGCACCAACCTGGAAAAGGTTTTGGTGTATCCTAAAATCCGAAGCGCCGTTTCGACAAAATGTGCTTGTTCGGTTGTCGTAAATCCTGTCTGGGTGATTCTGTGCATTCGATTCGTCACGGCTCGTTTATGGATGCCATAGTCCCGCATGAGCCGTTGGAGAAATTTTGTATGGTCTGCCTCAGTCCAATGCAACAGTTGCTGCAGTTCTTGATCTTCAGGACCGTCTACCGAAACCTCATTCAACGCTTGCTTGCGAAGACGTTCGACCTGATCGTGGGCAACCGTGTTGCC
The DNA here is from genome assembly GCA_009842645.1 of Nitrospira sp. SB0677_bin_15. GTDB lineage: Bacteria > Nitrospirota > Nitrospiria > Nitrospirales > UBA8639 > Bin75. Next base: position 10,495 of record VYFB01000134.1, on the reverse strand, counting down.
CAGGCGACCGTATTGTTCGATCAACATATGATAAATGATGGCCCGATGTTCAGAGGCGACCATTTCCTCGGCCTCCTCCTTATGCAACTTTTCAACGGTCAAAGCCGTGCCGATGGAAATGTCAAAATGCTCCTTCACCCAGGACGTCAGCCGTTGATACCACAACGGTGCCAACGTTTGACCGAATAACCTGAATCCAAAAAACCATCCTATGGCTTCAACCATCACGTATGGCGTGATGACGTTTTCCTTCAAGTCATGCAGGAGGGTATGTCCGGTTTTGGCAAGTTGTTGTCGTTCCAGAAATTTGTCCGCAGCGTTGGCTTGGTACGCGCGAGGCACTTCTTTGATGATATGTTTCGGTTTGAGCAGGACCGGGCATTGGTCGGTTTCATGTTCACTTCCGAATTTCTCAAAGCACAAGGGAACTCCGAAAAATCCTGCAAAGCCGAACGTTTCATTCCCTCCTACCTCTTCAAAGTGCCTGCGAAATCCTTCGGAACGAACGTCGATACAGAAGATGGCTTGAGTCGACGGACGTGATTCGGAAGGATGTTCCCCCGACTCATCACTCTGACGAAGCCGTCGAATGTTCGGAGAAAACTCCTGAACAAAGTCCGTGACGAAACTGCGTTCAAGCGCGTGCAGCCACAACGGACCGTGCTGGGATTCCGGAAAACGGTCAACCCAATCGAGTAGGATTTCCAGGTTTTCCGAAGGACTCTCGATGAGATCCTGCGTGGAGCAATCAAGGCAACGGGCAAGATGGATAAGGATACAGACTTCGCGCGCGCGCGCCTGCCGTTGACGAACGGTTTGCCACGTGTGGCTGGTTGCCTCACCTTGACGGTCCAATTCATCGATAGGGAGCGGCTCCTGTACGAAGAGAGAAAGATCAAGGTCCGCTACCACTTCCTCGGCCAGTCCCCTCGTGCGCCATTCCTTGTAAAGCCCGTAGCCGTTCGGATGGTCGCGCATAAAAGATTGGATCGCAGGAAACGTGCCCGGGATGCCGAGCTTCGCTTCGCACGTGCGAGCGACGAGTTCTCGTTCATAGAAGAGACGAATGGCTATGTATCTCACCAAATCGATAGGGAAAGCCTGTTGCCATTGGTGGTTCGATTGCTCGGATCGCCATTTGATGAATCCCGTCCATCCCGGCAACTGAGCCAGGTGCAAGGTGAAATAGTCTATCCACAGATCCTGGGGAATGGTCAATGTCTCCAAGCTCTCCCCAATGGCATCTGACGGGAGGTCCGGAATGTTTTGGATTTTGGCTTTCCAATCCTGGATGCCGAACAACGGGCCGGACCAATCCTCCTGGGCCAATATTTTCCACCCGCCGAAAAACGTTTTGTTGCGACGCGGCATCGGCCACGGCGCATGCCCTTCGTCGAGAAAGCCCCCACACCATTTGATGAGTTCCTGATTGATCCGGTCTTGGATATCCGTCCCAAGCGTGGCATCGCACCAGTGGGCAAGAGTGTACTCCGCCCCGAGTTCACGTTGGTCCTTGTCAACGTGAAGGTTGAGGGAAAATTGCCGTTCCTGTGACCTGGAAAGGTCGTGGAGCTTTTCACGCAGCCTGCTCGAGTCGGTCTCGCTCAACGAACGTTCTAAAACGGCTGAGGCCACGTCAGGCTCGATGGTTCCGGTCCCATTGATAAAAACGGTCTCCAGGACTTCCAGGTGAGTCACCGTTCGATTTCCAATCACCACGTGCTGCTCTTGTGCTTTGGTCTTTAGGGTTTCATGAATGGCACTCGAGGAGATCCGGCCTTGTTGAACATACTTCCGGTATTGACTATTGGGCAGATATCCGTTCCCGCCGATAAATTTTCCGGCCTCCTCGATGGCTTTTTCGAAGGGTAAATGTTCAAGGCCATGGAGGGGATTATGGTGGATAAAGGTTTGCATGGGCCAGTAATGGGAAATGGTATCGCTTGCTAGTTTGACAAGCGAACGCAACTCCATGCGCTGGGTATCTTGCGATATAACCGATGGTTTGTCGTCTGCCATGGGTGCTCTTTCTAATTGACCAATATACTAACACTTGCGCCAAAAATGATCAGGACCAGGGAGCAGATTTCGGCAACCTTTAGATCGGTATAGGGGACGTCCGATCGTGCTTTTCCAAAAAGCGTGTGGTGCAGCAAATGTGAGAAATGCCAACTTCCAAACATCCAGACACCGAGAAACAGCAACGAAATGATGGCAAGGGATCCCTCCTGATTTTCCGTTGCCGGCATGGTCGCGATGCCCCCAAAGAGTGGAATGATCGGAAGCAGGACGGCGATGCTGATCAAAATGCTCACTAACGTCCCGAGACGCGGCATGGGAGAAGCTAACCCGGGAAGATTGCCAATGGTGTGTGACCCGTACCGTTGCCGGACAAAAGCATAGGCGATAAACAGTCCATTCATGACCAACCCGACCGTGATCCCGAATGGGACTCCCCATTTGGAAAAAGAAGAGAAGATGGTCGTCAGTCCCCACAAAAGCGCGACTTGGACAATGGCGGCATACGTGAGCAAACCATGGATCTGGTTCTGCCCCAAGCATTTCAGGGCCGCGTACAGCCCGCCCAGTAAGGCCAGGAATCCGATGGCCACGTGTATGTCCGTTTCCATGGGAATCACCGGTTGCAGGTTATGGATTTCGGCCAATCCGAGGGATAAGAACGCCACGGCCCATACCCCGGAAAGGATTCCCCGGGCGGAGCCGACCAGGAAGGCGAAGAGAACGTGAAATGGAGGTAGCGGCAAGAGCGTGACGGCAAGAAACAGACCGGCTGGTCCGTAGAAGGAATCACCCGCCCAAATTGTCACGCAGACGAGAATAATGGCAAGGGCCGACTGCGCAAGCCCGATGGTTCTGCGCGTGGCGGAAAGGTTCGAATGGGAGAGAGAAAAGGCCGCATAGCCGAGCAAGCCGATGAGTCCATACCTGTTGACGGGCGTGGGGCAGAGCAATGCGGCAAGACTCAGTCCCAACACCAACAAGGGTGTGTCCTGAACGGTTGAACGACGTTTCGAATCCCATTGTCCGACGACGGCACAAAACGTCGAAAAGATGACAGTCGCCGACAGGTACATTGCGATTCGAGTCGTTTCGAGTGCGGCATGCATGTAGAGGATCGTTCCGGCTTCCCATCCAATACACAGCATGGCTAAAACCTGAAAGATCGAATGCGAAACGTTACAGGTGCGGTTGAGCAACCAGAGAACAAGAGGGATGAGAACAGCCAGCAACGTAAATTCTGAAGCCATTGCGGATCGATCTTTCGTTAATATCGGTGTCCGAATTTTTGTGCCAATTGGAAAAGTTTGTTGCCCCACCTCATATAGATCAGATCGACGTATAACCTGTTGATCAGAAGAATGTAGAGCCGTTGTTGCAATGCAAGAATCCAGTCAGGGTTCACAATTGGGTGTCCTTTGGCATCGGTATAGACGTAGACCCATCCGACAAGAATAAAGACGGTGGCCAGCAGGATCATCGTATCGAACACCACGGGGTTCAAGGCCGCGGCCACGAAAAATGCGTCTGCCACACCCGGTTCAGGGTACAGAAAGTGCGTGAATTGTTCGCCTGCCCATAGGTAGGTGAACCCAATGAGAAACAACGCGCCGATCATGGCACCGGACACTTTCCAGGAAGCCACGTCATGCAGGCGAGACAAACTGAAAATGGCTTGAGAGGCTGTGACCCAACTGAAAAAGAGGAATATGACCGCTCCATGTGCGTCCTGCAGAGGAACCTCCAACAGGCCGTGGGCGACCATCAAAATAAACAGCGGCATGATTAAGGTGAGGACTAATCCCGTCACCCAGCTTGCTTGGGTGGGGGGCGGGCAGGTTTGTGGTTTGACGAAGAAGGGAATTTCGGTTCGTGCCTGGCACTGTGAATCACGGTTCCGGCGCTTAAAAAAAGTGACGCCTTGAACAGCCCATGTGCAATCAGATGAAAAATGGCCAGGGCGAAAGCCCCGAGGCCGCATTCCATGATCATATATCCCATTTGTCCCATCGTGGAAAATCCCAGTGTTTTCTTGATGTCGTTTTGAACGAGCATCATGGAGGCTCCCAGAAGGACGGTGGCAGCGCCGACGATGAACACGATATGAAGGACGTCGGGCGAGAGGGTATACAGCGGCGCGAGTCTATTCAGGAGGAATCCTCCCGCGTTGACGATGCCTGCATGCATGAGTGCCGATACCGGGGTTGGAGAGTCCATGGTATCCGGCAACCAGACGTGGAGAGGAAACTGAGCCGATTTGGCCATGGCTCCGATGAAAATGAGTAACGTAACGACGGACGTGGCCGAGACGTCGAGCAGATTTCCGGGGAGCAGTGAAATCACGTAGGACTGTTCGGCGGCTCTCCGGAAAAGCTCAGTAAATTCAAGCGTGCCGAAATAGTGATACGTCAGGACAAGGCCGCAGAGGAACGCGACGTCTCCGACCCGGTGCACGATGAGCGTTTTGAACGCATTCTGGTAGGCCGGCACGTGCGAAAAATTGAACGCAAGAATGAGGTACAGGACCCAACTCAACAACTGCCAGAAGACAAACAGCATCAGGAGGTTCGGACTGGAAACGACAGAGAGAATGACAAAGGTGATGAAGCTGAGTAACGCGAAGAATCGGGCATAGCCGGAATCGCCCCGGAGGTAACGAACGGAAAACACGTGAATCACGGTGCTGACGCTCGTGATCAGGACCATCATCACGGCCGTGAGCCGGTCAACCAACATGCCGAACGTGAAAAACGAGGAACCATCGTCCTGGAGCGGCCAGACGGTCACCCGAAAAGGCTCGCCCGAACTGACGGAGTACAACGTCACAAGAGAGAGGATGCCGGCGCCGACCGTGGCACTGATTCCTACGGTGGTCACATACGAGGCGAACCGTTTACCGAGAACACTGATCAATAGCCCGGCGAAAAACGGAAGAAGGGGAATGAGGATTGCTGTCGTCGTCATGGACCTCATGTTATCATATCAAGTCCAAAAGGGGAGTGATTAATTTTTTAACCGTTCACGCCTCGTCGTTGGTTTCTCTCGAAATCGGAATTGCGGTGTCGGCAATGCCTGCCGTTTCGTTTTCAGGCAGCGAGAACAACGCATCCAGTTCGGTTAAGGCGCTCAAAAAGTAAAACACGATATAGGTGCGTTTCGTGACGGATTCCAAATTGAGCAAGAGACTTGCGACGATGACTTCGGCTGCGACGAGTTGCCCCAAGGTCAATTCCCCTTGGCTGAGCAGCCACCCCGCGGTTCCCAACAGGCCGGTATGCAGGAACACCTGCAGCGACAGCCAACCGATGTATTGACGCAGCAGGACGCGAAATCGGGATTCGCGTGCGTCGATGTACTCGGTCGCCAGTGTATCTGCTTGTTTTATCAGATCTCCTGTGGCTTGGAAGCCATGCTGATGGCCTGTCGCTTCCTGAAGCCAGCGGAAGACGTCGTATTTGGCTTCGGACATGTGAAGCGTGGTGCGCACCCCTCCCTTGCCCAAAACCCCGATCAGAACCGCTGAGCCCAGCAGCGCGAAATCGAAGATGATGAAGTACGGATGGTAGAAGATCAATAGCGTCATTCCGATCAATCCGCCGACCAGCACGTTAGTAAAATCGACGAGCAAGCTGGACAGGGCTCGCTGCAAAAAAACGGTTTCAAAGAAATGATTGATTGCGTCGGATTGAGTCGTCTCTTTCCTGATGCGTGAGGCGATTTGCGCGAGCGCCAGCGTCACGCGAACAAAAATTCGTCGTTCGAGAATATCGGTTGCGTAAAATTGCAGGATACGAAAGGCGCCGACGAAAAGCAGGATTATCGCCATAATCCCGATAATTGTCACCAGCATCACCGGCGAGACCGTGTAGGCGAAAGTATTGACCAGTTCCTGAACCGTGAGGGGAATGATCAGGGAAAAGATCCCTACCACGACGGCATAGGTCAGAATCGCCCCAAAAAGAAGCCGTTCGTGCCTGATGAACAGTCCCAGCCGGTCGAGGTGATCTTTGAAATTCGGAAGGTTTGTCCCCATGGCGTCTCAATGACTGTCGTTGGTCGTGTTGGATATTCCGGATATTCAGGCGGTGGACAGTTCGTTTACCCATTGTCCAATCGCCCATTGATACAACGCCAGAGATTTCTGGTAGTCGGCCAGCGCGGTAATCCACTCCTCAGCCGCTTGAATGACGTTTCGTTCCCGAAGATTGACAAATACCAAACTCGTGGCGCCATGCCGAAATCGCGTGCGTTCTCCCTTTTCCAGGGCTTGGGCCAGGTCAAGTGCTTGCCGGGAAACCTGGATGCGTTCCCGTGCGCGGGTGACGGCTGACCGGGCATTGTCCACGTCCAGGGACACTTGTTGAATGCGATATTGCTGCATGAATTTCAGGCGTTGGGCTTTACCCTCGATCTGAAGACGGTCGCCTCGTGCATGGCGCTGGAGGAACGGAAGGCTCATCTGCACGCCGAATCGATATCCCAAGCCCAGGACGAATTCTCCCGGCTTTCTCGTTGGCTGGGCCTCCGCGGTCAGATTTGGGAGAAAATTATTGTCGGCCACTTCCAGGTCGATGTGATTCAGTTTGGCTTCCAGGTGGACGAGTTGGATTTCCGGACGGACGGAAATGGCCTGCTTCTTGTCCCGTTCATGTTGAGAGATGTTCCGTTGTTGAATCAACGAACGTTCCGGGGGCTTAAAGTGTTGAACAATGACCGGATTGTCTCCTTCCCACATGAACAAGGCGAGTTTCAATTGTTCCCTCTCGAGAGTGCGTCTCGCCTTGATCAAAATCGCCCGGCGTCGTTGCACCTCCTGGTTGGCTTCAATGACGTCGAATTCTGCTCTCGCTCCGGCTTTGGCTTGCCGCGTCAATTGCCGCGACCGAGTCGCGGCCACGGTGACGGCTTTTTCTTGTAACTCCATGAACTTATGCGCCGCCACCCAATTCCAATATTGCATCGCCGCTCCACGATATAAATCCTGCCGTGTTTGCTGAATTTCGAGTTGGGCCTGTCTGGTGGCCAATTCGGATTTCTTTAATTCTGCATGGGCAGGATTCGTGATCAACCCGCGCAGGAGAGGAAACACGATTCCCAATAACGGTTGGTTGGAAGAATTGATATCCAGATCAGCGACTTTGACGTCTCCGATACCTGACCGGAATCCGGCAAATCCTTGGACGCCCCATGGGTGACGGAATTCCATGAACGTATCATTGAACCCCACGCTTGTGGTGGTGTCGGCGCTGCCGGCCAGTCGTTCCAATTCCCAGTCGTTGACGAGTTTTGGTTCGAAGGTCCCCAGCGCTTTCAGTAATTTCCCGCTGGCTACGATCTTTTGTGTTTGACTTCCCTGAAGAAGTGGATGCCCCTGTTCCACTCGGGCCAAGACTTCTTTCAACGTCAGAATAGACCGCGGCGTTTCTTTCGAAGATTGTTTGGCCGGTTCTTCTGCCCATGCAGGGCTCACGTGGCATCCTATAAGCCAGACGACAACGGCGATTCGTAGACTCTTCATTTTGTCCCCCTCTGATAGATATCCTCGTGCTTGCAGCCGGACCGTCAGCTCGTTTTGGGAACCTCTGCTTTACTGCACTATCGAGCGCAGGGCCGCGTTGTGTCCTCGCTCAACCCTCACCTGTCTCTCTGATAAACCTCGGGTTCCGCTCGGGACGCCTTGCCCTGCATCCCGCTATCACAATAAACATGTCCTCGACGCCTGTCCCCGACGTTTTTAATCGGGGATCTAATCGGGGATCAAAGGTTCCTTTATTTGCCGCGGCGTCCGGCTTTCGGCAAAAACACGTCAGTCAACGCTTTTGCTCCTGTTTCATAATCTGCCGGAAACAAATTGAACCGGCGCCACATCTCGTACCACAACGGTACGCGATTGAGGATGACCCACCCCATGACCTGGGTCCCTTGGCGGACTTGTTCTTGAGGGGGCCAGTTTCGACGTACAGTCTCGGGCTCCACCCATAAACGAAATTTGCCGTTTGCCGAAGCCGATTGATCCACGACCTGAATGCGCCCGTCGTAGGTGCCGGCCATCAACTCGGGCCACGCCGGAATGGGAATGGCCGGGATACCGTGAAGCAGTAAACGGACGGGTCTGCCTGGTTTCAGAAGCGGCGCATCAATCGCCTCGGCCCACATTTCAACGGCTCGGGAGGCACTCGATGGGACGATCGTGAATAACTCGTCACCGGGGTGTACGATTTCGCCGAGACCGATCGGGGTCAGACGGACCACGGTGCCGGCAAGAGGAGCGACGACCCGGCCGGCCGCGCGTCGTTGCAAGGCATTGGACCGTTTCAATTCCAAATCTGCCAGTTCTTCTGATGCCTTGGCCGCATCGGCCAGGGCGGACGCTCTTTGGGATCGCGTATCCAGTTCCCGCTGGATCAATTCCGCGTCAATCTGTTCGCGCCCGTGCGCCAAGGCCCGTCGTGCCTGTTCCGCTTCGCGCAACGCGGCTTCAGCCGCCTTCACTTCCGCGCGAGATGCTATTTCGGTTTGGATCGCCAGCTCCAGTTCCCGTCGTGAAACCAAGCCGTCAGCTTCCAAAATGCGTGAACGTTCCAGGTTGAGTGCAGCGGTCTCCTGAGTCACCTTTGCCCTGGCCACGCGTTGCCTGGCACTTTGGACTTTGTGATCAGCCTCGGATACTCGAGCTTTGGCCGAGGTCGTGGCCGCCCGCGTCAGTTTCGTCATTTCTTCGAGTCGTTTGGCCAGGATGTCTGCACGTGTCAAAGCGGCTCGACGCCGGTCCTCGAGAGCTTGGCGTGATTGTCCCAATCGTTGCAGGAGGTCCGGGGCCATGAATTCAGGACTGACGTCGTCCAGTTCGAGAACCAAGTCTCCGCTATTGACGGCCATGCCTTCATTCACGTGCCACGTGCGAATGCGTCCGTTGATCTGAGCGTGGATCTCTTGAGGCCGTTCCGACGGCGAATAGGCGGATAACCGGCCTTGGACGGTGACCGTCTGCGTCCACGGCACGAAACTCACGGTCACTCCGAAGACCAGAAACAGCCCAACGGCCGAGCGCGACCACGTCCGCAAGCGACGAGGAATGCGAACTGCGGCATGGGATCTCAGTCGCTTGGTCGAAGGAAGAAATTGGATGCCGAATAGCCCAATTTCCCGGTTGGGTTTCCATCTTCTGGGCACGTTTGTCTTCCTCAAGTCTCCAGAAATTCTTACGTTTGTACCGACATTCATGGAGCGATGCGGTCATTGTCATCGTCTTTTTACGCTCAATAGAGTGTAACCTTCAATTCTTACTTGTGATAGTTCGCATTTTGATTATAAGCAAATATATAATTATTTATTGACCTATCTATTTTTTAAATGTATATTTTCCGGTCATGGACTGGCTGAATTACCATCATCTGCTCTATTTCTGGGTGATTGCACGGGAAGGTTCCATCAAGCAGGCCCGTGACGTGCTGTCGTTGTCCCAACCCGCGCTGAGCGCGCAGCTTCGCGCGCTTGAAGACGCGATCGGTGAGAAATTGTTTTCTCGCGTAGGCCGTAAACTGGTTCTGACGGACGTCGGAAAAGTGGTCTACCGGTACGCGGATGAAATTTTTTCGCTCGGCAGAGAATTAACCAACACCTTGAAAGGCCATGGAACCCAGCGCCCTATTCGCCTGGTAGTCGGCATTGCGGAGGTCGTCCCCAAAATGGTGGCCTATAAACTACTGAAGGTTGCGTACAAACAGTTCGAGCACATGAGAATCGTGTGCTGGGAGGGTCGCTTGGAACGGTTGTTGGGCGAACTTGCTCTTCATACTCTCGACATTGTCTTAACGGATACTCCCGTCCCACCCATCGTCAGTATCGAGGCCCATAGCCACCTGCTCGGGGAATCAGGAGTGGCGCTCTTCGGCCCCGAACACTTGGCTTCTCACTATCGACGAAAGTTTCCACAATCATTGGATGGGGCGCCGTTTCTGTTGCCCACACCCAATTCCATGCTCAGACGAGGTTTGGATGAATGGTTTCGAAAACGCGGCGTAGAGCCGTTCATTGTCGGCGAGTTTGAAGACGGGGCGACGATGCAAGCGTTCGCCCAGGAAGGACATGGGTTATTCCCCGGCTCTTCGGTCGTTGAGTCGGAAATCTCCCGGCAATATCAAGTCCGAAAAGTGGGACACGTCACGGGAGTCAAGCAACGCTTCTATGGCATTACGGTTGAACGTCGTTTAAAACATCCGGCCGTTTTGGCGATTTCCGAGTCCGCGAAAGAAGAAGTTTTTCGGTAATGTTCCGGCTGTCGGGCTCAACGTCATGTGGGAATTGATCGCTTGAGATATGGTTTTCGCCGCGCAGAACTCTCATCCTCCGGGAGAGGTTGGCATAAGGGAACATTTGTCAGCGCCGGGCGTATGGTATAATCTCGTTACGGAATCTCTGATTCAGTGTGATAGCGGGATGCCGGGCAAGGCGTCCCGGAGCGAAACCCGAAGCT
>VYFB01000101.1 GCA_009842645.1 Nitrospira sp. SB0677_bin_15 | reverse complement strand
GGGGGGGGCACCTTGACTCTCCCCAAAATCGTATTACTATATCATGATGGGATGAATAGAAAAGAAACTTCTTTTGAGTTGCACAGGAGGAACACATGAAAAAACTGAAAGGCATTGGCTTGCTGCTATTGTCGAATATTCTGATCTTTATCACCCTGTCGATCACGTTCACGATTCTCATGGAAATGGTCCTGCCCGCCTTTGGAATCGATCTTCGAGGATCGTTCGTGCAACAGGATCTCTTATGGGCTTTCGTCATCGGCTTCGGCGGAGCCTTCATCAGCCTGGCCTTTTCCAAGCAAATGGCACGAGCCATGTTGGATTGCGTACAGATTACCCAACCCCGGAACGCGGCCGAATTGCTCGTCTATGAAACAGTACACAAAATCGCCAACCGGCTGAACATCAAAACACCGGAAGTATGGATATACGATTCGCCGGACCCCAATGCCTTTGCCACGGGACCCTCGAAAAACAACTCGATGGTGGCCGTGTCAACCGGATTATTGGCCAACTTGAACGAAGACGAAGTCCGGGCCGTCCTGGCCCATGAAATGGGGCACGTGTATAACGGCGACATGTTTACAACCACGATCCTGGCCGGTCTGATGAATACCTTCGTCTATTTCATCAGCCGAATCGTCTATCGCCAGGTAGCCGAACGCAACGCCATGTTGGCCTTAGGCGTCTACTTCTTCCTTCAAATCGTGCTGTCGATCCTCGCAATGATTCCCATCAGTTGGTGGTCACGGCGCCGGGAATTTTCCGCGGACAAATTTGCAGCCAATACGGTAGGCAAGGAACACATGATTTCGGCGCTGCAAGCGATCGAGAGGTGGGTAAATCGGGTCGAATATCAATATCAAACAGAAGACGCCCTGGCGACCATGAAAATCTCAGGACAAACCCGAAGTTTCATGCAGATCTTCTCAACGCATCCCCCCATCGAAGACCGGGTGGCCGCCTTGCGGAAGCTGTAACTTTACGGTAGATGTCACGTTCACTGACAATTTGCTTGTTTCTTCTTCGACGGGCTGTTGCACCTCCGCGTCCCGCCTGTGGAAGACAACCCCCTCAATCCCCCTTATCAGGGGGACAACAAAACCTTTCCCTCCGGATCCGAGCGCTAACCAGAAGCCTCACCCCCCTGATAAGGGGGGAAAGGGGGGTTCAGGCGGGCTTTGCCAAGAACTTTTCGCGACCAGATAACCGACCATAGTACCCAGGAGTCCACCGAGGCACCAGCCTGCGAGTACGTCGGTGGGGTAATGGGCGCCGAGGTAGACGCGGGAGATGCCGCCGAGGAGCAGGAGCGGCATAATAATCCCGCGAGTCTTGGGGAACAACACTCCAAGCAAGGCCGCAGCCGTAGCCGCATTCACCGCATGATTTGAAGGCAGGCTGAACACCTTCCCGCATCCGGTCAGTTCATGGACGTTCAGCAGAACCTGACACGGACGCGGACGGGCAATCCAGAACTTCAGTTGAGTCCCGAGGAAATCGCCAGCGCCGATCAGGACGCCCAGGACTGACGTAATCAGAATGCCCTCACGCCAATCGAGCCACGCCCGCCAAGCCAGAAACGCCACCACCAGCACGACGAAATTTGTCGCGGAGGAACATTGCCGCATCAACCAATCCAAGGCGGTCGACTGCCCTGCCAAGCCGTTGACGGCGTAAAACGCTGCCGTATCCCAATCCATTCTCTCTCCCGGCTTCTTTGGTGACGAATGATATGCTAGGATATTCCGTTACGACGAACACGGAGAAACCTTATGCTTATCGACAGCCACGTGCATTTGGATGATCTGCGATACGATACCGATAGAGAGACCGTTCTTCAACGTGCCGAAGCTGCAGGGGTTGAAGCCATGATCACGATCGGCTGTGATCTAGCGACCAGCCAGGCAGCCGTGGCTCTGGCCGACGCGCACCCCCAGATTTTCGCTACCATTGGCGCGCACCCGCACGAAGCCAAAGAAATCAAGGACGGCTGGTATGAGGCCTTTCGGTCACTGGCCCGGCACCCGAAAGTCGTGGCCTATGGCGAAATCGGATTGGACTATCATTATGATCATTCTCCACGCGAAATCCAACGCGAACGATTTCGGGAACAGATTCACCTGGCGCGCGAACTGAACCTGCCCCTGATCATTCACACACGCGAAGCCCAGGACGATACCGTGACGATCCTTCGAGAGGAAGGCGCAAGTGACGCAGGCGGCGTCTTCCATTGCTTTTCAGGAGACACGTGGCTCGCCAAGGACGCCTTGGACATGGGGTTTTATCTTTCCTTTTCCGGCGTACTGACGTTCAAGAATGCGACGATGTTAAGGGAGATCGCAAAGACCGTTCCCCTGGATCGTCTCATGGTCGAAACGGATTGTCCCTACCTGACGCCTGTTCCCTATCGTGGAAAACGGAATGAACCCGCCTACGTGCAATACGTGGCGGAAACCTTGGCGGAGGTTCGTGGGAACGGGTCCCTCGAATCGCTTGCACGTGCAACCGTGGACAATACCAAACGGCTCTTCAGAATAGCCTGAGTCGCCGCTTCCGGTTGCGGACGGCTTTTGGCAACTTGCGGGGATTTCCTTTCTTATCCAAGCGCGCCGGAGGACTCTCTTCTTCGAACTTGGTCCAGGATTGTTTCGGAGCAATGGCCTTCCCTGCGCGAGATTTTGAATTTCCCAATAATTCAAGTTTCACCTTAAATTCTTGCGACTTCATCACAAAAGCTCCGTGAGATTCAGCCGTCCGGATAATCTCCAAGTCCGACGACACCACGGCGCAGGCTCGACCATATTCCCGGGCCAAACGTTGAATGACCTGATCTGCCCGTTCGCCCCGCTTCGTAAACACCACCCGCACACCGGTCCGATTCTCATGATGCTCAAGCCCTGTCCGCTCCCGCCAGGCATCGAACACCACGGTCACAGAATGTCCTTTGCGTTGGCTGTACAACGAAAGCCGGGTGATGAGGGCTTCCCGTATCTCGTCGGCAGCACCTGCCTGTTCCGGTCTTTGCTTGCCGAAAGCCCCCAATAAATTATATCCGTCGATGAGAATAATGAGCGGCATAGTGCGGACACGCTAGCCCAGTGCCTTGAGGAACCTCTGATCCCCGATTAAGAACGTCGAGGACATGTTTGTTGTGATAGCGGGATGTAAGGCAAGGCGTCCCGGAGCGAAACCCGAGGCTTATCATAGAGATAGGTGAGGGTTGAGCGAGGACACAACGCAGCCATACGCCCGATAGTGCAATAAATCAGAGGTTCCGGGATACTGTCAATGACAGAACATGAGAAATTTGCTATTCTGAGACGACGCCATTTTCTGCCGTCGACTCTCATGAAAAACGCATTTGTCCTTGCCCTGATCTCTTGCGCGGTGGCTTGGGGGGTTGCCACCGGACCAACAACGGCATCCGGTGATTCTACCCCACCTTCCCTCCCCCTACCCTTCGACTACACTCAGGACAGGCAAAGGGGAGGCCCCCCCCCGGCCTTGTCCGATAGGACCTTGCCGGCACAGGCGCTGTTGGCAAAAAAGGGAACGTCATCCGGTCGAACCACCGCTCCACTCACCGTCACCAAAATCCGGCATCACGCTCATAGGCAATACACTCGCGTTGTCCTGGATCTGACCGGCCGGGTCATGATGAAGGAAACCAAGAACAAACGGAAAGCGACGATTTCCTTGACCCCCGTCCAACTGGGCAAACGCGCGCAGCAACGCATCAAGAGAAAACATTTCCCGCGAGCTATTTCCATAGCCACGGGAAGTGCGGGAACCGTTCATATCATTCTGGATTTACAAGCCATTCGAAAATACCGGGTCCTGACCCTCGATGATCCGGATCGCGTGGCGGTGGATCTCTTTTATAAGACACGTTCGGCAAAACTTGAAACCAGGACAAACAAACCCGCCAAGACCGTTCAGCGAGATGATGCTCCCGCGGGACAAGCCTCTCCCTCCACTTCAACAACGCACGCGGACGTCCTGATCATCATCGATCCTGGGCACGGCGGAAGAGACCCCGGCACCATCGGCAGAACAGGCACGAAGGAGAAAGCTATTGTCTTACAGATCTCGAAATATTTGCGCGACCTGATTCACAAGCGTCACAAGGCCAAAGTCCTGTTGACCCGAACAAAAGACGTATTTCTCAACCTGGAAAAACGCGTCAAACTTGCCAATACCAGGAAGCAGGAATGGTGTGGGAAGGACATGGGTTCAAACGTGGATGCCACGAAAAAATCGCGAACCTGTTTGTTCATTTCCATTCACGTCAATGCCCATCCCAGCAAGTCGATCCAGGGACTGGAGGTTTACCACTTTGGAAAGGCCAGTGATCCTCAGGCCCTGGAAGTGGCCGCGCGGGAAAACGGCATGAAAGTGGAAAGCGACACGCCACCTTGGCAGTTCATTATTACCGAAAGCCTGAATGCCCATAAGATCCAGGAATCCCAGGCTTTTGCCAAGGCCACCGATGATAAGCTTATCACCACCTTGCGCAAGCATTACAAAATCAAAAATCACGGCGTCAAAACTGCGCCATTTTACGTCCTGCGCTTCACGACCATGCCGAGCATCCTGGCTGAAGTGGGATTTATCTCAAATTCAACGGAAGAAAAACGGCTCATAACAAAAGCGTTTCAGCAAAAATTGGCAGAAGGCATTTACCGAGGCATTGAAGCGTATCTCAAGACGGAGTAACACAACAGGTCCGGAACCCGTTTATGGCCACCTACAAACTGCTGCTTGAATATGACGGGACCACGTATGCCGGATGGCAACGGCAACCCGACAGGCCCACCATCCAAGCCGCGCTGGAAGACGCGTTGCGCCAGATTGCCAGGCAGCCGGTCTCGACCATCTCAGCCAGTCGAACTGACGCGGGCGTACACGCGCTCGGGCAAGTCGTCGGCTTTCAATCGGATCATCCGCTCTTGCCTCATGAATGGACTCGCGCGTTAAACGGAGTACTGCCGAAGACCATTAGCGTTTGCCAAACGGAGGTTGCGGCTGACGGCTTCCATGCTCGCTACGACGCGTACGCCAAAACTTACGAATATCGCATCATCAATCAGCCGACGCGCCCGGCGTTGGATCGTCTCCGCGTGTGGCAGGTTGCAAAACCGCTTGACGTCAACGTCATGCGCGAAGCTTCACGTCACGTCCTGGGACAACATGACTGTACGTCATTTCAAGGCCCGAATGCCGGCACCAAAAATCCCGTCTGCACCATTCACCAAATTGACTGGTTACACGACAAGTCTTTGATTCGTTTCACGATCCAGGCCAACCGTTTCTTAAAGCAAATGGTCCGGGCCTTGGTCGGAACCCTCGTTGAAATCGGCCATGGAAAAAGAAGTCCGGATGCCATGCCGGCAATCCTTGAAGCCAAGGATCGTCGCAAGGCAGGACTCACCGCCCCCCCTCAAGGCCTGTATCTTCTTCATGTCCATTATAAAACGGAAGACGAGGAAGGCTGACGACAATTGTGACATCGGCGTGCTCAAAGAGTAAGATGTTAGCAGGCAGGAAGCACATCCGCCGACCATCCTGGGGAACCGAGGCCATGATTGCCGAATTTGATCACCCGACTTTTCGTTTAGCCGTTGCTCAATTCGATCAGGTGGCGGAAGCCATAAACCTGGACACGAATTTGCGCGAACGCTTGAAGATTCCACAACGCTCATTGGTAGTGGCGCTCCCGATCCGTATGGACGATGCCACCGTTCGCGTCTTCCACGGATACCGGGTCCAACATGATTCCGCGCGTGGACCGTCCAAGGGCGGGCTCCGGTACCATCAGGACGTGACCCTGGGAGAAGTGGCGGCCCTGGCCATGTGGATGACCTGGAAAACTGCCCTGGTGGGGCTGCCGTATGGAGGAGCCAAGGGCGGCGTTCAAGTCAATCCTGGTCAGTTGTCCCTCTCCGAACTGGAGCGGCTCACCCGGCGGTATGCGGCTGAAATCTTCCCGATGATCGGCCCGGACAAAGACGTTCCGGCCCCGGACATCGGTACGAACCAGCAAGTCATGGCCTGGTTCATGGACACCTACAGCCAGCAGGTCGGATTCTCTGTCCCGGACGCAGTCACGGGCAAACCGCTTTCAATCGGGGGTAGCTTGGGCCGGGAAGAAGCCACCGGACGCGGCGTCGTCAACGTCACGATCGAAGCTCTCCGCCATAAAGGCATAAACCTGGAGGATGCGAGCATTGTCATCCAGGGGTTTGGAAACGTCGGATCCCACACCGCCAAGATCTTGAGCGAAGCAGGAGGACGCGTGATTGGCGTAAGCGACGTGACAGGCGGAGTCTTCAACCCCAAGGGATTGCCGGTAGACGAACTCTTCCGCAAGCACCGGCTCGGCCAACCCTTGCAGGACATGAAGATCGGTGATCACGTGACCAACGATGAGTTGCTCGCCCTGGATTGCACCGTACTGATTCCCGCTGCGCTCTCGGAACAGATAACCGAAAAGAACGCGAGCAACCTTCGCTGTCGCATCCTGACGGAAGCAGCCAATGGCCCCACGACGCTGGAGGCGGACGCAATTTTAGACGACCGGGACGTCTTCATTATCCCCGACATTCTAGCCAATTCAGGAGGAGTGATCGTCTCGTATTTCGAGTGGGTCCAAGGCATCCAACGTTTTTCCTGGAACGAACGCGACGTTCGGCAACGCCTTCATGAACTCATCACCACGGCGTTTCATCGAACCCTCTGCTTTGCGGAAGAAAGAAAAACCACGATGCGGACGGCCGCCCTCATGAACGGCATCGATCAGGTTGCGCAGGCTCATACCGCCAGGGGACTGTACCCTTGACAAGAAACCCTTACGCCGTCTCCTCTGCGTAAATTTTCATGCAGGCCTCCAAAAACGTGACCGCTTCGGGTTTCGATCGCTGGAATGAATTTCTGCCGATGATCGAACCGAATCCTCCCCCATCGCGAATCGCCCGCACTTCGTCAAAAATAGCCTTATCCGTACCCTTGGCGCCACCGGAGAATATGACGATACGCCTTCCGTTGAACGCGCTTTGTACCACGTGACGAATACGCTCGACCGGGGTCCTGATGGGAATGTTCTCGGCTTCATAGACTTTTTTAGCTTCCGCCTGCCAGATATGATCCGTCGGCACCTTGACCTTGATGATATGCGCCCCCAATTGAGCCGCGATTTGGGCGGCATAACACACCACGTCGATCGCCGTTTCTCCTGCCTTGCTTAATTTCCCGCCACGGGGGTACGACCAAACCACGACGGCGAGTCCGACGGACTTGGCTTCGGCGGCAATTTCCTGCAGACTCTCGTACATGTCCTGGCTGTACGACGACCCGGGATAGATCGTGTACCCAATCGCACAACACCCCAAACGAAGTGCGTCCTGGACGCTGCCCGTGACCGCCTGATTATAGTCGTCGCCGCCGAAAAGAGAATCGCTGTTATTAAGCTTGAGGATCAAGGGAATATGTCCGGCATATTCCGCTGCGCCGGCTTCCAGTAAACCCAAAGGAGCCGCATAGGCGTTGCAACCGGCATCAATCGCCAACTCAAAGTGGTAGAGGGGATCATACCCGGAAGGGTTGACCGCAAAGCTGCGGGCCGGACCATGTTCAAAACCTTGATCCACCGGCAGGATCAGAAGTTTACCTGTCCCTGCCAATCGGCCACTCATCAATAACCTGGCCAAATTCGCCCGAATGCTCGGCGCATCGCTCTGATAATATCCGAGGATTTCCTGTACCCGTTTGGTGATTCGTTCACTCACAAGCCATTCCTCCTCTGACAAACGTGGCTCACCCGTAACTCCCTCTCCCCTGGCGGGAGAGGGCCGGGGTGAGGGGGCTTCATTCCTCTCTTACGATCAGTCGCTTTCCAATTTTTTCCGCAACTCGATCAATTCCTGCTCCATCAGGTCAAAACGTTCGGCGATCGGATCGGGGATATTCGCATGATCCATGGCTTCTTCCGGAACCCGCTCCCCGATTGACTTGACAATACGTCCGGGAATGCCGGTGACCGTGGAATTTGATGGGACAGACCGCAGGACCACCGAATTCGCTCCGATTTTTACTGAATCCCCGATTCGAATGTTGCCCAACACCTTGGCGCCCGATCCCACCACCACGTGATTGTCCAAGGTGGGGTGCCGTTTCCCTTTTTCTTTTCCCGTTCCGCCCAACGTGACCCCCTGAAACAACGTGACGTAATCGCCGATTTCCGTGGTTTCCCCAATCACCACACCCATACCATGATCAATGAAAAACCCATGTCCGATTGACGCGCCGGGATGAATTTCCACACCTGTGACCCAACGAGCGCCTTGCGAAATCAACCGCCCCAAGAGTCGAAAGCGCATCTTCCACAACCGGTGCGCCACGCGATATGCCAGCAATGCCTGAAACCCGGCACAGGTCAGAAATACTTCCAGCGTGGTCCTGGCCGCGGGGTCACGATCAAACACAGCCCGAAGATCCTGTCGAATGACGTTGAACATCGTTCAACCTGTTTTCTCACCGGACGACACGTGCGCCAGAAGACAAACCGCCTGGGCAGCAATCCCTTCCTGTCTGCCGAGCGTCCCGAGATGATCGTGGCTTTTGACCTTGACGTTGACAAGCGACGGGTCCACGCGTAAGACCCGGGCCAACTGCTTGCCCATCTCAGCGAGATAACTCCCCAACCGCGGAGCCTGCGCCACAATGACCGTATCCAGGTTCACAAGACGCAGCCCCCGCTCCTCGAGTTTAGCGCAAACGCTTGCCAACATCTCCAAACTGTTCATATTCGCAAATTGCAAATCACTGCTGGGATAATAGCGACCCAAATCGCCCTCCCCCATGGCTCCCAACAACGCATCACACACGGCATGCGTGAGCACGTCCGCATCGGAATGTCCATCCAGGCCATGAGTATGAGGAACCTGCACGCCGCCCAGGATGAGCGGCCGTCCCTCCTTGAGTCGATGAATATCGTACCCGATGCCGACCCGCATACGTATCCTTGTTGATCCAAACGCTTACGCTAGCAAGGATACAGGAAAAAACCAATCAGTGAAAAGAGGAGATTTATAACTGTGTGCGGAACCTTGATCGAAGCATCGCTTCTCCCATGACCAAATCTTCGGGGCGGGTTATCTTGATGTTGTCCGAACTGCCGTTGACGATGGACACGTGGTGGCCGATTTGCTCAACCAAAAAAGCGTCGTCCGTCGCTTCGACGCCCGACTGCCGGCTTGACTGATGGGCTTCCCGTAAAAGCCCGAGATTGAAGGCTTGAGGGGTTTGGGCAGACCAGAGTCGCTGCCGGTCGAGGGTCGTTTCAATCATCCCGTCCGGGGTTGCCCGCTTGACCGTATCGTGGAGGGGAATTGCCGCAATGGCCGCGCCGCTGGTTCTGGCACGCTCAACCACTTGTTCGACCATGGCACCCGTGACAAACGGCCGGACGGCATCATGAACAACGACAACGTTCGTCCGTTCATCCACAACTTGCAATCCGTTCCATACTGAATCCTGCCGGCGTGCGCCACCGCAAGTGACGCTGCTGATTTTGGAAAGGGCGAATTGAGGCAGAAGTTCTTGTTGACAATACGCCACCGCGTCCTGGGGAACGACGACGACGATTTCAGCAATGATCCGGCTCGACTCGAACACCCGGAGAGCGTGGATGAGAACCGGCACGTCACCCAATCGAAGAAACTGCTTGGGGGTCTCGCTCCCCATTCGTGTACCGGACCCTCCGGCCGGCACCACCGCGGCCACCCATTCATCCACGTGCAAAACTCAACATGTCCCGGTCGGTTTCTTCCCGCAGGCGGGTAAAGATCATCCTGCCCGCGCTCGTTTGCAAGACGCTTGTGACCACCACGTCGATGTTTTTGCCGATACAACGCTTGGCGTTATCAACGACGACCATGGTTCCGTCATCCAGGTATGCCACGCCCTGCCCGGCTTCCTTTCCTTCCTTCAATACAAAGACCCGCATCGTTTCACCGGGGAGAACGACCGGCTTGAGCGCGTTGGACAACTCGTTGATGTTCAACACTTGCACGCCCTGCAATTCAGCAACCTTATTCAAGTTCAGATCATTGGTCAAAATTTTGGCATCCAGTTTCTTGCCCAATTCCACCAACTTGGCATCCACTTCTTTGATGTTGGGGAAATCGTCTTCGATAATTTCCACCCGGACGTCGTCATTCTTCTGAATATGGTTAAGAATATCGAGTCCCCGGCGGCCACGTGCGCGTTTCAAGGAATCAGCCGAATCGGAAATATGTTGCAGTTCCTGCAAAATAAATTGAGGGATGACGAACTCTCCCTCCATGAAACCGGTTTCACACAGGTCCGCAATGCGACCGTCGATAATCACGCTTGTATCCAGCAATTTGGGAGTGCGAAATCGTCCAACAGGTTTTACATCCGTCACGGTCAGGGCATCGCTATCGTACTCCCTGCCATAACGAACGCCCGACGTGAGGCCGAGATACGGAAAGATCAACAGCGCAGCAAACGAGGTCAACTGGATGACGGGATGAGGTACCAGGAAAAGGGTTAAGAAAATGCACATCCCCGAGAGGAACATGCCCAAGCTGAAGCCAATCCCGCCATAGACCAAGGTCCGGGCAGGAAGCGGCTCCATGAAGGCAATCTCGGCAAAGACCAGCACTCCACTGAGCAAAGCGCCGAATCCGGCACCGAGCACCGCATGGAGCATCGTCCCGGCGCCCGCAACATATCCTGCCGTGAGCCCGAGCAGAATGCTGATGACCAAAAATCCGGCTCGCAGAGCCATACGGTCTCCTTTTATGTGATATATGCCTGGACATATGCGAGACTTTTATCATGCCAGGCAACAATACCTCGAAGTTGTCATTCCGAAGCTTGCCCTGAACGAAGTGAAGGGCCTAGCGAGGAATCTCTCGCTCAACAACCAAACAGGTATTACTCACGACCCAAAAATTGTTCCGTTGTTTCGACGTCTTCACGACTGCCAATGATGAGCGGCACGCATTGATGTGGAGTCTTGGGATGAATGGTAGAAATGCGTTCCACGCCCGTGCTTCCGAGCCCGCCGGCCTGTTCCACCACAAAACTCAACGGAGCGGCTTCATACATCAAACGCAGTTTTCCTTCCGGCTTCCGCACCTCGCCGGGATACAGATAAAGACCACCCTTTAACAGAATCCGATGGACGTCCGCCACGAGACACCCAGTGTACCTGGCGGCATACGGACGTCCGGTCCCCTCATCATTTTCATGAAAATAGTCCACAATTTTTATTATATTTTTTGACCATTTATGCTTATTTCCTTCATTAACACTACAAATTTTACCGCGTGCAGGGATCTGCACGTTCGAGGCGGACAGGAAAAACTCACCCGCCACGGGGTCAAGCGTAAACTGGTGAACGCTCGCCCCGCACGTATACACCAAAATGGTGCTGGCACCATACAACAGATACCCGCTGGCCACCTGCTCGCATCCCGGCTTCAGAAACCGGCCATTGGGCCCCAGGCGATGAATGGAAAAAATCGACCCGAGCGGCGCGTTCACGTCGATATTCGAGGACCCGTCCAAAGGATCGAAAAACACGGCATATTTGCCGGACCCTTTTGCAGCAACCACGGGAACCGGCTTTTCCATTTCTTCGGACACCACGAGTTCCACGATCCCGCTATCCTGAAAAGCCTTGAGAAAAAGCTCGTTGGCGCGGGCATCCATGTGCTGCACCTGTTCGCCATGAACGTTTCTCGTATCAGTCGCGCCGAGATTGCCGGTCAGGCTTGCCTCCCGCAGGTCCCGGGCAATCCGTTTCCCGACCGAGACAATCCGGTTCATAATGGTGGAAAACTCTTCCTCACCGTCAGGCTGGAAGCACTGTTGTTCAAAAATATGGCGGGTAAGAGAAACCATAATCGCATTCCGGGGATGAAATCATTATAGGATCTTTGCGGAAAAAGTCGAGAATCAATTCTGTGATGGAGACCACCCTTCAATCACGGCTTTGGCCGATCCGACGATCACGCGGGCTTCCATCATGATGGGAACCCGCTCCAGCGTATTGGTCAACCAAATTCTGATATTGCCTTCATTCAAAAAAATCCCCCGAAACGGCATGATCGCCAACAGACGAATCGTTTCGACCTCACCCCAGGAGCCACTGATCGATTCCACAGCTTCGATTTTGACCTCGACCTTGTAGGTTTTCCGGTCGTGATGAATATCCAGATACACCGAAGAACCCGGTTCCAGTTTCGGCATCGTGCGCAAGAAATAGAGGCATG
The DNA here is from genome assembly GCA_009842645.1 of Nitrospira sp. SB0677_bin_15. Taxonomy (GTDB): domain Bacteria; phylum Nitrospirota; class Nitrospiria; order Nitrospirales; family UBA8639; genus Bin75. The sequence continues at coordinate 538 of VYFB01000101.1, read as the reverse complement.
ATAAAGGACCATGCGTGCCGGGCGGAACGTCATGCACCGAAGGCTTCCCGTCTTTCAGCACCGTGACCTGATTCGCCACTCGATCGAACGTGACGGCGAACCGTTCATGGCGACCACCTTCCCGGCGCTGAAAAACCAACCGGCTGGGGAGCATGGACTGAAGATCGACCAGGGAATCCACGTGGTTCCTGACGGGAAAAATGGCGGAAATAAAATCATTCGAGCGGATCGTCGTCACCAAGCGCCGAGCGGGTATTCCATCAGCGGCAACCAACTCTTCGGTTGACATCGTCGCATGCCCGGCCGGCATACCCCACAAGGAAATGGCATACCGAAAATCCTCATCCGCTTGAACGGCGAGCGCAACCGGCACAAGACCCACCCCCCACAAACAGCACAGAAGCAGACCGCTTATGCCAATTACAAACGTTTGCCATCGAATGCATGGAGTACACATAAATTTCTCTAAAAACCTCTGATTTCGTGCACTATCGGGCGCAGGGCTGCGTTGTGTCCTCGCTCAACCCTCACCTATCTC
>VYFB01000029.1 GCA_009842645.1 Nitrospira sp. SB0677_bin_15 | reverse complement strand
GCAAGGCGTCCCGGAGCGAAACCCGAAGCTTATCATCGAGATAGGTGAGGGTTGAACGAGGACACAACGCAGCCATGCGCCCGGTAGTGCACTTAATCAGAGGTTCCTAAACAACATATAGACTTTTGACCACATGCGCGCACTGACCTTACGTACCGGCTTGGAATATTGTGAGCAGTACCCCACCCCGACTCCGGCTGACGGTGAAGCCGTCGTGCGAGTCATTCAGGCGGGAATCTGCGCCACTGACCTGCAACTGGTGCAGGGCTACATGGGTTTTCAGGGAGTGCTTGGCCATGAATTCGTCGGAATCGTTGACGAAGCCCCGCACCATCCGGATCTCGTCGGCAAGCGGGTCGTCGGTGAGATCAACGCGGCCTGCCGAACCTGCCCGGTCTGTCGAGCCGGACGCTTGACGCATTGCCCCCATCGAACAACCCTGGGCATCGACCGCCGTGACGGAGCTTTTGCCGATTATCTGGCCCTGCCCATTGAAAACCTGTACCCCCTTCCCGACGAGATCACCAACGATCAAGCGGTCTTCACTGAGCCACTCGCCGCGGCCTGTCAAATTCTCAAACAGATTTCTATCCACGAGGCGGATAGAGTCCTGGTGATTGGGGATGGGAAACTCGGATTGCTATGCGCTCAAGTCCTGCATCGCGCCGGGTGTCGCTTAACGGCATTGGGACGTCATCCCGAAAAATTGCAGATCCTTACTGAGCGCGGCATTCATACGAGTCAGAGCCCCGCATCGCTTTCTCCGGGATTCGATATCGTGGTCGAGGCCACCGACACAGCCGACGGATTCAAATTGGCCTGTGAGTACGTTCGACCCAGAGGAACTATCGTGCTCAAATCAACCTACCACGGTCAGACCGCCGTGGACATGACCGCACTCGTGATTCATGAAATCACCGTGGTGGGCTCACGATGCGGCCCGTTCCCGGCAGCAATTGCGTTACTTCAGGAAAACGCCATCAACGTGCAATCACTCATCCACAAACGCTTTCCGATTGAAGAAGGGACGGACGCCTTGACCTATGCGGCCACAAAAGGCGTGCTGAAGGTGCTCTTGGAAATGACGTAAGAGAGACCTAAAAGGAAGTTCACCTGTAGGGGAACTAGATAAAAGTGCAGGCTAAAATCTCAAGGCGTTGGCAACGGCTTGAGGATTTTTTGCTGCGATTCGCAACAAGGCTCGGGCAGGTCCTTCGGGCTGTCGCCGCCCTTGCTCCCAGTTCTGGAGTGTTGCCACACTGACACCAATCATCAGGGCGAATTCTTGTTGAGATTTCTTTAACTGGCTACGAATCGCCTGCACGTCTTCAGGCCGAAAATCGGTGATCCGTCCGGGCTTCAGTTGCCCTCGGCGAATAGCCCCTGCCTGCTTCACACTTGCTACCAAACGTTCAAAGTCCTTTTGCTTCACTCGAATTCCTCCTTGATCAATCGTCGTAAAGTTACCAATTGTTTGGGTGTAAGACTTTCTTGGTCATTCTTGCAGTACACCATCAACATATAGCACGTTTCGGACGTTGCATCCCAAAAATAAATAGCTCGTAATCCGCTCCTTTTCCCCATACCAGCGCGGTGCCAACGTAGCTTGCGCAATCCTCCAGAACCCCGAATGAGATTACCTTGAGTGGGCCGGAGGAGCAGAGTTAAGGAACCTCTGATTAAGTGCATTATCGGGCGCACGGCTGCGTTGTGTCCTCGCTCAACCCTCACCTATCTCGATGATAAGCTTCGGGTTTCGCTCCGGGACGCCTTGCCCTGCATCCCGCTATCACACTTAATCAGAGGTTCCTTAACTGAAGCTGCCTGTATTCATCCAATGAGAGTTCTTGCTCTATATCCTCCGTGAAAATGGGAGTTTCGATAAATCTCATTTTGATAGACTACGCCAATGGCGGAGTTTCGGCAACTTCTGGAATGAGAAACTCCTTTTTTCTTCTATGTCACATTCATCTCTTGTCAAAGTTATCTCGGTACGCAACAATAGGCTGAAGCTGGCGTAGCTCAATGGCAGAGCAGCGGTTTTGTAAACCGCTGGTTGGAGGTTCGATTCCTCTCGCCAGCTCCATCACTTGAAAATAATTTTTTTATTTTCAATAAGTTAGTGTATTTTCCCATGTCACCAAATTTGTCCAAGTCTACTCACTTCTCACAAACCATTCTAACCGGAAAGGCCGAACCACAAGCGAAGCGCTTGCTCCAGTTTGAGTAAATCGGAGGAGGACGCACGTCCAAGGCGTCTCGTCACGTAGGCGCGATCGAGAGCAAACAGCCCTCGCTTGACCGCACTGGGGAAGAGAAGCCCCGCCTCTTGCCATTCTTGTAGCACAAACTCTCCGGGCTGGAGATTTTGAGTTTGGGACGTGAGTGGAAGCAGCAGCAGATCAACGGAAGGATGGGGAACACTGACGACGACCGCTGGGCGTTTTTTTATGCCTGACAGGTCGGAGAAGGGCAAGGTGGCGAGAACGATGTCCCCTTGCTCATAGCTTGTCATATTCCGCATCCGCCGAGTTGGTCCAGATCCTGGTCAAAACCGGCAAGGACGCAAGGAATGTGCCTTCCCTCAGTTGTGTGCTCTCTTCCGGGAAATCAGGAACCACCACTTCAAGGGGTGTGTTGACGGGAAGCGCGATGGGTTCGTCCAGAACCACTTTTGTTCCATCGTAGTGAGCAGGAACGTGTTTCATTTGCTCTCCTTCACAAGGTCGATCTGTTGATTCAGGGAAATCATCATAGCACAAAACACCAACGCGGTCATCGCTTGAAGATGCGCGGGGTGTAGCCAAACGCCAAAGCGGGCATTTTGGCCGGACAGTACGCGTTTGTCAGATCCATCTTTGCACGGCTTCTGCGGTGTCCTTTGGGTTGGTGTTGAAGCAAACTTTTGCCTTTGGCGCACATTCGTGTACTGCGTTGATGACACGTTCAAACACGAGGAAATGCTCGGGTACGGTACGAACACCGGCACCAACAAGCACGCAATCATAGTTTTCTTCGACTAGAGATTTTTTCACGAGCTCATACGCAGACTCCGCGTCATTGAGAAACAGAAGTTTTGCTTCGTAGCCAAGCTCGTTCAGCTTATCTTTATCGGCTTCCAGCGCAGCAATTAATTTTTCGGGGTTGAGGCCCGGCCATTTACTATAATCAACCACCTCGGGATTCCAACCAATAAGTGCGACTCGTTTTTTCTCACTCATGTGTCCTCCTTGAAGACTTTGCTTCGTATCTCACTGGATGCCTAACCACTGATTGGCAGGCAAAGCTGATTGATAATAGACTATCCTGGGCTTCATTTCTTCATTCATTCACCCTCACCCTAGCCCTCTCCCACGGTGGGGAGAGGGAAAAACAAAGATAAAGATTCTGGATTCCTTCCCAACATTTTTAATCGGGGATCCAGTTTATATGGTCGGGAATGACAGAAGGGAGCCCCCCCTCACCCCAGCCCTCTCCCACGTTGGGGAGAGGGAGAACAGATAAAGACGATGGATCCCCGATCTGATCGGGGATGACAGAGGGGAGAAAGTCCTCTCACCCCGGCCATCTCCCACGGTGGGGAGAGGGAGTGGTTACGACACCGTCACGGTCATTTCGATGCGGTCGAGGGGATTGTCGCGGCTGTCGCGTTTGGCGGCGACGACTCGGTCGGCGATTTCCAGACCGCTGACGACTTCTCCGAAAGCCGTGTATTGATTATCCAGGAACGGCGCATCGGCGACGCAGATAAAAAACTGTGACCCCGCGCTGTCGGGGTCCTGGGCCCGCGCCATTGAGAGCACGCCGCGTTTGTGTTGTTTGTTGTTGAACTCAGCCTTGATGTGATACCCGGGCCCGCCCATTCCGTGGTTAGAGCGATCCGAATTCTTACTGTTCGGGTCGCCGCCCTGGATCATGAATCCGGGGATGACTCGATGAAACGTGGTTCCATTGTAGAAGTTTTGCGACGCGAGTTTGCAGAAATTCTGCGCGTGGTTCGGTGCCACGTCCGGGTAAAATTTGAGGACGATGTCTCCCCAGGACTCGCCTTGGGACGATACGGCAATGGTGGCACGGGTCTCTGTGGTAACTTCATTCATCCCTGACATACGTTCTCCTTTCAATTCCCTCTCCTTTGATTGGAAAGATAACACCAGGAGAGGGGGTTCTTCTGTCAAAAATAAGGCCGGGGCATCGTGTAATGTATGCCCAATGATTCACTGATATTGACCCAATGGTTGCCGGCGTCCTGACTGCGGAAGGCGCCTGCACTGGTCCCGACGTACAACTCCCCTTCCGAAGAGGCCATCATGACCTGAATCGACAATTCGGTTAACCCGTTATTGACCGGCACCCATTTGGCATTTTGAAAATTGTTCTTGAAAATTCCTCGCCCCGTTGCAACAAATAAGGCCGCCCTTGTGACGACGATGCCGCGAATCGAATCATTCGGCAGCGACCGGCCAACGGGTTTCCACGTCTTCCCTGAATCCTTGCTGCGATACACGCCCCCATCCTGGGTACCTACGTATAAGTGCTGTTGCGGACTCACCGTCGTCACGCGAATATGTGTATGGGTCAGGTGTTCCTTGGGATCCACCAGGGGATCGCCCACTTTTTGCCACGTGCCGTGTTTGGTCGCGTCGATTTGATACAAGCCCTTCCCCGCAGTCCCGGCAAATAATTGCGACGTGTTCGTCATCGCCAGGCTGGCGATGAGTACCTGCTCGAGACCGGGCGCCACGGGAGACCACGTGCGCGCGGCTCCGTCCCACTGGTAGACACCCTTCCCCGTGCCCGCATACATGATTCCGTGATAGGCCAGCAAGGATTTGACCTCCACGAATCTCAAACCGGACTTGATCGACTCCCAGGTTTTTCCATCGTCTTTTGTCCGAAAGACGCCGCCACGTACCGTCCCGGCATACACCGTCCCCTTCTCATCCGCACTCAGACAAAGAATAAAGCGATCCCCCAAACCGTTGTTGACCGCTTCCCACGTTTCACCGTAATCGTCACTGAAAAACACTCCGAACCCGAACGAACCCGCATAGAGCACTCCCCCACCCGTCGTGGCCAGGGCTTGAATGCTTGGCGGAACGCCGCCCTCCCGTTTCAAAGGATCGGGGTGTCCGCGGTCTTCAGCCAAAACGGGAACGCCCCCACATGACACCATGAGGGCGAACAGAAACGCGACTTGGCGTAAGAGACGTGCAGTCACGAAATCAACCGGAACCTGTACGTTCGATCAGGACACGCGATCGCCTGCCGTTCCGGCAGGGATGGATATTTCTTCTTCGGGGTCATCGCCGTCCTCTTCCCCTTCAACTTTGGGAGGAATACGCCCGAAGATCTTGGCTCCCCACACGCCGATTTCATACAACACAATAAGCGGAACGGCCATAAGGAGCATCGTAAACAGAGTCGCATCGGGAGTGATAACCGCCGACAGGATGAGCGCCAACATGGCCGCGTGCCGGCGATATTGCGCCAAATGTGCGTGAGTGACCAGCCCCGCGCGAGCCAGGAGCGAAAGCGCCAATGGGATTTCAAACGCGAATCCGAAGGCCAGCAAAAATTTCACGTTGAAATCCACGTAGATGCCCACGGCCAATTCGGGTTTGAGTTCCCGCTCCAGGCCGAACGACACGAAAAAGTCGATCACCAGCGGAAGAATCACCAAATTGCAAAAGACCAACCCCAACACGAAGAAGCCGGTCGCAAGCAGAAATAGAGGGATACCCCAACCTTGTTCGCCAGGCAACAGGGCCGGCTGCACGAATTTCCAGAACTGATACAGAATGACCGGCAGGCTGACCACGATACCGGCGAGAAACGAAATCTTGATCGACGCAAACAAAGCTTCAGCCGGACCGTAAAACAACAGGTCGTCCGCAAAGGGCCGTTTGAACCATTCAATCAGGTCAGGCGACACCGAGAACATCGCGACAAACGCCACCATGATCGTCGCCCCGACGATGATCAGCCGGCGTTTGATGTCACGGATATGGCGCGTAAACGGATGAGTGAGTGTAGCCATGGGTGCTGGAAATCCGCGAACTACGAGGCTGCGATTTTTTGTTGCTCATTCCGGTACTCGCGGATGAGCATGGCCATGCGATCCTTCTTGCTGAGCTTTGCTCTCTGGATCTGCTTTTTCTGCACTTCTTCTTCAGGGGTCAGGATATGATTTTTCAATAATTCCTGGAGTTGCTCATCCAATTGATGGTGCACCTCCTGGAGTTCACGAAAATCGGCGTTGGTATTACGGAGGCGTTCGGCAATTTGGTCATCAGTCAGCATAAGACCCCTCCTTTGTCATGAAGTGAAGGAACCTCTGATTTACTGCACTATCGGGCGCAGGGCTGCGTTGTGTCCTCGCTCAACCCTCACCTATCTCGTTTGATAAGCCTCGGGTTTCGCTGCGGGACGCCTTGCCCTGCATCCCGCTATCACAGTAAATCAGAGTTCCCTGAATGTTGTTCGTCAATGGCAATTGCATAAGAATAGCATCCTCATTCGGGTTCGTATAGTAGGACCGGCGGCAGCCGTATTGCCGAAATCCCAAGGCCCGATACAGTTGCCGTCCGACGCGGTTGCCGGCGCGGACTTCCAGGAGGGCCCGCGTCGTTCCTTGCGTGATCCCCTCCTCTACGGCATGCCGGACCAGACGGCTTGCGATGCCCAGACGACGGCAATCCTGCCGCACGGCCAGGTTCATCAGGCGCAACTCCTCAAAGACCACCCAATAACAAATGTACCCGAGGAGCGGCTTCGCAGAAAGCGCCTGACCCGAAGAAAAAGCTCCAAGGAATCGACCAAAGGGATTCCCCTGCAACTCCGCCTCAAACATACTCCGGGTCCAAGGTTCCGAGAACGATTCCTGCTCAATGGCAAGAACGTCGTCCAAATCCCGTGTTTGAAACGGACGAACGTCGAGATCAGGACGGACTGAGGTTCGTGTCGTCATTGTCGAATCATCACGGCGGCGAGTGCCGTGTTTTGAGATCCCATTGGACTTCCGCGTCAGGGCGTTGAACGTAATGCGGCGAGATATGGGAACCGGCGAATTTCCCCGTGTGAAATGCGTCCAAACTCGCCAATCCGACGTGGTAAGCGGACGGGTTCATCGATTCCGGCTCCCCGTCAATCGCCATATCACCCAACGTCTCCTTGAGTACGCGCTGGTGACGCAACCATCCTTCGCCAAACAGAACCGTGGGTCGGCGAATCGAATCCATCATGTCTTGAATCGTTCCGGCCCGATCTTCCAGTAACCTGACTGCGCGCCCGTTTTCCCATTGAAACTGGGCCCAATACACTTCATCGGTTCGGGCGATCAACGCGGGACACACGGGATGCTCTGAGGCCCTGTGATTCCACGCCATCGCTTCCAACGTCGGCACGGTGACAAGGGGCAAGCCCGTAACTGCTCGAAATCCTACCATAGTCGAAAGGCCCACGCGCAAACCTGTAAAGGACCCGGGACCCGCGGAGACGGCAAGCCCTTCAATTGCCGAGAACGGACACGATAAGGAGGTCAGGAGGTCTTGAATGGCAGGAATCAGGGAACTGGCGTGCGAAACACAGTTCTCCTGATTCTTTTCAGCCAACAGGACCGCCTCATCCATAAGGGCCACACTTTGACGCCGCGTCGCGGTTTCAACGGCCAACAGTTTCATCGTGGCTCCAACGATTCACAGAATCCCCGGAATGGCGCGCCCGCGTCACCGAAACTCAAACTCCTTTGCGGACACAGGAACATTTGGCACAAGCTCTGAAAATTCCAATCTGACCGACCCCGCCGTCACGTACTCTTTCACCTCAATCGAAAATGGCAGGACCACCGAATCCGGTTGCCCTGACGGTCCCACGTTTCGATAATCCGAAGCCGTGAGGGTGGCCAGTTTTTTTCCTTTGGGCGTATAATATTCGATGCCCCGAACCAGGGCCGAAGAGTGATCCACCCACACGTGTTGCAACACGGAGACGTTCGATTCATTGCCACGGGAGAGGGCCACGATATACCGATAGGCCGTATTCGTCACCTGAACCTCGCGGAACTGCTCTGCGGTCCATCGTAGTCTGCCAAGAAGAACGTCGACGGCACGCAAACTGAGTTGAACCGGAAGGCCCAAATTCCCGAGTGGACGAAAATCCGGCAAGCGCCCAACCATGGGGTACAAGCGACCGGCTGTATGCAGGGTATAGGGCCGGTCGTTCAACAGGAAATCGAACAGCGTCCCACCAAACCGCGTAAAACCTTTCAGGCGAATGGCTCGTGGTCTCTGGTAGAACAGCGTTCCTTGAATGCTGTGCGAAAAGGGAGAAAACGATCCTTCGACGTCGGCCTGAAACAACCCTTTCAAACTTGTAATGTTGGTTTCACGTGCGTGAAGGGTTGCAAGCACCTGTTGGGGAGTCAGCGCGGGGGGCCGTGCCGGAACTGGCTCAACCGGCGGCGAAGGGGTGCGGCCCGCACATGCGCCAAGACTGAGGCACAACGACCCGACGGCCACCCACCGGACGAAAGGGCGCCTGCAATATGACACGTGCGCGTACCTCCACTACGGCGACAAAGCTGACGTGACGACGTGATCGAATACTTCCCCGACTTCGTGAACGCCATAGAGTTCCATCCCGGGATTACTCAAATGCTTGGTCAGGTTTCCCTGCGGTAGCACGCACCGCTGGAAACCCAGTTTCATGGCTTCACGAATCCGCAAATCAACCTGACTCACGGGACGGATTTCCCCACCCAAGCCCACTTCCCCGATGCAGCACGTCTGACCGTCAAACGCCTGGTCACGAAAACTGGAAACGATCGCAGCGACAATGCCAACGTCAATCGCAGGCTCGTCGAGTCGAAGCCCGCCTACCACGTTGAGATACACGTCGTATCCGGACAGGTGCAATCCCAATCGTTTTTCCACCACGGCCAGCAACAGCGCCACACGATTCAATTCTATCCCATTCGCCATGCGCTTGGGCATCGCATATCCCGTGGCCGTGACCAGGGCTTGTAGTTCGACCAGAATCGGACGGCTCCCTTCCAGACTTGACACGACCACCGATCCCGTGCTTTTGGCAGGCCGTCCAGCCAAAAACAGTTCGGACGGATTGGCGACTTCCTGCAATCCGCCGTCGTTCATTTCAAACACGCCGATTTCATTCGTTGCCCCGAACCGATTCTTCACGGCACGCAAAATCCGGTAGGCGTGGCTCTTGTCGCCTTCAAAATACAAGACGGTATCGACGATATGCTCGAGCAGTTTGGGACCGGCAATCATGCCCTCCTTCGTCACGTGCCCGATTACGAAGACCGGCACGCCCGTTCGTTTGGCATACCACATGAGCTGGCACGCCACTTCCTGCACTTGGCTGATCGTACCGGGGGCGGACGTCACTTGATCGGTATGGACGGTCTGAACGGAATCCACGACCAAGGCCGTGGGCCGAAGGGTCTCTGCGACCTTAAGCACGCCTTCGAGCGAGGTTTCCATCAGAATGTACAACGAGGAACTCAAGACGCCCAGGCGATCCCCACGCATTTTGACCTGTTGCGCGGATTCTTCACCCGTGACGTAGAGCACCGGCGGGTTGCGCTGCTCAAGCCCATGCAGAGTTTGCAGCAACAAGGTGGTTTTCCCGATGCCTGGATCGCCGCCGACCAGAACGATCGATCCGGGCACGACGCCGCCGCCGAGCACTCGATCAAGTTCTGTTAAGCCGGTGGCAAAACGGATTTCCTTGGTGACGGCCACTTCATTGATCGGCATTGCCGATTCCCCGTCTCCGGTCGCCTGCCGGCCACGCTGCCGAACGGTGCTTTCCTCTTTCAGGGAATTCCACTGCCCGCAATCCGGGCAACGTCCGGCCCACCGTGGCGATTGACTGCCACATTCCTGGCAGACAAAAACCGTGCGCGGCTTACCTGTTTTCATAGGACACGTGTCCAGCCGGAGAACCGCCGGCGGTTACAATTGTTTCCGGACTTCTTTCCATGACTTGACGATCTTCGCACGTCGCGGATACTTCTTTTTTTCCCTGGGATCGGGAAAGATGACCGTCTTCACCCGGTTTTTCACCAGCGTCTGAGCGAATTCCCACGTTCGCCCAATAGCAGCTTCCAGGTTATCCCACCCGCCTTCCTTCAGCTTTTCCATAAACGCCAACAAGGCCTTTCCCTCTTGGGGAACCATTCTCGTGATCCCAACGGGAAATTCATGCTGCCTCAGCCATGCACGGGTTTCATGCAGAGCCGCGCCCGGACGGTCATGCACGTAAACGACGTTGTAATAGAATTCGGTCAACTTCGACAGCTCGTGTGCAGCATTCTCCTGAGGCTTTCCCAATGCACCGAGACTCGCGAGACCGGGGAGAGCCGTCAATGGATTTGAGCCGTCTTCCTGAATGAGGACGGAACAATCCACCAGGAGAATCGGACGCCGGCGTTCCCAGGACGCCAGATTCCCCTTGCCTTCCACAGGCTCGACGCGGGGGCTGGATTCCACGGTTGCCACAATCTTGTGATTGCCCCGCATGTGGGTCTTGAATTCCAAAAAAGCGCGGCCGTCGCCGCCAGTGAGCGCCGTCCCCGCATGCTGGCCTTGAACGGTAAAGGTCACGGTTTCTCCACCCAAGCCTCTATTCCCCAATAACCCTTTTTCAATCAACGCAGCTTTCAACGTCACGGGGGTCCCCGGTCGAGCCAGGACGTCTTCGACAATCAGGTGGCCTTTGACTTTATCCTGCGCCGCAGTCGTGCAAGGGATAAGAAGGAAGACGATGAGAATCGACCGGAAGAATAAGAAGGGAAACACTCGGTTCACGAAGGAATTCCTCAAGAACGTCGTACCGCAGCTACCACTGTCACCGAACTACTCTAGCACGTCAATTTCGGATAGATCCAGCCGGGACACTCAAGCACTAGCCCAATCGACGTTTGCCCAGTTCTTCCCTGTACGTCTTTTCGTACAGCACGTCCCATTCCGAAGAACCCTCAGGTATCCGGCGGGAGTAGGACAGCAGGCGCGACCGAACTAACCTGTGAATCTGCTCCTCGACGTTCATCGAGTCGACGAGGACCCGCTTGATTTCTTTTAACGCTTGAGCAGAAGTTCCACGCATGTTCCCTTCAGGCATCCCTTGAAGAGCCTGAAGAATGACGTGCGAAAGATGGGTCTGCTTGTCGTCAGATAAGAGAGGCGACATACGGTATCGACTTCACAACCCCGTTCGCCCTGAGCGTAAGGCGCACGCGCCTGGAGTCGAAGGGGCAAGAGAGGTAGAGCATAATATCCACTTGCGCTTACAGAACCAGCCCGCGCTCCTTGACCAGCTTGGTTTTCACCATCGTGAACATCTTTTGATAATCGGCCCGGCCGCTTTGAAACTCCGTATCGTACTGTTTCAACAGGGTCCGGATTTCGGCATGAAGCCGGTCCTCCACGGAAAGCTCGTCGGTGATGGCTTTCCCGACGCCACGGATCAACCGCTCTTTCGACCCGGAGACCTCCAGGAGTCCTTTCTCCTGCAAACGGTCCACAACCTCCGTTGCCAACAATTGAATGCGTTCTTCGGTGACTCGCATCCGCTATGAAGTAACCCTTTCGATTTTCATCATCGTTGCGCCAACGGCGTCATGAAGCACCTTCGGATCTCCGACCAGCCGTCCGACGACGTTCACTCGATCGGCCGGAACAGGATCTTCACCAATACTCATCGGAGTTCGTCCGAAAAACACAGCCAACGCCCCACCAAGCCCCCAATAAGCCACGTCGCCCACTTTCACGTTCGTCGTCGCAGTTTCACGGTAGTCCTTCACTCCGGGAAGCTGGCAATAAAACTCCTCCCCCCATTGATTCACCTTGGTTTCCACCGGCAAGGCATCGTAGATAGCCTGCGCCGTCCGCGTCGGCTTCAACGCCGCCTCCACCGCAACCCCGCCAATCGTAATCCTAATCCGCTTCGGTTTGTCATCCATCGTTATCTTCTCTCCATATTTCGACCGCAAGCCCCAGACGCAAGTAGAAAGAACTCTTGGCATGAAAATAGCCAACACACCTCGAACCTGTCATTCCTGTCTTTTTCCTTCCGTCATTCCCGACATTTGTAATCGGGAATCCAGAGTCTTTCTCTTCCTTTTTCACCCTTGATGTCTACCAACTCCTGTCCAATAATCAAGTTCACTTACCTCGCGTAGTGACTGAGTGATCTATATGGAGCACCAGGTCAGACGATGTAGCCCCATTTGCGGAAAATCGCTTGAAGCTCCTGATCGTCTCGAAACGCCTGATAATAGATATATTCCGGTGCCAAGTCCGTTCCGTTGGGCCACACGATAGTCTGAAGTTCTTCGTCAATCCGAAACGTCTTGAACGCGTCCGGATCCTTCAATGACTCGAAGGCTGGCCCTTCGAGTGCCTCCGTGAGATCAGCGACGCCCTCGCGTCCATCATCGAAGCCTACTGCTACCCGGTAACCGTCGAGTGGTTTCGCATGTGTCACATGGAGAAACATCGAGTCATTCCAACGGGTCGATGGGATTCGGCACCTCTTTCCTGCGGCACCTTTCCCAGTTATCCAAAAGTTCGTCCTTATGTAGCTCGTACCACTCTATCACATGTCGAAGTGCTCGTTTCGGAAATTGACCTTCCACAACACCGTGTGGATGTGAACAATTCTCTCATACTCGCCATACTTCGCGTGGAAATGCGCGTGAACATGATCATCCCAAAACATGGCGATGACAATCCGAGAAATCTACTGATAACCGGCATATTATCTTCTACGCACCATCATCGCCTAATATCTCACACTACTAGTGTTGCGTTCCGAAATTATGTTGAGGAACCTCTGATTAAGTGCACTATCGGGCGCAGGGCTGCGTTGTGTCCTCG
>VYFB01000123.1 GCA_009842645.1 Nitrospira sp. SB0677_bin_15 | reverse complement strand
GACCATACAAACTGGATCCCCGATTAAGGATGTCGGGGAGGAATCCAGTGTCTTTTGTCTTCACAGACGAAGAAAAAAGAAAAGCTCTGGATCCTCGATTAAAAATGTCGAGGATGACGGGAGAGGGATGGTCGGGCGGATGACAGGAGGGGGAGTTGGACGGATGACAGGAGGAGAAGTTGGGAATGACAGAGGCGCTCCCTTTTCATCGCTTGGAGTGCAAGCGATTTGCCCTCTCATTCTTTTCGTCCTGTTCCTTTCGGGTCCGGTCTTGGCCGAGGACTCTCCGCCGACGCCTTTCAGCCCGGACGAACTTCAGCATGGCTTTTTCCAGTTCGACACCATGCCCACTGCTCCGGAAGACGTGGCTTCCGAGCCAATGGACTATTACAAAAACCCCGCCCTGGACCTGTCCGATTTCACGGATGCGAGACCGGGCGGACTGTTACGGCACATCACCCTGGCGGAAAGCTTTGAAGAAGACCTGGATCTCCGTCGCGGCCACCGCTATTACCCTATCCATCCTACTAAAGAATTTTCAGCCGATGCGCTGGCGATCCACGTCGTGTTTCGCGTGTTCAAGCATTATAGCGCGTATGAGATCATCGGGCGCTTGTTCCCGGAAAACGTCCCGGGCTTGTCAGGGAAGACGTTCTCCGACGAAGAAAGCGCCTACCTGGCCTTGGAGGATGAAAGCGGGTATCTCAAGTTTTTCCCGCCGTCGCAGGCCGGCTGGACTCCGGGACAGTACCGCATTGACATCTTCGTGGGATACGAGGCCAATGAGATCACGCGCATGGGCACCCTGCGTTTCACGGTGACCCCGAAAGCCTGAGTTCTCGTATGATGCACGCTCCGTCACCCTGGCTCTCCATGGTCATCCCCATCAAGGATGAACGGGACAACCTTCAGCCGTTGACCTCTCAACTGACGAAAGCCCTCGGCAGCCTGGAGCAATCACACGGAGCACCGTTTGAAATTGTGTACGTGGATGACGGCAGCACTGACGGCAGTTCCGCCTTGTTGGATGAGATTGGCAGACAGACTCCTGAAGTCCGGGTGCTCCATTTTGATCGAAACCACGGACAAACCGCGGCGTTCGCCGCGGGCTTTCGCCATGCGCGCGGGGGATTGATTGCCACGTTGGACGGCGACCTGCAATATGATCCCGCGGACGTGGCCTTGCTGCTGCCGTTGATTACGGAGTACGACCTCGTGTGCGGGTGTCGCCGGCAGCGGCTCGACACGTTCATCCGGCGTCTCTCGTCACGCATGGCGTACCTGGCCCGCAACGCCGTCCTCCGCGACGGCATTCACGACTCCGGTTGTTCCTTGAAAATCTTCCGGCGCGCGGTCGTCGAGCGCATTCCCCTGTTCGACAACATGCACCGGTTTTTCCCCGCCCTCGCCAGGATGCACGGGTTCTCCGTGACCGAAGTGCCCGTTCAACATTTCCCGCGAGCCCATGGGCGTTCCAAATACGGAGTCGGGAACCGCCTCTTCGCCGGCCTGTACGATCTCCTGGCCGTCCGGTGGATGCAAAAGCGCTGCTTGCGGTACACCATCATCCATGAGCCGGCCGATTCTTCCGACGCGCCTCGGAAATGATCGCTTCCTGTCCGACGCTTACGCCCGAGATTCTTAATCGTGGATTTATCGGGGAATAGTGGACTTCTCCGTCATGACGATCTATCATGATGTGACTGTCTATTGGAGACGTGCGATGCGAACGACCTTGAACATTGACATCGAACTGCTTGTCGCAGCGAAACAGTTGGCAGAACGAGAAAACAAGACAGCCGGGCAGGTCATCTCAGAATTACTACGCCAAGCTCTAAACGCGCGCGCCGGCGACATGCAAACGACAGGGTCCTTGAACAGAAATCTTTCCGGTTTCCAGCCTGTTCCTTCCCGTGGCGGCATCGTGACCAATGAGCATATCAACGCGCTCCGAGAAGAATTGGGCGTTTAACCCATGAGGGCGTTACTGGATATCAATGTCCTGATCGCTCTCTTTGATGAAGATCATACACACCACGTCGAAACTACGGAATGGTTGGAGAACAACATCGACCATGGATGGGCTTCTTGTCCCCTTACGCAAAATGGCTGTATCCGGATCATGTCACAATCTCGTTATCCCAACGCTGTGCCCGTTCCTGAAATCATTGCGAGACTACAAAAAGCCGTTTCCACAACGCACCATCGTTTTATCACGGATAACGTCAGTCTCCTGAACCCCGACACCATTGACCATGCACAGTTGCTGAGTCCGCGTCAGCTAACAGACATTTATCTTCTAGCCTTGGCCGTCGAAAACGGGTGCCGATTTATCACATTCGACCGTTCCATCCCAATCCGCGCTGCAAAGCAGGCACATGTTGCTTCATTGACCGTCATCTGATGTGGCCTGGCAGCACGCGCCATGGAATGCCTCCACTCCAACAACCCTTTCACTCTTTGTCCTGACCCATGAGCGAACTTCTTTCCGGCATCAGCGCCTACTTTGCCAACCTGACGACTGCGGAAGGCATCTGGCTGGGCATTGGCTTTTTCGGACAGGCCCTGTTTTTTTCCCGTTGGTTGGTCCAATGGATCGCGTCGGAACGCAAAGCGGAAAGTCAAATTCCGGTGGCGTTTTGGCACATGAGCCTGTCCGGCAGCCTGATCGTGCTGGCGTATGCCATCCATCGCCATGACCCGGTGTTCATTATCGGACAGGGAACCGGTACGGTGGTGTACCTGCGGAATTTGATGCTGATCTATAAGCAGCGAAAGCGCGCGACCCGTGACTGATTCCTCCACGGTCGAATCGCAACCATTTTCCATGCGCACCCTCCACTTGGCGTTTCTGCTCATCTGCGGGTGTCTGCTGCTCCTGCTCGGTCTGGCCGACGTAGGCTTGACTGATCGTGATGAAGGCAGCAATGCCGGTGCCGCGCGTGAAATGCTTGAAACCGGGGATTGGATTTCTCCCACGCTCAACTATGAACCGCGGTACGCCAAACCCGCGGGGACGTATTGGATTACCGCCGGCATCTATGCCCTGTTCGGTGTAAACGACTTCACGGCCCGGCTGCAATCGGCCATCTTCGGCCTTGCGCTGCTCGTTCTGCAGTACCTCTTTTTGCATCGCCTGCTGGGACCGGCCCTCGCGTTTTGCGGTTCGCTCGTTCTCCTGTTGAACGTGGAATTCGTCGGCATTCACCGCATGGTCCTGACCGACCCGGCCCTGGTGTTTTTCACCACGCTGGCCGCCTATGGTTTCTGGCTGGGCTTTTGCGACTCACATCGAAACCCGCGATTCCTGTGGATGTTTTATCTTGGCATGGCACTGGGGACGCTAGCCAAAGGACCTGTGGGCATTCTCATCCCCTTGCTGGGCGTCGCGCCGTACCTGACGCTCACCCGGCAATGGAAACGCTATTTCGCGGAAGGCAGTCCGCTGCCCGGCTGGACCCTCTGCGCCCTTATTGCCGCGCCCTGGTACCTGGTGATGATCTCCATCCACGGCTCGGACTATCTTGCCGCGGCCCAGGCCAATACCACCGGCCGCTTTGCGAACCCCATGGAAGGTCACGGCGGCACGCTGCTATTTTATATGCCCGTTCTCCTGCTCGGGTTTTTCCCGTGGAGCGGTTTGCTCCCGGCCGCCCTCTGGCACTCGATGAAGGAGTGGAAGTCGTTTCGGACGAGCACGACCGACCCGCGTGGTGAAGACGGCCTGTTGCTGTTCTGTGCCCTGTGGGTCTCCGGGATCTTTCTCTTCTTCACGATTTCCGCCACCCGGCTTCCCCACTACGTCCTCCCCTTGTATCCGCCGGCTGCCCTGTTGGTGGCCGTGCTCTGGTCCCGTTTCCTGAAAAACGCTTGGCCCGCGGGCCTGACCGTCTCGAAGCGCATTGTCCTCGTGACGGGGTACCTGTTCAGCATCGCGCTGGGTTCCGTCCCGCTCATCTATGCCAACGTACGGGACCAAATCGCCGTAGACTTTCCAGCCGCGGCAAAGATCGGCGTGGGCGTCACGCCGATCGTGTTGGGCGTCCTCGTCTTCCTGGGGGTGGCGATCTTTCGTCACCTTGTTCGTGGGGAAGCCCGACGTCCACAGGCGTTTTGGGTATTGTCTGTGATGATGGGGGTGTTTCTTCTTGTCGTGATTCTGTTTGCCCTGCCGCGCTTTGGGAAATATTTCGTCAACCCGCCCCAGGAATTGGCAACAATCGCCGGATTCAATCTTGGCCCTCAGGACACGCTTATTCACTATGGGCGCAAGCTGCCGTCGTTAACGTTTTATGCCAAACGGAAAGTGCAATTCATCAATCCGGGCGACCATAAGAAATTTTTTCCGCATTTGAAAAAGGACGGCCGCGTCATGGTCATTCTGCCGGCCAACCTTCGTGAACGCCTGCCACACCCCGTCGATTCCTTTACGCCGATTCTCCGGCGATTCGGTTTTTTGCTCCTGTCCCGCGACCCGATGGTTGGCGGCATGCCGGAATCGTAAACGTAGGGGCGACCGGCCGGTCGCCCCTACCAGAGAATGCCTCTACCTCCCCTTTCCCCTCCTTACAAAGGAGGGGAAAAATCAGTGCCCTGCATTTGTAAGACAACCCCCTCAATCCCCCTTATCAGGGGACGGCAGCGAACCTTCCCTCCTGATAAGGGGGCCAGGGGGGTTGGGGGCAGTCATCCGACATTGTTCCGCTACGGCACCAGGCCGTGGAGACCCTGTAGCATGACCAGACCGATGACCAACACGCTCGTAAACCATGCCTCACGCAGCCACCCCGAGGATTTGACTGCCTGGCGGTCAGGGTAATCGTTCAACCACCAGACGACACAGACCAACAGTGTCACGACGACGACCCACAACGCCTGCGTAGTGGCCGCCAGACCCAGTGCGATCACGCTATTGGCCAACAGCGTTCGATGCCCAGGCCCGCTTCCCTGCCAAACCATTCTCCACCTGAGGGCGATTCCCGCAACCAACAGCAATAGCCCGCCCCAGAACGTGCCGATCGCCACTCCATCGGAGACCGGATGACTGAAGATGTTTGAGAATATGGCACAACCACCAATTAGCAACGGAAGGGGCAACGGCAATGCCTGCACCGCGTTTTCTTGCCAGTCCTTAAGCGCGCGCGCCCATATGTAGCCGATGAGAAACCCCAGCACCGCCCCGCCCAGTACGTCGGTAGGGAAGTGGGAACCGCCCGCTACCCGAGCCATCCCGACGAAGAGGGCGCTGCCGTACCAGAGCCCCCTCCATGCAGGAAAATAGCGTGCCAGCACTGCGGCCACGGCAAACGACGCCGCGGCATGACCTGACGGAAACGCATCGAGTCCTCCCTGCCACGACGGACCATATTCAAAGGCGTCCTGATGTGTCCACCGCGGACGGGGCCGTCCGATGAGGTGCTTGAGAATTTGGACGGCAACTCCGGCCAGGGCATGCGCCAGAATCCCGTCGATCCCGGCCCGTTGCCACACCTTGTTCTTCAGGAGATACCCGACGCCCCACAGCCCAAGGCACAGGAGCACCAACGTAAGCCCGTCCCCCAGCCGGTTGCCGAGGTATGCCAGGCGTGACACGACGGGTTCGTGCAGGGACCGGAGCAACAGCACGGTCTGAAAATCCAGTTGCGAAAGCTGGTACAGGCAGAAGAACACGATGCCGCCGGAGAGAAAGACCACGCTGAGGGCTTTGATTCGAGACACGAAATCGCTCGCTGCTTATTGAACACGCTGGATACCCCGAATGGTATCACAAAACGGGGGACGTGGAAGGGTGGCAAGAACAGCGCGATGAGAGTGCGCGGCTACGAGGATAACGGCGCTGGGGTCTCCGGCAGCGTTGAGATCAACCCTGCTCTGTCGGTAATCAGCTTGGCCAAGGCTTGGAAATCCTGGCGTGCTTCTTGAGTCGCGGCAGCGTGACTGCCGATAGCGCCATCGGCCGCCGTGAGATCGAAGATCGGCTTGCGGCTTTCTTGTCCCATCGGAATCAAACTGCGGTAGTGCTTGACGGTCGCCAGACAATTTTCGTCTTCCTGAGGCGAAGCAGGGAACGGGCTCCTTCCCCCGGTTTCCAGTTTTTTAGCGTATTCTTCCGGCATCCGATTAACCCATTTGTCATATGCCTTGACTGGGCGACTCAGCCTGACCCCGTACTGTTGTACAATGTACCCGAGCGGTTCCATCTTGCCCTCAGGCAATGGGAAAGCCGGACTCGGCCAGTTCTCTCGACGTTTGGTCCAATCCGTGCGCCAGCGTTTCAGAGTCGGCCCAAGATTGCGAAGACCCTGGAGGGAAAACAGATCGACACCAAGTGGAACGATCACGCAATCAGTAGCGATTAAGGCAGAGCGATTGATGGCACCGAGATTGGGACCGACATCAGCCAGAATAACCGTCGCACCCATCTCTTCCGCCCCCTTCTGCATCACAGTCCAGAACGACGTCAGAATCCGAAAGGGTCGATGCAGGTTGCCGGAATCCAGTGCTTTCGGCCATTCGGCCGATAGTTCATCCTCGAAGCCGGACAGCGCCAAGTCGCCGGGTACCAAGTTCAAAGCCGGAGTAATTTCCTGCAGTGCGGGCGGCAACAAATCCCCTACTTCCGACAGAGGTTTCACGCATTTGAAAATGGTTTCGCCCTTGTCCCCGTTCTCGCCCTTCCACAACGTTTCCAGTTGTTCTTCATCGAGAAATGCAGCGGACAGATTTGCTTGCGGGTCCAGATCGCAGGTGAGGACCCGGTGACCGGTTTGCGACAGAATCCAGGCGAGGTGGTAGACAAGAGAAGTCTTTCCAACACCGCCTTTGTTGTTGAAGAAGGTCAGAACGGGAATCGTCATGATGATCGCCCCCAAATGATCGCCTGGACGAAGGCGTCTTCGACGACGAATTCCGGTTCAGGATGGCCATGTTTCGCCAGTTCCTTTTTCGCCGTGGCGATCCCGACACCGAACCGTTGCACATAACCCATCACTTTCATGGCCTCCGCCAAGTTCGGGTTGCGATAGTCGGTCACGCCGGGATGGCCAAAGTTCGTCTTCGTCACGGTTCCAAAGGCTCCACCCGGGTTGTGGATTTCGATGCGATCGTTGAACCACGTGACTCGGACGGGCGCATTGGTGGCTTCATAAGCCCGGTGCATCACCGCATTGCGCGTGAGTTGCTGAAGCGCGGCAAGGGGATAGGTGGGTTCGCGCCGCTCCTTGTCCGCACCAGTCAGATCGACGCTCGTGCTGATATGCGCCTTCATTTTGTCATCAAGGCGCCGCACGATCTCCGGAATCGTTCCGTCTATGGTTTCACTGTCAACAATGGGGTCCGACAATTCCCCCCCGTCGATGCGCAGAAACTGGATATAGGAATTGGGGATAACGTCCCGCGGTCGTTTGCCCAGCACCAGAAGGCCAAGCACAGTAGCTCTTTGATCGTCCGCGGAGGCGATCATCTTGGTCGTGGCAAGACGCTGGGGTATGCTTCGCTCGTTTGCTTCCAATATCTCCGGACTAAACGCTTGGGGAAGGTATTCCTCTTCAAATCGGGGAATGCTAAGGTCAGAGACAGTCGTCCCGGGCAGGGGTTGAATATCGAACGGGAGCGTGTGAGCACGCCGCTTTTCGTTGAGAATGCGTTCGTCCTGCTCAGTCGCAAGCCCCCTACGAGGACCGCTTCGTACGTGAATAGCACCTTTGTAGCGGACAGGCGGGGAATCCGACGGCAACACGGTCATGACTGCGACATCCGCATCTTTCAGCGTCCGTTTTTCCACCAACATGGAAGGTGGAGGCAGGATGTTGCCGTCCGTTTTTATATTGCTCAGTTGAATCAACATTTGGTCGTTAATGCTGATTGGGATTGGCTCCCCATTGTCCTTGACACCAACGAACACAACGCCGGGCAAACCTGAACCGGACAAGTCATTCGCAAATGCGCAAACCGCCTCTTGGATGCCTGCCGACGCGCTACCATCCAGCGATTCCTTGTATTCAACGCGAAAACTCTCACCCTGACTCATTATTTCTTCCAACTCTGCATCATTCAGTCTCATCGCACGGACTCTTACTGCCACAGAAATATTTTGAAAAGCCAGAGGTCGCAACAAACCGCGTTGTTGATGACGGAAGCGGAAAGAAAATTATTATATTGCCTGTCCTGTTGCTTGCACAAGGAAGTGGAGGATTTGCCCTTTCGTCAGGGGACCCAGTCGGCGAGGAATACGTTGTATTCGCCTTGGGTTTTGGCGTTGCGGTCGGAGATCCACACCAGCCGTTTGCCGTTGGGAGAGAACATGGGGAAGCTGTTGAAGTGGCCTTCAAAGGTGATTTGTTCCGGACCCGTGCCGTCGTCGTTGACCAGGTACAGGTGAAACGATGGCCGGCCTTTTATTTCGGCGGCCGGACGCCCGCTCGACGTGAATATGATCCGGTGGCCGTCCGGATGGAAAAACGGCGCGAAGTTGGAAGCACCGTTTTTGGTCACCTGCCGTTTGCCTGACCCGTCGGCGTTCATCACGAATAGCTGGAGATTGCTTGACTCCATCAGGTTCCGGCTCAGTAATTCCTGGTAGGCTGCGCGTTCCTCCGGCGTGCCGGGATGCTGCGCCCGGTACACGATCCGTTTGCTGTCAGGGGAATAGAACGCCCCACCGTCGTAGCCCACGTCGTCGGTGAGCCGCTTCAGGCCGGTTCCGTCGATGTTCATCGAATACAGGTCGATATCGCCGTTCCTCACCGACGTGAACACGATTTTTTTCCCGTTCGGCGAGACGGTGGCTTCGGCGTCGTATCCAGGGGAAAACGTGAGACGATGGAGTTCGCGGCCATCCAAGCGCACGGAATAGATTTCATAGTCATCCAGGGTCCACTGATATTTGGGCCCCCGCTTGGGCTTGGGCGGGCATTGCAATCCGGCCATATGCGTTGAGGCATACAGGACCCGCCGTCCGCCGGGGAAAAAGTACCCGCAGGTCGCGGCACCGTATCCCGTACTCACCCGGTGAACGTTTTCGCCGTCCAAGTCCATGACGTACATTTGATAGCAATCCCCGAGCGTTTGACCGGCCGGATCTTTGGTGGACTGAAAAATCAGGCGCGACCCGTCAAAAGAAAAATAGGCTTCGGCATTTTTGCCGCCAGTTGTGAGTTGCCGGACGTTGCGCAAGTGCTTTTCGGCCTTGTCGGAACTTGACGGGTCGTCGGCACGGACCGGGGGTCCTGCGGCCAGGAGAAGACCGGACAGCACCGCTACGCCCATGACCAGCCACGCCCTGATTGTGTTCATCGGTTGATTCGGCATATCCCCCTCACCCCGGCCCTCTCCCGCCAGGGGAGATGGAGAAAAAAGGCAAGAAGCTATTGGTCCTCGTGGAACGCGACGGTCAGGTCATCCATTGGTGGATCGAACGAGCCGCGGGCCGTGACTTTTCTGTTTTCAAACACAAGATAACTATCCCATCCATAAAAAAACAACAACCGGGAAAGCCCGTGAATGGCTTTTGGGGAGAAGCCGAAGAAGACCGTGCCCACGTGTCCGGGATGGTCGGGATTGGCGCAAGTGACCAGCACGGCCGTAAGGTCTCCCGAATATGAAGTCCCTTGAATCGTTATGCCCTGTTCTTGCAGCCGGACCCGTGGTCCGCACCACCCGAGGATTTTGCCGGCCCATGGATTGGCTCGGGGGTGTCCCAAGGCCAGGACCGACTGTGGCCCGGTCCTGACGGTCCGTTCATCCAACCACACCGTGTCGTCGTTCTGCGAGCGGATCCGGTCAAGCGCCGGCTTCAAGCCCTGTTGCTCACGTTCCGGCGTGGTCGAAGCCAGCAGGACGGCTCGACGGGCGTCCGTCACCCATCCATTCAACATTGGGCTCATGGCTTGGCGGTCCAACCCACGAAAGATCTCAAACTCCGGATCGAGTTGCACCCGCACGGGCCGGGCCGGAACCCACAAGGCCATGGTTTGTTCGTTCTCCCGAACGTCCACGAAGGTGCGATACTCTTCCCCTTGCTCCAACTGCACCACCACGGGAACACGCAAGCGATAGGCCATCCTGTTTTGCGTCACCGTCAGGGAGACCCAGTAGCCCATGCGGGCATCGCGTTCGACGCGCGCTTGAGCGGTCCGGAGGTGCGGTGCTCCTTTGCCCTTCAGCCATTGCTTGAAGAACCATGACAACTCCTTTCCGGACGTGTCTTCAAATACTTGCCGGACTTGGGGCCAATCGGCGTATTCGCCGGAATAACGCGCTATCAACACACGAATCGCCTCGAAAAAAACCGGGTCCCCGAGTTCGCGCCGCAACATGTGAAACACCATGGCAGTCTTCTGGTAGCCGATCGCATTATCCACGCGGTTCTCCTTATGATGAAAGTTCATCACCGGATAATCGTCGGCCGGCTGCACGTACAAGTTGTATTCCATGATCATCCGTTTGCGATGCGCGCGCCCCTTGTCTTCACCCTCCATTCGTTCGTCGTAATAATAGTTGGCGAGGTAGGTCGTCAGCCCCTCTACCCAATTTCCCGTTGCGAAGTGATTATGCACCGAATTCCCCAACCAGGAATGCACGACTTCATGCCCCAAGGAATAGGGTTGGGTATAGCCTCGCTTCATCACCCGGCTGCCCAACAACGTGAAGGACGGCAGGCCAATACCGCTGGGAAAGAAATTTTCCACGACCGCGAACTTGGGAAAAGGGTACGGGCCCAGTAATTTCGTGTACCACTCAAGATAGCGCGCTGTGGCGTCCACGTACTGATCCGCGACGCGCGCGTCCTCTGGAAAGACGTACGCCGCGATTTCGATTCCATTCCATTCAGATGCCCGTTTCACAAACCGATTCGCCGCCAGGGTCAGGGCTTCGGTTCGGGCGCGCACGTCCCATTCGGACGTTGCCGTCGTCTCGCCCTTCGTAAACGACACTTCCTGCCCATGCGTGACCGCTCTCCAGCCGGCCGGCACAGTCGTTGTCACGCGAAACGTTGCGAGCGACCCGCGCACGTGAGGATACCAGGAAGTTTCCGAGGTCAAATAGACGCCCTCTTCACCGATGTATCCCAGGGTCCTGTCCGGCCGCACGAACCGCAGGCCCGGCGATGCCGTGGGCGCATCCTGGATGCGGCCACGATACGCGATATGCACGCTGGTTTCAGCGGACGTGGAAGACGGCTCAGGGAGATGAACGTCAATGGTGCGCGTCCTTCCGGAGGCATCCTGTTTGTTGTTGGCTGAGGGCAGGTCCTCTTCCCAAAACAGTAATGGGCCGTTCGACAGAATAATTTCTTCGATTTCCAAATCCGGATTCAATTGCGCGCGGAGGATCTGCCCGGTCGCCGAATGACCGGTTAATCGAAGCGTATCGCGGGCGATGATCACGTGTGTCCCGGGCCGGAGTTCGACCTGCAAATCGTGATGCCGAACAGTAACGCCCGCGGCCTGTACGGTGAGGCTCATGAGCAGACTGATGCCCCACGCGGCCGTCATGGTCACACCCAACCTCATGAAGGATGAACCTCCAGAAGGGCCTCGGCAAAAGCTTGAGCGCGAAAATCCTGCAAGTCCTCTTCCTGTTCGCCAATGCCGATCAAACGAACCGGAATGGCCAATTCTTCGGCAATCGCCACCACGACCCCGCCCTTGGCCGTCCCGTCCAGCTTTGTGAGTACCAAGCCGGTGATGCCGATGGCTTCGTGAAATTGTTTGGCCTGGGCCAAGGCATTCTGACCGATAGTGCCGTCAAGCGTCAGCAACACTTCATGCGGGGACCCGGGGTATTCACGATCAAGTACCCGTTTCATTTTTTTGAGTTCGTCCATCAAATTGATTTTCGTATGCAGCCGGCCGGCCGTGTCGATCAACATAACGTCCACGTCCCTGGCCTTCGCGGCCGCAAGCCCGTCAAATACCACGGCTGACGGGTCCGCTCCTTGCCGGTGCTTGATGACGTCGGCCCCGATTCGCCGACCCCACACTTCCAACTGTTCGATAGCCGCGGCCCGGAAGGTATCCGCCGCCACGAGCAGCGGGGTCAACCCCTGCTTGCGCAGCCGGCCGGCCAGTTTCGCCATGCTCGTGGTTTTCCCCACGCCGTTCACGCCCACCGCCAAAATCACAAAGGGTTTGGGACCCGTGCGGATGAGTTCCTCCATCGGCTTCGATTCCACGGACGCCAGAATGTCCGCCATCGCGCTTTGCAATGCCTGAATGGATTCCCGGGGATCTCCGCCTGCCGTTTCCCGAAGCCGCTCGACCAATCTGTCCGTCGTTCGAACACCGACGTCCGCTCCCAATAACGAGGCTTCGACTTCCTCCAACACCTCGGGGTCGAGACCGCGCCCCATCAATTGCATTAACGAGCGCCGGACACCTTTTCGCGTTTTACCCAACCCCTCTTTCAGTCGATCAATCCAGCCCATGGGACCACAGTCTCCGTTTCCGTTTGTTCACTGGTTAACGCCCCCTCACCCCAGCCCTCTCCCTCGCCGGGGAGAGGGAGAAAGATCAGGACAGCCCTCTACCTCGTTGGGGAGAGGGAGAAAGATCAGGTTTCAACGACCAACGCAGGCAATGGGGTGAGTGTTTCAAAGAGCTCCGTTTCTTTTCGTTGCATGTGCAGGGCCTGCTGCCTGCTCCGCTCATGGTCATAGCCGGCCAAATGCAGTACACCGTGAATCAGTAATCGCAGGACTTCTTCGTCCAGGGAATGGCTGCATGCTTTGGCCTGACGCCTGGCCGCGGGAATAGAAATCACCACGTCCCCGAACAGGGGCACAACCCCTGATTTGACTTCCCGATATGCAAACGCCAGGACGTCCGTGGTTCGATCTTTGTTTCGATACGTCCGGTTCAGCCGTCGCATCCTGGTATCACCGACTAACGCGACGCAGATTTCGGCTTCGGCCTCGTCAAGAAGCCGCAAGAGTTTCCCTGTGACGCGGCGTAACGCCGCTTCACGAATCGACACGCTTTTCAAGCGGCATTGAATACTGATAGACACGAATCGCTACGGGAAAAAGCTCGGAACCCCTGATTTACTGCACTATCGGGCGCAGGGCTGCGTTGTGTCCTCGCTCAACCCTCA
>VYFB01000060.1:13574-63620 GCA_009842645.1 Nitrospira sp. SB0677_bin_15 | reverse complement strand
GAGGGGGAGGGAGGGGATTGTAGCGGTTTATTCTTTTATATCTCTGTGATCGAGCATGTTTGTCAGTTCTTCATCGCTCAGAAAAGGATCGGAAAGCGACGGTTCGGAAAGTGTCTTTTCCCCGGAAGGGTCTGAGTCTTTTGAGAGAGTGGAAGATTCCGGAATAGATTCCGGTTCCGACTGTTGATGGTTTTGTTGCTCCAGGGCATCGAGTTTAACGGTCAGGTCGCGGTTTTCGGATTCCGATGCCGCTATTTTATCCTCCATTTCCTTTAATTGAGCATTGAGTTTGTTGATTTCCTTATCCTTATACGCCAATTTGTCATCCAGCGTGCTTGCGCGGTTTTCCTCTTGTGCCAGCAGGCGCTGAAAATTCAAACAACGAGCCTTTTCCGACTTGTACTGTTCATTGCTGACACAACCCGTCGAAAGGACGGCGCCGAGTAAAACGAGCAGTCCTGCTTGAAATGCCAATTTTGTTGAAAATGAGCGAGGGGCACATTGGTGCCGAACGGACTGAGGGTTTTGAAACATCAGGTCCCCTTTCGATTTTCAGTGTTGATCCGGTGAAAAACGGCAGATTCTCAAGAATAACCTGGATGATAAGGTAGAGAGGGACGTTCGGGAATGTCAAATATACCCATCCCTCTTTCTGTCGTTCTTGCGAGGGGGGCGCGATGTCCTGTATTTGTTAATGAATACGTAAAGGAACCTCTGATGAAGTGCACTATCGGTCGCACGCACGACGGGATATGTAACCATGTCTTCATCCGATACTTTTTTTGATCGTCAAGCTCGAATTGCCGAGTTGCGCAAGCAGATCCGCCATCACGATTATCTCTACTATCATCTCGATGAACCCGAAATTTCAGATTCGGAATACGACAACCTGTTCAAGGAACTTCAGGATCTGGAAAAGCAGCATCCCGACCTGCTCACGCCGGATTCTCCCACGCAACGCGTGAGTGGCGCGCCGCTCGCACAATTTGCGAAAGTGCCGCACGATCGCGCGTTGTTGAGTCTCGATTCCGTTCTGGTCCCCGGGGAAGTCTCTGCCTTTGATACACGCATAAAGAAGGAACTTGACTCCGGCCGGGTCGAGTACGCCGTTGAGCCCAAATACGACGGGT
This sequence comes from Nitrospira sp. SB0677_bin_15, assembly GCA_009842645.1. GTDB lineage: Bacteria > Nitrospirota > Nitrospiria > Nitrospirales > UBA8639 > Bin75. The sequence continues at coordinate 62,490 of VYFB01000060.1, read as the reverse complement.
TGTCGGTTGTCGTCGTGTATGAAAACGGGACCTTCACCCGCGGGGCTACCAGGGGCGACGGGCAGACAGGGGAAAATATTACTCCGAACCTTCGAACGATTCTTGCTCGCCTGGCTTGCCTGACGCTTCACGGAAACGTTCCGCAACGAATTGTGGTCCGGGGGGAAGCGTATCTGCGCCTGCCCGATTTCCAGGTCCTCAATCGTCAACTGACCGAACGAGGAGAAAAGACGTTTGCGAATCCCCGCAACGCGGCATCCGGCTCCCTCAGACAACTCGATTTCCGGATCACGGAATCCAGACCCCTGGTGCTCACCTGTTATGACTTGATGGTCTCGTCCGGTCGGTTGCCGCCTACGCATGGAGAGACCGTTGCCTTGCTTGAGGCTTGGGGGCTGCCCGTTCCCGATCCTGCGCAACGCCGGATCTGTGACGGCATTGAGGAGGTCATTGCGTTTCACCACGGCATGATGGAACAACGGGAAGGCTTGCCCTTTGAAATCGACGGCATCGTGGTGAAGCTCAATTCACGCGATCAGCAAGAGCAACTCGGGGAAAAATCCCGAAGCCCGCGCTGGGCAATTGCCTTTAAATTTCCGCCCCGCAAGGAATTGACGACCGTCCAGGACATTGTGGTGTCGGTGGGACGAACCGGAGCGTTGACGCCCATCGCCCTGCTAACGCCGGTTGAAGTCGGCGGCGTGACGATCAGCCGGGCCACGCTGCACAACGTGGAAGAAGTCGCGCGCAAGGACGTGCGGGTAGGGGATACGGTCAAGGTTGAACGGGCAGGAGACGTCATTCCCGATATTGTCGAACGGGTAGCGGTTTCCGGGGAACAACGCGGCGCTTCGTTTGCAATCCCTCTTGCCTGTCCGGTGTGTCAATCGGCCGTGGTGCAGGAAGGCCCCATCTACTATTGCACGGGGCAAACCGTCTGTTCCTCACAGTTGAAAGGCGGCGTCCAACATTTTGCTTCCAAGGGCGCTCTCAATATCGAAGGTCTGGGAGAGAAAACCGTAGCGCAATTGGTGGATAAATCCTTTGTGAAGGATTTGTCTGATCTGTACCGTTTGACCAAAGACCAACTCTTGAGCCTGGATGGATTTGCGGATAAATCCGCTGCACAATTGCTGGCGGCTATTGCGCAAAGCAAAACCCCGTCATTGGAACGGTTTCTCTTCGGTCTCGGCATTCACCACGTTGGTCAGCACGTTGCGCAGGTTCTGGCCTCGCAGTTCGGTTCGTTGGATAAGCTTCTGACCGTGACCCGTGAGGAATTACTGGAGATTCACGACGTAGGGCCGGAAATTGCGCAGAGCGTGATCCACTTCTTTGCCGAACCCCGAAACGCGGCTGTGCTTGACAGGATGAAAACATTGGGCGTGACCGTGCAAGCCGTTCCCCGTGAGGCGACGGGGCGGGCCGCTCCCCTGAAAGGAAAAAGGTTCGTGTTTACCGGCGAGCTGGAGAGCGTCAGCCGGCAGGAAGCCGCGCAACGTGTTGAAGCACTTGGCGGCCGGGTCACTTCTGCCGTCAGTAAACACACCGCGTACGTGGTCGTGGGAAAGGCTCCGGGGTCGAAATTGGACGAGGCCAAGCGTCTGGGTGTCGCCATGCTTGACGAAGCCGGATTTCTTGACTTGGTTCGACCCGATTCTTCCCCTCCTTTGTAAGGAGGGGCGAGGGGAGGTAGAGGGGGGAAGGAAGAAGGAAAGGAAGAAGGAAGAAGGAAGGAAGGAGGAAGGAAGAAAGAAAAACCTGGGGGTGTTATACGGCTTGGGCGGGCTCCGGTTCTTCCTGGGACACGTCCTCCAGTTTGTGGATCTGGACGCTCTTGATGGATCGGTTGTCGGCATCCCGGATGGTCAGCAGGCAACCGGCTACCCGGAGTTCCTCACCGACCGCCGGGATATGACCGAGGTGCTGCTGGATGAGTCCGCTGATGGTATAGAAGACGACGTCTTCGTCTTTGTCCAAGGCGACTTTCAGAAATTCATTGATTTTGCGAACTTCCGTTCGACCGCTCACCAAAATCTCATCTTTGCCGGTCCGTTTGATCAGTTCCTCAGTCACGTCCGTCTCGTCGAGAATATCACCCACGACCTCTTCCAGGAGATCTTCCGTGGTGACGATGCCCATGACCCCGCCGAATTCATTGACGACGATCGCAATGTGGCGTTTCTCCTGCTGAAATTGCTTCAACAGGTCGCCGACCGGCTTGGAAATGGGAATAAAGAGCGGCGGGAGGGCTAATTCCTTGAGTTGGCTGGTACGATTTCCCTGGGCCAATTCGATCAAGGCGTGCGTACGATATAAAATCCCCGTGATGTTATCGCGGATGTCCTCATAGACGGGAATCCGTGAATGTTTGATACTGAACAGGTCGTCTTTAGCGTCGTCCAAAGACCGCGTGCTGTCCATGACGATCGTATCGATTCTCGGGGTCATCACGTCCTTGGCCGTGAGCTCGGTGAACTCGAAGAGGTTCTTGATCATCTCGACTTTTTCGCTTTCGAGAATCCCGGCTTTGCCGCCGGCCTCAATCATGATCTTCAGTTCTTCTTTCGTCACGAACGGGACGGCCAGCCCCCGTCCTCCGGTCAATTTCAGAATCAGAGGTTCCAACAGGAACAGGGCCGGAGTAAAGAGTTTTTCCATCCAATAGATCATGTACGAGAAGAATTGGACGGCTGAGGGTGCGTATTTGGCGCACAAGGTTTTGGGAACGATTTCCCCAAAAATCAGCACAAAAACCGTCAATGCGCCGGTCGCAATCGCAACCGCTTCTGACCCGAAATGCTCAAAGGTGATCATGGAAATCAACGCGGCGGCCGTCAGGTTGACGACGTTGTTTCCGATCAGGATGGTCGAAAGCAGTCGCTGGGGATTCTGTCTGAGGGAGAGCGCCAGTTTCGCTGCCCGGCGGCCTTCCTCTGCCATAGTTTGCAACTTGGTCTCGGAAAGGGAAAAGAACGCGATTTCCGCTCCTGAAAACAAGCCGGAAAGCAGCAAGCAAATCACAATGGCGATGTATTCCATGGGATCAAATCAGGACAAACCCCTGCCGGAAGGCAGCAGGCCCGGAAAACGTAGAGAAATCAATCTCTTTGCTTCGTGCCAATCAGGTGATGGGAAATGGACAAAGAAAAACGAATAAGACGGGTGGAGAGCAGTGTGCTGGTGACGGAAATATCGTCTGGGACCGTCGTCATCCATCGGAACAGTTACTATAGCATAAGCGTTCATTGCGTATCAATAGGTGTACTGAATTTGTAGCATTGTTTGCTCAGGACGGGAAAGACCGTAAAGATCGGCGTGCTGTGCGGAATAAGGCCGGTGTCCGTTCCCGGGCTCAGGGTCAGGTGGAGATTCACGAAATTAAAACTCAGCCCTTCCTGCCAGGGTTGAGATTGGGCTTGGGCGTAGGTCGTGACCTTGTCCGAGGCGTACGATCTGGTCATCAGCCCGGCGCCGCCCTGAAGTCCGTATTCGTACAGGTCCGGTGCTCCCTGGATCAGGATGGCCACCTTGGAGGCATCGAACCAGACTTTGAAATTACAACTGACCTGGATGAACGGCCCGAGGCTGCCCGTATGTTCAAGCACGGCGAGGGGGTAGGCGTATTCCGGGGGCACGTCTCCGGAAGCCGGCACGGCCTGGGATGAAAATTCGGCGTCCTTGATGCCGGAAAAGGACACGAATAAGAGGTTGGGATCGTCCAGGGCAATATCATAGACCTGCCCGTCGTGATAACTGCACAGCTTACCCATTTCGTACCGGAGCGGATACGAATATCCCATTTTTGCGTAAAAAATCCGGACGCCCGCGTCCAGTGGGTCGTCGGGGCACCGGCTGATCTTCAGGTCGAAGGGAAGCATCATATGAAACCCGTTCGTCCGAACGGCCATGAAGGGTGCGCAGGCACCGGGAAATTCCTTATGCAGGGCTTCATTTTCAGGTTCAAATCGCTTGGGCGTGCCGCCGAAATGTTGCGCGGTCTTGGCCTCCTTGGTGAGCCGGTATTTATTCTGGTAATACGCCCCGGCTCGTTTTTGGGCCAGGTCCAGAAAATAGTCCGGGAGATCAGTTTCGACAATCAGCGCGTGACGATCGACCGGCGCATTCCGGGACGACTTCATGGCGTCGTTATAGATAGACAACTCGGCAGTGGTTTTCTGAATATCGTGCTCCAGGTCCTTGTCCAATTCGGGGTCGAAGAACCGCGTGTTCGCGAGCAATTGACGGGCCTTTTGCAGTAGTTCCAATTTAAGCGAATACCGTTTGGGTTCCGGGGCAATGGCCTGGATCGTGGCGATGATCAGGCTGAACTGTTCTTCCGGAGCGACGCCGAGAGCCGTCAAGTCCCGTTCACGGAGAAACGCGATCGCCAACGGGCCAAACGCCTCTTCGCGACGGAGACTCAACGTCAGAAGATAATTCAGATACGAACGAGCTTCATCCTGGGTCATGGTAGGAACCTTCGGGTCATGCCTCATATCACCCTCTCCCCCGGAGGGAGAGGTCTGGGGTGAGGGGGAGTTTTCCTCCGTCATTCCCAACCATATAAACTGGATCCCCGATCTGGGTCGGGGATGACAGAAGGAGACAGTGGAAATTATCAACGAACAAACACGCCATTCTAAGGAAACCGGATTGGTCGGAACAAGCCCCCTCACCCCGACCCTCTCCCGCAAGGGGCGAGGGGTTAAAGGCTCTACCTCCCCTGCACACCAAGAGATGAAAATGGGACGCCTTTGCACCCTTCTGTCATTTGCGTGCGCGAGAAAGACAAAAGTGGCTATTTTCCAATGATCGTTTCAGGTGTAGAAAAGGAAAGCCATTCCAGCCTCTATCAGTAACGCTGTTCCGATTCCCATTGTGGCGAGCCCTACGACGGTCTGAAGGCTGCGGTGAGCCCACGTGAAAGCCTGCGCGGTCCAAGCCAAGGGGACGGCGAGCGCCGAAGACAGTACCGTCATACCGGCTATCGACCCCAGGCCGAACAGCCCGACGTATAGCAGGCCGATGACCGGGTCCTGTACGGTCGAAGCAGTCAAAACCACCAGGGCCGTTGATCCGGCCAAACCATGCACCATGCCCACCACGAGTGTCCGCAGGGGCAGTCCGTTCGCATGGGCATGAACGTGACGGTCAGGATCATGGTCCGCGTTCTCACCATGATGACTATGGACGTGGAAATGGGGCAGGCCGTCGGAGTGACGATGCGTATGGAAATGGAGGCGTTCCCGCCACAGGCGAAAGAGCACCTGTCCGCCCAGCAGGATCAGCATTGCGCCGACCACGCCCTCCAACGTCTGCGCCAGGGTCTCACCGAAACGCAGATCCAAAAAGACAGCCGCACCGGCAAAGATGAACAAGGTCAACGAATGGCCCAGGCCCCAAACTGCGCCATGGACGGCAATCCGGCGAACGGATCGCGTACCCGTGCAGAGCGACGATACGGCTGCCACGTGATCAGCCTCCAACGCATGCTGCATGCCAATCAGGAGTCCCAGCAAAAGAATACCGCTCACAACGGGCGACCTCGAAAGTTCTTGCTATGAATCGTGTTCACTATAAAAGGCATTTCATGGTAGCTACTGTACGTTTCGTGGAGCCAGTCTGACAAGAGTGCCCCTTTCGTTTCGTTGATGACTTCGTTATTCTAGGCAGGCAAGGAAACCCCATCTACCATTCCCGTGTCTGATCTCTCCACTATTTCAGAAACGCATCAAGCCCTTGAATGGCCGCAAGTCCTGGAGGCGTTGGCCGCACAGGCGCATTCGGCGTCCGGAGCCGAGTTGTGCCGGCGGTTACCGTTGGAGGACTCGCTCGCACTTGCGCAACGTCGCATGCAGGAGACGACGGAAATGTTCGAGCTGTCCCATGCTCCCGTACCGTTTCCTGCCGTTCAATTCGAAGACTCGTCGCAGGCCCTGCGTAAAGCGGGAAAAGGCGGAATACTTGACCTGAAAACACTGCGAGCACTCTCCGTCCTGATCCACTTGGCAGGGGCGATCAGGCGTTGTCTCGTGGTGAATCAGGAGACCGCGCCGGTCCTGTTTGCCTATTACGTATCCCTGCCGGACCCGTCCGAACTGCGAGAGGAGATCGATACATGCGTGAGCGCGGAAGGGGAAATACTCGATCACGCTTCACCGGCATTGCATGAAGCACTCCGTCTTTCGCAGGGATTGAAGCACCGTATACGCCAGCGCATGGAGAACATGGTGGCGTCTTCACGCTACCGGGAGTTGCTGCAGGAACCATACTATGCGCAACGGGAGAACCGGTACGTCCTGCCGGTCAAAGCCGAGCGCCAGCATGATCTTCCCGGGATCGTGCATGACATGTCGGCCAGTGGCGCCACGGTGTTCATGGAGCCTCGTGAACTCATCGACCTGAACAATCAGATCAAAGTGGCCGAACTTCAAGTCGCCCGGGAAATCACCCGTATCTTGCAGGAACTCACGAGCCGGGTTATGCGGCACCTGGATGATTTGCTGCATTTGTCGCAGGTCCTGACCACCCTGGATTGTATCGGAGCCAAGGCGCGCTTGAGCACCCGCATGAACGGTACGCCGGTCCGTCTCAATACGGACGGACACGTTCGTTTATGGAAAGCCCGGCATCCCTTGTTGCTGTTGACGAAAGAACAGGTCGTGGCCAACAACGTCATGTTCGAGCGGGATTCGGCCGTGTTGGTCATTTCCGGTCCCAATACCGGCGGAAAAACCGTGCTGCTGAAGCTGCTGGGCCTTTACAGTCTGATGGTGCGTGGCGGGCTTCACGTGCCGTGCGGGGACGGATCGGAGATGGCGTTCTTCGAGGAAACCTTCGCGGACATCGGCGATGCGCAGGACCTGACCAAGGACCTGTCCAGTTTTTCCGCGCACATCAGAAAATTGATCGGCTTGCTCAAGAGCATCGAGCACCGCACCGGCGGGGAGTCCCCGCGAACGCTGGTGCTCCTGGACGAAGTCATCAGTTCAACCGATCCCGCCGAAGGTGCGGCCCTGGCTGAGGCGCTGCTTCGCCGTTTTGCCGAACTCAGTCTCAAGGTCGTCGTGACGACGCACTACAATGCGCTGAAGACGTTGGCCCTTTCGACGCCCGGGTTTTTGAACGCGAGCCTCGAATTTGACGTCAATACACTGGCTCCAACCTACCGCTTTATCCCCGGCATCCCCGGCGGGTCCTCCGCGTTGGATATTGCCGGGCGTTTGGGTATGGATTCGTCGATTCTCACTCAGGCTTTGGATCTGGTTGATCGTGAAGACCGGCAACTCGATCACGTGTTCACGGAGCTGCAACGCACCCATCAGGAATTGAAGGAAGAACTTGACGAAGCCAGGACTCAGCGAGAAACAGCCGTTCGTGAGGCAGCCGAAGCCCATACCATTGCGGAACGATTGCGTTCCATTGAACGCGACGAAATCAAGAAGATGAAAAAGAAGTTTCGGGAAGAGTTGGCAACGGCCCGCGCCGAGGTTCGACGGATCACCGAGTCATTGCAACGGCAACGGACGTGGACTCATGCGCAAGAGGCACAAGGCTTGTTACACCAAGCGGAAGCGACGATCAATCGACACACGACATCGGAATCCATTCCGGTTGCATCTCTTGAGGAAGGCGACGTGGTGGAAATCGCCGGCTTGGACACGCTGGGCCGGTTGCTGGAAAAGCCCGAGGGCAAGAAATCCGTTCGTGTGCAGGTTGGGTCATCCGAACTCTCCGTCCACGTGGAGCGGCTTGTGGGCGTTGGTAAAGCGGGGAACGTGCCGGACGTTGTCTTGCAAGAAAAAAGTCCTGCACCGCGTTTGACGAAATCGTCGTCACGATCAGGCGAGAGCGCAGGGTTGGGCTCAACGGTATCGGATTTCGCTGGCATTGATTTGCGAGGACAGACCGCGGAAGAAGCCCTTGAGCAATTGACGACCCGATTGGATCAGGCTTTGTTGCGGAACGCCAGGTCCGTCCGGATCATTCATGGGCACGGAACAGGGAAACTCAAGACCGCGATTCGAGAATTTCTCGCACAGTCGGCATACGTGTCAGTGTATCGACCCGGGAGTCAGGAAGAAGGAGGGGATGGCGTCACAATAGCGGAATTGACGTAGGGAACCTCTAAGGCCGGGGTTCATTCGCCACGGCGATGGCCACGTTGCGTTGAAATCCTGAAAATTTTGCGCGCCGGATGGGGGAATGGGCAAAGGTCCGGGAAAAATCTTCTTCGCTCAATGCCGAGAGCCGTGACAGGTTTGGTCCTTGTGTCAGGGCCGTGGGTTGCATGCTTGGTTCGTTTGTTGCCGGAGCGAATGCGTTATACGGGCATGCGTCCAGACAATCGTCACAACCGAAGATGCGGTTTCCCATGCGGGTTTGCAGGTTCTTGTCCAGTGAGGCCCCGTCTCCGCGGTATTCGATGGTGAGATAAGAAATACATTTTGTGGCATCGACGACGTAGGATTCGGCAATCGCTCCGGTCGGACAAGCTTGCACGCACAGGGTACAGGTCCCGCAGAGGTCGGTGCCGGGTTCATCAGGTTCCAGCTCCACGGTGGTCAAAATTTCTCCGAGCAGCAACCACGAACCAAAAGCCGGGGAGACGAGATTGGAATGTTTGCCGATCCACCCCAAGCCGGCTTGTTGCGCCCAGAATTTTTCCATCACCGGACCTGTATCCGCGTAGCTGCGGGTGACGCAATCCGGTTCGAGAGACCTGAGCACCCGTTCAAGCTGTTTGAGCTTTTTCTTGAATACGCGGTGGTAATCCTCACCCCAGGCATACCGCGCAATCCGGCCGTTGCCCCGGCGCTCATCCGGGATCGCGTCAGTCCAGTAATTGAGACCAAGAGCAATAATCGAACGGCAGTGGGGCAACACCTGCGCGGGGTCGGCGCGGCGTTCGGGATTCCGCCCCATCCACGCCATGGTGCCGTGGTAGCCCTGGGTCAGCCAATACTGCAGGCGGTCGAATGGGTTGGTAGGGGAATGACTGGACGGAGAGCAATCCCGGTCAGTGCTTGACGACGGGACGCGGGCAATGCCCACCGCATGAAACCCCTGCTCAAGGGCAGCCTGTTTAAGAAGTCGAGTTGTCGATGACACGAAGTTGCTCCCTCTCCCCATTGTGGGAGAGGGTTGGGGTGAGGGGGACAAGCAACACGGATTGCACAGTTCAATCCTTGTAGACTTTTCTCGGTTGAGTGGTCATGGGTTGACTGTCGCCGCACGCGAACATCACGCTGAACCGGGCCGAACAATTATCCGTGCCGCAGGCGCTACAGGAGCCCACGATCCTGGTTTTCCAGTCGGTTTGTTTCTCATCGATGGCGCAGCTTGTCTTGCCGCCCTTGGAGATATCGACCCACGGATCATCATAGCCCGGGAAATTTGCGACCTTGCATCCCGCCGGGACCGGCACCTCACAGGTACGGCCCTGTTCTCCTTTCACCATTCCCAGGTTGCAGATCGATTCGGTCCGGGGTTCGGCAGAGGCCACCGTGCCGTTCATGAACAGGATCCCGCTTGCAACAATGACCAGAGGCAATATTGAGCGCTTCATCATTCGAGTCCTCTTTTAAACGTTGATATTTCGGAACCAGCAAAGATTTTCCCTACCATAGAACGCTTCCGGCACAAGAGCAAGTCCTTTCCCTGAGTACTCAGTAGGTCAGGTTAGCGAAGCGTAACCTGACAGCTTTCCTCTTTTCTCCCTCTCCCCATCGCGGGAGAGGGCTGGGGTGAGGGAGCCGAAAAAAACGGCTCGTCGTTACATTACTTCCATCGTTTCCCGAATGACCAAGTCGACAATGGAACGCAAGGCTTCGTTCGCACTGTCGCCTTCGAGCCGGCGCAGCCGAAAGTGGTCGATCTGCAGATCCGCACCCGTGCCCTCTTTGATGATGCTCAGGGAATGACGCAATTCCGTCTCGCAGCCAAGCGCCCTGGCATCCTCTGTAAGATCTTCGACGAGCGCCGTCAGGCAATCATTGATGTCGATGCGCCCGCCCAAGGCGGTATTGCCAAAAAACGCCAGTACGCCATAGCGTGCAGCCAGCCACCGATTCTCGGCAATAATTTCGGATGCCGGTTCCGGTGGCAACGCGCCGGCGGCATTCTGGCGCAGCAACTTGCGGATGAGAGAGGCATAGACCGCCGCCACGGCGAGCGCGTCATTCAGGCGAGTGCAAATGTCACAGATACGTAATTCGATCGTGGGGTATTTCGGCGACGGCCGGAGATCCCACCACAACTCGCTACCGTCGTCGATGAACTTGAGAGACTGGTACGTACTCAAGAGGTTCTCATACTCGCGTCGCGTGAAAAACGCCGGAGGGAGGCCGAACCGTGGCAGTACACTCAAAAGATTCAGCCGGTAAGATTTGAACCCGGTCTCCCTGCCCGAGCTGAACGGTGACGACGCGGATAGGGCGTTCAGCAACGGGAGATACCGTCGGAGGGCGGTCATGACTCGAATGCGCGATTCCGGGTTGCCGAATCCGACGTGAATGTGCATGCCGCCCACAAGAAGGGACCGGCGCTCTTGAAGCGTAATCGCAAGTCGTTGGTATCGCTCCTTTGGCGTCGGGAGTTGTATTCGCCAGTCGGCAAACGGATGCGTGGACGATGCAATCACGGCGACTTTGTGATGTCTCGCTGCATCAATAACCAATCGGCGCGTTTCGGTCAGCGCGTTACGCAATTCGACGAAGTTCGCGCAAACCCGGGTGTTGGTTTCGATTTGAGATCGAAGGAATTCGCGCACCACGGTATGCGGTCCGCTGGCCCGCTCGCAGGTTTCAAAGATCGCCGGATCAGGATCAGCGATCAGGTCCCGCGACTCCGGATCGACCAGGAAAAATTCCTCTTCAACCCCGAGTGTGACGTTCAAGTCGTTGTCGGTCATCACGGCAACATACCGCACTCACCGTTTAAGGAACAAGACACGAATAATCCAGCAGTCTTTTCCGTCATCCTCGACATTAGTAATCGGGGATCCAGGCTTTTGGGTTTTGCTTTCGCCCTTTCCTCCTGAGAGAAAATTGTCCTTGGCTCTGAGAATAAAATGATCGACTTGACATGTGAATAACATGCAAATATCTTAATAGCATGCCAAAAATGATTCAGTTGCGGAACGTCTCCGATGACCTTCATAAGGTCCTCAAGTCCAGGGCTGCCATGGCCGGTATGTCTCTGTCGGATTACCTGATTGCGGAAATTCAACGCCTTGCCGAGCATCCAACAGTCGAAGAGTTACGCCGGCGGCTCCAGACTCGAACACGGGTCCATCCAACCCTCCCACCGGCTCAATTGATCCGGGAAGAACGCGATAGCCGGTGATTGTGACGGATGCTTCGGCGGTCCTTGAGGTTCTTTTGGGAACGACTGCCGCGTTGGATATTCAGCAGCGCCTGTTTGACGGCGGAGAGTCTCTGCATGCGCCTCATTTACTGGATCTGGAGATCGCGCAAGTCCTGCGCCGGTACGTCTTGAGTGGTGAACTGACACCGCAACGCGGGAAGCAAGCCCTGACTGACTTGGCCGATTTTCCGATTTTTCGTTACCCGCATGACCTCTTTCTTCCACGCATTTGGGCGCTACGTCATAATGTCACCGCCTATGATGCCGCGTATCTGGCTCTGACGGAGTCCCTTGCGGCCCGATTGATCACCTGTGACACCAGATTGGCCACCACATCCGGTCACCGGGCGACCGTTGAGCTTGTCGGACAGGGTAGGTCGGATTAGCGGAGCGTAATCCGACAAGGAGTTTCGCCCGCAGTGCGGGTGTCGGGTTACGCCTTTGGCTAACCCGACCTACCTTGCTTGGACGGATTGAGACTTCTTGATTCAACCTCGAACATGGTCTATATTGGACTATAAAATGTTGATTGGAGGGCCTATGACTACCAAACATGCCAAACTCAACCGGATTTGGACCGTGGCCGAAGCTAAGGCGCGACTGTCCGAAATTCTACGTCTTGCCGAAGAGGAAGGGCCCCAGCGTATCGGCACCCGCCGGTCATTCGTCGTTGTACCCGCCGCTACCTGGGACGCAAAAACGCCGCCACGCAAGCCGTTGGGCCAGTGGCTGGTTGAGAACATGCCGCGTGGGATAGAGCTTGAAATCCCGAGCCGCCGTTCTGATCGGAAAATCCCGTTCATCGATGAAGAAAGAGCATGAACGGCTATCTTCTGGATACGAACATCATCTCAGAGGTCATACGAAGCACTCCGCACACACGAGTCGTCACGTTTCTCGCCGAACACGACGACCTATGGCTGTCGTCAATTGTCATACACGAGTTGGAATATGGCTTGCAGCATATGGCGCAAGGACAACGACGATCCGGTCTGCAGGATAGTCTGCGGGGGGTTATTGCTGAATACGAAGACCGCATCCTGCCTTTGGAGACAATAGGGGCGGAATGGGCAGCCCTGTTTCGGGCGCAAGCACACCGGTTCGGACGCACGCTGGACTTGGGCGATGCGCTGATCGCGGGAACCGCGAAAACCCATGACCTCGCCATAGCGACCCGCAACGTCAGAGATTTCGACGTCTTAGAGGTACAGGTGGTCAATCCGTGGAAGACGCGGTGACGTTAGGTCGCCAGAAATGCCAGAATCTTTTTTCTCCGTCATCCCCGACTACAAAAATGACGTTACTTTGCAGAAAGCGACGGAGGCTCCATGTTGGGCATCCATTCGCCGTCCCACAGTCGATCAAGGAACTCCTGCCAGGGCAGAATGGTCATGCCATCCACTTGACGAGTCGTTGGTTCCATGGACACCAGGACATAATGTGTCATCAAGGCTTCTTCCCGAAGTGCCAGTAATCCTTTCAGGTCCCGGCGTGATATGGCTTTCTTGGCCTTTACTTCGATGGCGAGTGTGCCGAGAACAAAATCCACTTCAAATTGGGACTTGGAACGCCAGTACCTTGGCGAGCCGAGCAGGTGGTAATCGCAGAATGCTTTGATCTCTTGTAACACAAAAGTCTCGAATGCCTCGCCGTACTCGACTGTGCCCAAGGCCAGACCACGACGCCCTTGCAAGTGCCGCGCCAAACCGACATCAAACAAATAATACTTGGAAGTCGAGATCGCCTTGCGTTTGCGGGTTTCGGTATAGGCGGGGACTTCGTGAGCAATGAACGTGTCTCGAAGAATACCGTAATATTCTCGCACTGTGGAGACCGGGACTTGGGCATCGCTCGCAACCTGCGAAAAATTGATCATCTGCCCATGTGACAGCGCCACCACTTCAAGGAACCGGCTGAATGCGCCGATATTACGGACTAGGGCTTCTGCTGCAACTTCTTCCTTGAGATAATCTCCCGAGTAGGCGGCCAGATCTTCTTCCGGTGCGTCGGAAAAATAAATCGACGGCAACAAGCCAAATTCCAGTGCCCTTTCCAAACGAAAGTGCTCGCCGAGTTCGGCACGTACAAATGGATGCAGCACGCGGGAGCGCGCCCGGCCGCCGAGTAAATTGACGCCCTTGCGGCGCAACGTGCGCGCGCTTGATCCGGTCAGAAAGAAGCGAATGCCGTACTCTTCGATCATGAGTTGGACTTCGTTCAACAGCGCCGGCATCTTTTGAATTTCGTCGATTACGATGAGTCGCGTATCCGGGGTGAATGCTTCTCGGATCAAAGCCGGATTTCTGGAGAGACGGAGGAAGAGCGTCTGATCAAGCAGGTTATACGTACGGACATCGGAGAGCTGCTGGCGGATCAACGTGGATTTCCCCGTCTGCCGTGGACTGAACAGAAAACAGGACTTCTGCTGCAGAAGTTTCTTGACATCCAAATATCGTGCAATGCTTGGGGTAGGAATAGACATGATAATAATTATATAAATTAATGATTATCATGACAATTAGCAAATCATTTGTCAGTTTTTTAATCTTTTTAACGCCTGATCCTCTCTCAACATGGCATTCGAGCTTGGCTTGTCCTCGGCGAAGAGAGAGGCTTCGTGAGGAGTCTGAGTTTCTCTTTCTGTCAACGAATTAGTGAACATTTACAATCCCCGACTAGGTCGGGGATCCAGGGTCTTTTTTAACTTTATTGTCTTCTTTCTATTTTCCTCAGAACAGACATTTTTCGGTAGCTATTTGTATATAAAAATATATATACTTTTCCTATAATGAAACTAGCGTTCTCCGGCTTTGAATGGGATGAGGGGAATCGGAGGCATTGCCAAAAACACGGGCTCAGCCCGAAACAGATCGAACACTTCTTGTAGCAAGAGAACCTGTTGGTTGCGCCTGATGTGTTGCATGCCCAACAAGAGGATCGCTATCTGGCTATCGGCCGGGCGCAAACGGGAAAGCCGATGCTGGTAGTCTTCACCATCAGAAAAGTCGACGACACCGTGCGGCTCCGTCCGATCAGTGCTCGGTACATGCATGAGAAGGAGGCCCGGAAATATGAAGAAGAAAGTGCCAAGATTTAAGACCGATCAGGAAGCCGAACAGTTTCTGAACCGGGATTTGACAGATTACCTGAACTTGAAACAATTTACCTCCGTCACATTCGAACTGTTGCCCAAAACCAAGCAAGTCAATCTGCGGTTTTCCGAACCGTTATTGAACGCTGTTCGCCAACGAGCGGCGCAGGAAGGCATTTCGTACCAAAAATTTATTCGACGGGCGGTAGAAGGCTCGCTCAGGAACTAGATTGGCACCCATGAAGCGTAAGTTATCGAATAGAGAAATCGCACGAGAAATGGCAGATATTATGGTGAAGCACCTGGAAACTTTGCCTGTAGAGGAACGTCATATGAAAATTAAAGCGGGGCAAAAAGTCATCAAGGATCTGAAAAAATCTACCTCTTCTTTTGTTTTTCCTCTTCCGTCATCCCCGACCTGATCGGGGATCCAGTCCCGACAGTTTTGCTCAGGAAACCGAACAATTATTGGAAGAAAAGCCAAAGGTGAAAATTGGCAAGAAACCCGTGAGAATTTACAAGGTGGCCGGTTGATCCTTGCACCCAGCACTCTTTGCGGGGTCAATCAGTCGATCCTGGTACTGCTTCTGCATCTCCATATAAAAGGTCACCAGTTGTACGGGATCATGATCAAAACGTGCCGAGATGCGGTGCCGTATTTCCCTGATTTCGTCGATGACCGGATCACTCAGGTTCTGTTTCATCGCTCCCTCCAAGGAGTTCCAGGGGAGTCACCAATGCTGGCACAAAAAGACCTAGCATGGCATTCACCCGGCGGATGTGTCCGAACTTATTGGCGTTGGCAAGGTGCCGACAATTCCAGGCTACCAGAAAGTCGCACTTGTGATAAGAGGCAAGCGCCAAGTGCAGCGCATCACCAGCAGGATCAGCCGGCATCAGTTTGTGCCGGATATACCCTTGGACAATCTCGATAATGGCCAACTCGACGGAGAGGAGTGGCAGATCACGAACGAGATCCAGTCGTTCTGCGCTACGTTCGGGTACACCGCCGGCGAGTTCGTCTAATACGGCCGGGCTAGTGACCCGTTCAAAGCGCTCTGGCGCAGTATCCCACCACTGCTGAGTCCATTCCTGACGCGCCACAATGCCGGGGTCGGTGCGTTTCTCGTAATAGAAGCTGGGAATCGTCGTTTCAATATACACGAGAGGTTTGGTCATCCCGGCAACATAGCGCACTCATCCCATCAGGAACAAGACGGAAAGAACAACATGAAAGGGCAGGCGGGACGAAAGAGAGGAGGTGCGTTTTTTCTTTTTCCGTCATCCCCGACTTGATCCCCGATTAAGAATGTCGGGGACGGATCCAGTGTCTTTTCTCCCTCGCCCCATTGTGGGAGAGGGCTGGGGTGAGGGGAAAAAGAAGAAGCCTTCATCATAATTGACGGATACCGGAAGGTTGACTATGGTGACGTTACATGATCTGAAGCGACAGATCCTGCCGGATCTGCCGCGGATAACTTCGTAAATAAACACTCTACGCACACGATAAGGCCGCGCGGTCAGGCTGATCGACGAAACCTCTCTCAACCCGAAGCCTTGTAATCTCCATGCGCCTGTCCTGGAACGAAATTCGTGCCCGTGCTGCTGAATTTGCCCGTGAATGGCAGGACGCAGCCTACGAAAAAGGCGAGACGCAGAGTTTCTACAACGAATTCTTCAGCATTTTCGATGTCAAGCGCCGCTCAGTCGCACGGTACGAGCAACACGTGCGCAAGCTGGACAATCAGTCCGGGTTCATCGACCTGTTCTGGCCGGGCGTCCTGCTTGTTGAACAAAAGAGTGCCGGCCGTGACTTGGCAAAAGCCTATGGACAAGCAGGGGAGTACTTCGACGTCCTACCCGAGAAGGACCGGCCGCGCTACATCCTGGTCAGCGATTTTCAGAACTTCGAGCTTCACGACCTTGATGAACGTGAACAGACTACGTTCACGCTGGCAGACCTGCCGGCTCACGTCGAAAAGTTCGGCTTCATTCTTGGCGTACAACGCCGCACCTTCCGCGATCAGGACCCGGTCAACGTCAAAGCCTCGGAGTTGGTGGGACGACTGCACGACGCGCTCAAGGCATCCGGGTACGACGGCCATGATCTGGAAGTGTTCCTGGTTCGGACGGTGTTCTGCCTGTTCGCCGATGACACCGGCATCTTCGAGCCGCGCGACATCTTTCTGGATTTGTTGGAGACCCGGACGAGGGAAGATGGCTCCGACCTCGGCGGCTGGCTTGCGCGACTGTTTCAAGTCCTGAATACGCACATAGACCTGCGCCAAACCAAGCTCGATGAAGACCTTGCCCGCTTTCCCTATGTCAACGGTAATCTGTTCGCGGCCCAGTTGAGGATTCCCGATTTCGACGCGGACATGCGGGCGGTACTGCTCGATGCGTGTCGTTTCGACTGGACGGCAATTTCGCCTGCCATCTTCGGTGCGCTCTTTCAGTCTGTGCTGGAACCCGCCGAACGCCGAGCCCAGGGCGCCCATTACACCACCGAGAAAAACATCCTCAAGGTGATCGAACCGCTGTTCCTCGATGATCTGAGAGCGGAATTTCAGCGTCTCAAAAGGCGGAAAGATCATCGCCGCCGTGCCGAATTGGAAGCCTTTCACAAGCGACTGGGTGAAATGAAGTTCTTCGATCCGGCCTGCGGGTGCGGCAACTTTCTGATCATCGCCTACCGGGAATTGCGCGAATTGGAAATCGAACTGATCCGGGAATTGCACCGCGACAAGACCGATGAAACGCAACGAGTACTGGATACCGCCGACCTCTCACGGATCAACGTCGATCAGTTTTACGGCATCGAGATCGGCGAGTTCCCGGCACGCATCGCCGAGACGGCCCTGTGGATGATGGACCATATCATGAACAACCGGTTGAGCCTGGAGTTCGGGCAGAGCCACGTCCGCATTCCGCTTGAAGATGCGCCCCATATCGTAAACGCTGATGCACTGGAAACGGATTGGGCGGACGTGCTGCCGCCGGAAGACTGCTCCGTCGTGTTCAGCAATCCGCCGTTCGCCGGAGCGAAGTTCCAAAGCGAAGAGCAGCGCGCCCAAGTACGCCGTATCGCCGCCTTGGGCAAGAACGGCGGAACACTCGACTATGTGACCGCCTGGTTCATCGAGGCCGGACAATACGTTCAAAAAGGAACGGCGCGGATCGGCTTCGTCGCCACTAACTCGATCACCCAAGGCGAGCAGGTGGCGCAACTCTGGCCGCTCCTCTTCGAGCGTTGCGGCTTGGAGATCGCCTTCGCGCACCGTACCTTCGCCTGGGGCTCGGACGCACGCGGCAAGGCCCACGTGCACGTCGTCATTATCGGGCTCGACGTCAGGGATCGCCAGCGGACGGACAAACGCCTGTTTAGCTATCCCGACATCAACGGCGAACCGGAAGAAACCCGGCACGCTACGCTATCGCCTTATCTGTTCGACGCCGGCGGACTTACCGACACGCATCTGACGGTAGGAGAGGAAAGCAAGCCGATTAACGGGATGGGAACGCTGATAATCGGTTCCAAACCCATTGATGGTGGTCATTACATATTCGATGGAGAAGAACGAGCGGCTTTGCTGGAAACAGAGGCAGAGGCCGTGGCCTTTTTGCATCCCTTCGTTGGTGCGCGTGAATACCTGCAAGGCGGTGAACGCTGGATTCTCGCTTTACACGAAGCTGAACCGAGAGTACTAGCGCGGCTTCCACGTGTGCGAGAGCGTATTGCGGCTGTTCGCGCCTATCGACAAGCCAGCAATAGCAAACCCACGCAAAAGTTGTCGGAAACGCCTACACTCTATCATGTGAACGTTGTTCCTACCGCGCCGTTTCTGGTCATTCCCAAAGTGAGTTCGGAACGGCGTGAGTATGTGCCTACTGGCTGGCTAGAGCCGCCAACAATTCCGAGCGATCTCGTTTTTGTGCTGCAAAACGCCACCCTCGCCGATTTTGCGCTGCTCACATCTGCCATGCACATGGCTTGGCTACGCCACGTCGGCGGTCGTCTGAAAAGCGATTATCGCTATTCCATTGGCCTCGTCTACAACACCTTCCCGATGCCACCTGAGAAGCCGGACTTGTCAAAACTGGACCCGCTCGTACAGGCCATCCTCGATGCCCGCGCCGTCCATCCTGACGCCACGCTGGCAGACCTCTACGACCCCGACCTCATGCCACCTGATCTCCGCAAGGCCCACCAAACCCTCGACCGCGCCGTGGACAAACTCTATCGCCGTGGCGGATTCGCATCCGAACGCGAGCGGGCAGAGCACCTCTTCATGCTCTACGAAAAAATGAGCGCACCCCTGAAGGCCGCGATGAAGACGAAACCAAAACGACGGAAGGGAAAGAGCAAATAGACAAGACTGGGGCAGTAATGGCCATTTTCGGTCATTCTGTTGGCCAGTCAAGCAAGCACATGCTAGATTAAAAACTATGAAGCGTAAGCTATCGAATAGAGAAATTGCTCAAAAAATGGCAAATATTATGGTGGATCACCTGGAAACTTTGCCTGTACAAGAACGTCATGAAAAGATTCAAGCGGGGCAAAACGTGATAAAGGATCTGAAAAAATCTGCGTCCTCTTCTTCATCGTTGAGTAAATCTTTTTGAGGCAGTTCACCGTGAGAGATTGTCATCTTTGATTGCTTCGCTGATCTTCCTCCCGTTTCGATATACTCCTTAGTAAAAAACGAAGGCTCCTCGGGCTTGCCCTTACCTAAATTTGGTGAAAGGCCAAGGGCGAGAATTGGCAACGAATCCGTGAACATCTACAAGGGGGCTGGTTGATCCTTGCGCCCCATACCATGTCGGATTACGCTCTGCTAATCCGACCTACGGGAACTGAGAAAGGAAAGGCCGATGCGGTTGATTTCTGTATACATTCACCGATCTCTCCATTTGGCCGTCCGGCAAATATCAGGGTGGCTGGTTAGCGCGCTATTGCTGATATGGGTGCCCGTTCCGGGTATTGCCAACGACCGAATTCTCACCCTGGCCACCTGGAATATTGAACACTTGGCTGCTGATGATGACAAGGGTTGCCGTCCACGGAATTCATCGCAGTATGAGGACATCAGGAAGTACCTGAGCCGGACCAGGGCGGACGTGGTTGCGTTCCAGGAAGTAGAGAACTTGAGCGCGGCAAAGAGAATATTTCCGGTTGTGGATTATGACATTCACATATCGGAAAGACCCAGCCGTGAATTTGCAGCCTGTTCTAATTCCACCAACAACAGATTGATGCAGCGTACGGGATTTGCCGTTCGCAAAGACATGGGAGATCGCCTGGGGCTGCGGGCGGTTCGCCAACCCGACGTTAGGGAACTGGAAGGTGCTTATGATTCGGGACGCAGGGGGGTCTATCTCGTCTTAGAGCACGTTGACGGGGGAAACAAGGTAGCAACCAGCGCACCATTGCACCTGCTTTCCATACACCTGAAATCGCGATGTACATACCAAGCTGTGGAGGGCAAAAACTCCAATCCGTGCGGTATCCTCAATAAGCAGATTAACGTATTATCTGCCTGGATCAATGCTCGCGACCGCTCAGGACAGAATTTTATCATTGCCGGCGACTTCAACAGGCAGCTTGACCAATTGAGCGATGCAATGTGGTTACGATTGGAAACCGGTGGCAAGCCTGGAACGTACGTTGACCTGGAAAAAGCGCTGCACGGGGTCAAACATCCGAAGCCCTATAATCGTAAATACCCTTACGCCATCGATCATGTTATTTACAATCAGGCCCTAGATGGCCTGATTGTTGAAGCAAAAACATCTTTTGATGCCAAGGGGGGTAAGTATTCGGACCACCTGCCGCTCTTTGCTGTTTTTGATCTGTCGCGTTTCGAGAAAAGAAAGTAAACCTACAAATGACAGAAGGAGAAAAGACAACGATGGCAGAGGGAGACAGTCGAAGATGACAGCAAGGAGATTCCTCGCTTTGCTCGGAATGACAATTCCGGGTGATCAGTCCCTGTATTTTGTCAACGAATTAGTGAACATATACAGGGATGACAAGAGGGGAGGCTCCACATCACGTGTAACGATTCAAAAAAACGAAGGCCCGGGGGAATTATCCCTCGGGCCTTCACTGCGAAGCGGTGTTGCTTCAGCGTCCTTACATCATGCCGCCCATTCCGCCCATGCCGTGGTCGTGGCCGCCCATGGCTGGTTCTTTCTTTTCTTCCGGCAGGTCGGTCACGGTGACTTCGGTGGTGAGCATTAAGCCTGCGACGCTTGCGGCGTTCTGTAAGGCGCAGCGTGTTACTTTGGTCGGGTCGATGACACCGGCATCCACCAGATCGACGTATTCGTCCGTGGCTGCGTTGTACCCGTCGTTGGCCTTGGCACTGCGGACTTTGTCCACCACGATCGAGCCTTCGACCCCGGCGTTCTCTGCGATCAGCCGGATCGGCTCTTCGCATGCCCGCCGGACGATGTTGACGCCGAATTGTTGATCGCCGTCCAATTTCATTTTTTCCAACTCGGGAACCGACCGAAGCAGCGCCACGCCGCCGCCGGGAACAATCCCTTCTTCCACGGCCGCTTTTGTTGCGTGCAGCGCGTCTTCCACGCGGGCTTTCTTTTCCTTCATTTCGGTTTCCGTTGCGGCCCCGACGTTGATGACCGCCACGCCGCCCACGATTTTCGCCAACCGCTCTTGCAGTTTTTCGCGGTCGTAATCCGACGTGGTTTCTTCGATTTGCGCCTTGATTTGTTTGACCCGGCCTTCGATCTTCTTGGGGTCGCCGGCACCTTCGACGATCGTCGTATTGTCCTTGTCGATAGTCACTCGCTTGGCGCGACCGAGGTCCGTGAGTTTCACGTTCTCCAGTTTCACGCCCACTTCTTCGGAAATCACCTGGCCGCCGGTCAGGATGGCAATGTCTTCCAGCATGGCTTTCCGGCGATCACCAAAGCCCGGGGCTTTGACTGCCGCGATATTCAACGTGCCGCGCAGTTTGTTCACCACCAGGGTCGCCAGGGCCTCGCCTTCGACGTCCTCGGCCACGATGACGAGCGGTTTGCCCATTTTGGCCACTTGCTCCAGGATGGGGAGCAGGTCCTTCATCGCGCTGATTTTCTTTTCGTGGATGAGCAGGAACGCATCTTCGAGGGAGGATTCCATGCGTTCGGCGTTGGTGACGAAGTAGGGGGAAATGTACCCGCGGTCGAATTGCATGCCTTCGACCACATCGAGCGAGGTGCTCATGGACTTGGCTTCCTCAACGGTAATGACGCCGTCTTTTCCGACTTTGTCCATGGCTTCGGCAATCAGATCACCGATGGTGGAGTCGTTGTTCGCGGAAATGGCGCCGATTTGCCCGATCTCTTTCTTGTCCTGACAGGGCTTGCTGAGCTTCTTCAGTTCTCCGGTGGCCGTTTCAACGGCCTTCTCGATTCCGCGCTTCAATTCCATAGGGTTCGCGCCGGCGCTCAGGTGCTTCACACCTTCGCGGAAAATGGCCTGGGCCAACACCGTGGCGGTTGTGGTGCCGTCACCGGCCACGTCACTGGTTTTGCTGGCCACTTCCTTGACCAATTGGGCCCCCATATTCTGGTAGGGGTCCTTGAGGTCGATTTCTTTGGCGACGGTCACGCCGTCCTTGGTGATCGTCGGGGCACCGAATTTCTTGTCCAGAATGGCGTTCCGGCCTTTCGGACCCAACGTGGCCTTGACGGCATTGGCCAATTGGTTCACGCCCTGGAGAATCGCGCTCCTGGCTTGATCACTATACAATAGCTGCTTAGACATAATGTTCCTCCATCAAATTAAAGTCATGCTTGAATTTTTTCATGGAATTGTGCTCTGTGGATTTGCTCAATCAAGATTATCAGGAATCGACGAAGACGCCCAGGATGTCTTCCTCTCTCAGAATCAGGCAGTCATCGTTTTCGATCCTGATCTTGGTTCCGGAATATTTGTCGAAGAGGACCTGATCGCCGACTTTCAGGGATTTGACGTCTCGTCCGACACCTTCAACCGTTCCACGTTGGGGTTTTTCCCTGGCGGAATCCGGCACGTAGATGCCTCCGGCCGTGCGTTCGAGTTCTTCCGTATAGGTCACGAAAATGCGGTCACCAAGTGGCAAAAAGCCTTTGGCCGCCGTGCCCTTGGTTGCTTCTTTTTCCTTGGTTTGTGTGGCCATGTGACAACTTCCTCCTTTGGTTAATAGTCTCGGGTCTCGAAGTGCGGTAACTGGATAATAATATTCAGAAATCCTGATAGGTTGAGGATTCCATGCAACTATCAAGGTAACAGGTAAGGCCTGTTTTTCAGAAGTCAAGCTCCGGAAACAAAAAAAATGTGGATAGGGGAGTGAGGAGGCTCAAGGAACCTCTGATTTGATGTGATAGCGGGATGCAGGGCAAGGCGTCCCGGAGCGAAACCTGAGGCTTATCATAGAGATAGGTGAAGGTTGAGCGAGGACACAACGCAGCCTTGCGCCCGATAGTGCAGTAAATCAGAGGTTCCTTAGTTCCGCAAGACGTCGAAATCCTGCAATTCGGCCTTCATGAACTCACGCAACCGCTTGATTATTCTGGCTTCCAACTGTCTGGAGCGTTCCTTGGTAATCGAATACTTGCGACCGATTTCCTCAAGCGTCAACGGGGTTTCTGATAGCAGCCGGTTCCGCAGGATGTCCTCGTCTCGCTCATCGAGGGTTTTTGAGAATTTTCCGAGTTTTTTCCTGAAAAGCAGCATCAATTCCTTCTTCGCGATGGTGTCGTCCACCCGGGGCGTGGGGGCGGGCAGAAAATCGAGGAAGGTCCCTTCCTCCCTGTCTTTGCTGATGGGTTGGTCGAGGGACAGCTCCCAGCTTCCCAGTCGCTGGTCCATTTCCAGCACGTCCCGTTCCCGGACCTGAAGGCGGTCGGCTAGAAGCTTGGCATCCGGTACGAATCCTTCCCGTTCGAGTTTGGACTTTTCCTTTTTCAGGTTATAGAAGAGTTTTCGTTGTTCCTGGGTTGTGCCGATCTTCACCAGTCGATGTGACTGCAACAGGTACCGGAGGATATAGGCCCTGACCCACCACGCGGCATACGCGTAGAAGCGGACGTTACGGGACACGTCGAATTTTTTGATAGCCTGCATCAGACCGACGTTCCCTTCCTGGATGAGGTCCATTTGGTCGGCGCCGGTATGCCCGTATTCCGAAGCGATGGCCACCGACACTCGCAGGTTGGACAGGACCAGTTTGACCGCCGCGTCACGGCTGCCCGTGACCTGATATTCATGGAAGAGCTGCAATTCTTCTTCTTTGGAAAGAAACGGGTAGCGACGGATCTCAACGAGATACCGGCCTAATGCCGTGGTGGGCGCAAGGGCCGTGGATTCGGCTTGCTCGGCCTGGGAATCATCGCCGGATTCCGCAACGTTTTCGGAGACCTCTTCCTTGTCCTCAGGTTCGACAACGAATTCAGCCTCGATAGGGGATGAGTGCTCGTTCTCTTGTAGGGGACGGCCTGCGCCTGCCCTGAGCGAAGTCGAAGGGTGCCGTCCCGAAATATTCTCGTCTTGCTTGGAAGAAGGCATCACGTTATTGATCCAGGAAGTTTTTTCCCTCTCCCCCGGCGGGAGAGGGCTGGGGTGAGGGGGGATGTCAACAAATGAGTGAAGGAACCTCTGATTAAGTGCACTATCGGGCGCATGGCTGCGTTGTGTCCTCGCTCAACCCTCACCTATCTCTCTGATAAGCTTCGGGTTTCGCTCCGGGACGCCTTGCCCTGCATCCCGCTATCACACTTAATCAGAGGTTCCTGAACACATACCCGCATGTCATGCAATTGCCCCAAAATTATAAACCGTGGAAAGAAGAATCACAAAAGAAGGCTTCTATGATTCTCTTGCTTTGTTGTCCGATTGCGACGGTTCATGGCCGTGCTTTATAGTCGCAGTCGTTTGGAAACGTCCTGTTTCATTTGTGTAATCTTTTGGGTCCGCGTTTACACATGAAATCATACGCACTCAAGAATGCCTTGAAAAGCGGCCATTGGCCTTCGTTATTGGGGGCATGGCTTCATTTCGAAGTGAGTTTCGTCGTCTGGCTGTTGATCGGCGCATTGGGCATTGCCATTGCGGAAGATTTCGCTTTAACCGCTACTCAGAAAGGGGTGTTAGTTGCGACTCCCTTACTTGGCGGAGCCTTGTTGCGCATCGTGGTCGGGCCGTTCACGGATCAGTTTGGTGCGAAACGAGTGGGCCTCGGCATTCTTGGGATTGAAGTGGCGGCATTGGTCCTGGGCTGGTTGTCCGGGCAAAGCTATGCCCAAATGTTCGGAGTCGGTTTTTTGCTGGGGGCGGCAGGCGCGAGTTTTGCCGTGGCGCTGCCCGTAGCGAGCCGCGCTTATCCATCGGAACATCAAGGGCTGGCGATGGGTATTGCCGCGACAGGAAACAGTGGGGTTCTTCTCGCTACGTTCTTTGCGCCACGTCTGGCGATTCACATTGGATGGCACGGAGTTTTCGGCCTGATGATTGTCCCGGTCCTGCTCGCGGCCATCGTGTTTGCGCTGTTCGTTCAAGAACTTCCTCTGCAAAACCAGCAAAGGAAGGGCTTGGCAGGATCTTTTCGCACGGTGTATCAGGAGCGGTTCATGCAGTGGCTGTGTTTTTTTTACGGGGTGACGTTTGGCGGATTCGTTGGATTTTCGAGCTTCTTGCCCATTTTCTTCCACGATCAATATGGCTTGGATATGGTTGCTGCCGGGAGCCTGACGGCGTTCTGCGGGTTGGCGGGAAGTATCGCCAGGCCGGTCGGCGGTCACTGGGCCGACCGGGCCGGCGGACTCAATTTACTTCAGGTCGGATTGCCGGCTATCGGGGGGGTGTGCATCCTGCTGGCGTGGTTGCCGCCTCCATTATGGGCCTTTCCCTTGACCGTGATGACCCTTCTTCTCTTGGGCTTTGGAAACGGGGTGGTCTTTCAGGTGGCGTCGTTACGCTATAGGAACATGATGGGCACGGCTTCGGGGTTTATCGGGGCAGCCGGAGGGCTCGGCGGATTCTTTCTTCCGTTCTGGTTCGGTCTGTTAAAGGACGTAACGGGGACGTACGCGAGCGGATTTCTCGTCTTCGTCGTCCTGACCGTGATTGCCACCGGCAGCGTGATTTGGATTCAACGCTCATTGGCTTTTTCCGTCAAAGAAGGGGCATCCTAACCGATTCTCGTGGGGCAACTCGTATGCTTTCCATTGACAAGACGAGTAGAAACCCCATATAAAATGCAGGTTTTGATTGTCGGGTTACGCCTGCGGCTAACCCGACCTACAGGTTCTTGTAGGCTCTACCTCCCCTCACTCTCCATTGACAAGGCGAGTAGAAACCCCATATAAAATTGGAGAGTTTCTCCCTCTCCCTTGGCGGGAGAGGGCAGGGTGAGGGGGTGAGGGCCGTTCTCACCCTCACCTTTATCCTCTCCCATCAAGGGAGAGGAAACCTATTAGGGATTCCATCCATGACTCCTGTTTTTAATACCATTGACGAAGCCCTTGAGGATATTCGTGCCGGGAAATTCGTGATCCTGGTAGATGATGAGGATCGCGAAAACGAGGGTGATTTGGTGATCGCTGCAGAATGCGTGACCCCGGAAGCCGTCAATTTCATGGCTATACATGCCCGGGGGCTCATCTGTCTGACCGTGACGCCCGAACGAGCAGACCAGCTCAATTTACATCCTCAGACTGCGGAAAATTCCGCACCGTTCGGTACGGCGTTTACCGTGTCAATTGATGCCTCGCGGGACGTGACGACGGGGATTTCGGCCGCCGACCGGGCGACGACGATTCGCATGGCTGTCGATCCATCATGCAAACCCTCGGATTTCACAAGACCGGGACACATTTTCCCTTTGCGGGCTCATAATGGCGGCGTGCTGAAACGGGCGGGGCAGACCGAAGGTTCCGTTGATCTGGCCAGGATGGCCGGCAGGTATCCGGCCGGGGTCATTTGCGAGATCATGAACGACGACGGAACCATGGCCAGGGTGCCCGACTTGATGTCTTTTGCCAAGCGACACGCCCTCAAGATCATTACCATCAAGGATCTCATTCGACATCGGTTGTCACGCGAGACTTTCGTCAAAAAGTCCGTGAGCGCGGAGTTGCCCACGATTTTTGGGAATTTTGAAGCCTGGGTTTTTGAGAACGAGTTGGATAGTGGCACACACATGGCTCTGGTCAAGGGCCGCATCGATGAATCGCCCGCCTTGGTCCGCGTGCATTCCGGTTGTCTCACGTCGGACGTCTTCGGTTCCTTGCGGTGCGATTGTCGCGATCAACTCCATCATGCCATGGCCCTTATTGAAAAGGAAGGCAAGGGGGTGTTGCTGTATTTGAATCAGGAGGGGAGAGGCATCGGGTTGTTGAATAAAATCAAAGCGTACCACCTCCAGGATCAGGGCAGCGATACAGTTGAGGCCAATCTCAAGCTGGGGTTTAAACCGGACTTGCGGGATTACGGTATCGGCGCACAAATCCTGGTTGCGTTGGGACTCAGGCAGATCCGTCTCATGACGAATAACCCCCGGAAGATCGTGGGGATCGAAGGCTATGGCTTGAAGGTCGTCGAACGGGTCCCCATTGAAATTAATCCCCGGGAAACGAACGTCCATTACCTTCGAACGAAAAAAAGCAAACTGGGGCACATTTTAAACAACGTCTGAACAGCATCTGCCGGGGCGGCATCACGGAATCGCATCCTGATTGTCATAGACATGAACATATCCGGAATCCGTCATTCCCGCGAACGCGGGAATCCAGTGTTGTTTTTTACGAACGCAAGAAAAGGAAAAGACGCTGGATTCCTCCCCGACATCTTTAATCGGGGATCCGGTTCTTTTTGTCGGGAATGACAGGAGGGGGAATGTCGGAAATGACAGAAAGAGGCACAGGAGCATTTATCCCCTCTCCCCTGGTGGGCGAGGGTAGGGTGAGAGGGAATCCTGCCCGCACGTTCCCATGAATTTCACTGAAGGAAACCTGAATGCCGGTGACCTGCGATTTGGCATCGTGGTCAGCAAATTCAATGAATTCGTCACCGGGCGCTTGGAGGCCGCTGCGATCGAAACGCTGAAACACCATGGCGCGCACGAAGACAACGTTCAAATCGTCCGTGTCCCCGGGGCATTTGAAATCCCGTTGGTAGCCAGGCAGTTGGCCCAATCCAAACAGTTTGACGCCGTGCTGTGCTTGGGTGCCGTCATCAAGGGAGAGACCCCTCATTTTGATTTTATTAGTGCGGAAATGAGCAGGGGCATTGCGCGAGCCTCATGGGAAACGGGCATTCCCGTTATCTTCGGCGTCTTGACCACGAATACCGCTGAAGAGGCATTGGCCCGGGCCGGCACAACTGAAATCAACCGGGGCAGGGAAGCCGCGTGTACGGCTATTGAGATGGCAACTCTCATGAAAGAATTGCACGACGGCAATCGAAAGCCGACCGGCTTCCGACACGTATGATCACGGAACCTTTGATATGTCCGTGAACGGGACACAACAAGAAGACTCATCCTCCGAATCGCGACGAGGGTACACGCGACACGATGCGCGTGAATTAGCCCTTCAAATTCTGTTTCAATGCGATTTTCACGGATCTGCCGAATTCTGGCTGGAACAATTCTGGGCACAAAGAGATGCGTCGGAATCGGTCAGGACGTTTACGTCTGAACTGGTTGACGGCGTCCGGGAACATCAAGCCGAACTCGACGACCTGATTGCCGCCTATGCACGAAATTGGACCGTCAATCGTATGCCCGTGGTGGATCGCAATATTTTGCGACAAGCGATGTATGAATTACTTTGGGTCCCTGACGTGCCGGCGAAGGTGACGGTGGATGAAGCCCTGGAACTGGCCAAAAACTTTGCGGACGATGAGACCAGACGATTCGTGAACGGCATCCTGGATCAACTCATAAAGCACGACGTGCGCCTGGAGCCCAAACGCAGTGCCCTCGCCTCTTGAATGGTTGGCATTTCTCCCTCGCCCCTTGAGGGAGAGGGCCGGGGTGAGGGGGAGACCAGACCGTGGGCGAGTTGGCCGAAGGCATACCCCGGCGCCACAACGTAATCCAACGTTTCTCATAAACCGTTGTCATGCAATGCGCCAAAGGATATACTTCGGCTATACAGTTGGTGATATGAGGAGATAGACCATGGTGACCAAGGTTCAGAAATGGGGAAACAGTCAGGGGCTTCGGTTCACGAAGACGCTTTTGGACGAAGCCCGAATTAACGTGGGTGATGAAGTGAACGTCTCTATCAGGAAGGGACGGATTATTGTCGAACCTGTGGCCAAAGTACGGGGGAAATATGACCTGAAAACGTTGGTCGCCAAAATGCCGGAAACGTATCAACTTGAAGAACAGGACTGGGGACCGCCAGTGGGGAAAGAGGTGTGGTAGGTGCCCGCCTATGTTCCGAAAAAAGGGGATTTCGTGATTCTGACCTTCGACCCGCAGGCCGGACACGAACAAAAGGGGCGTCGTCCTGCGCTGGTCGTCAGTAACACGTTGTTCAACCGCCATACGGGACTTGCCATGGTGTGCCCCATCACCAAGGCGTTCAGAAACATTCCCTTTCACGTGGCCGTCCCCGAAGAGTCGTCCCTGACGGGGTACATTATGGTTGAACAGCTCAAGTCCGTTGACAGTACAAGACGACGGGTGAAATTTATTGAAAAAGCCCCTCGATTTGTGCTTGATGAGGTTCTAGGCATTTTGGATGCGTGTCTCTACACCCCGCAGGAATAAAATATTTGCCCAGGAGACCCCATGATTGAACGCTACACCTTGCCCCGTATGGGAGCCATATGGACTCCTCAGCGGAAATATGAGACCTGGCTGCAAGTCGAATTGGCCTCGTGTGAAGCGCGTGAGGAAGCCGGCGAGGTTCCGCGGGGCATGGCCCGACGGGTCAAACGAAAAGTGACCCTGGACCCCGGCCGGATCGAAGAAATCGAACGGGTCACCAAACATGACATTATTGCGTTTTTGGAATCCCTTGCCGAACAGGCCGGCCCGCCGGCCCGTCATTTGCACGTGGGCCTGACCTCTTCCGACGTCCTCGATACCGGGCTGGCCATTCAATTGGTCGAGGCGGGGGGCATCATCCTGGAAGACCTGGACGCCTTGCTGACGGTGTTGCAAGATCAGGCCTTCGCGCACAGGAAAACGATGATGGTAGGACGGTCTCATGGCATTCACGGCGAGCCGATCTCCCTGGGTTTCAAATTTGTCATCTGGTACGAGGAATTCAAGCGGCAACGCAACCGGCTGACGGCAGCCGGAGAGGACGTTGCCGTTGGGAAGCTGTCCGGGGCCATGGGCACGTTCGCCCACCTGCCGCCGCGGATTGAAAAAGTTACCTGTGCGAAGCTGGGGTTGAAACCGGCTGCGGTCTCAAACCAGGTCGTGCAACGGGACCGGCACGCCGCGTTTATCGGCGCCTTGGCCCTTGTGGCCGCGAGTATCGAAAAAGTGGCAACGGAAATTCGCCATCTCCAACGAACCGAAGTCCTGGAGGCCGAGGAATATTTTAGTGCCGGGCAAAAAGGATCATCCGCCATGCCGCATAAACGGAATCCTGTGGGGTCAGAAAATCTCTGTGGACTTGCCCGGGTCATTCGAGCCAATAGTCTGGCCGCGCTGGAAAACGTCACATTGTGGCACGAACGTGACATCAGCCATTCTTCGGTCGAGCGTATTATTATCCCGGACAGCACGATTTTGCTTGATTATATGCTCGTGCGTCTCACCCAACTTCTCAAGAACCTGGTGGTGTATCCGGAACGGATGTTGGAAAATTTAAACCTGAAGGGCGGGTTGGTCTACTCACAACGCTTGTTGCTGGCTTTGGTGGACCGTGGCGTCGAGCGCAAAGTCGCGTACGAAGCGGTTCAACGGAACGCCATGGAAGCCTGGGAAGGAGGGGAGTCTTTTCACGATCTCGTGTCTGAAGACCCGTTGATCTCAAGAAAGTTGACGCAAGCCGGGATCAAATCCTGTTTCGACCCCGAATGGTACGTTCGTCACCTGGATGAAGTCTACCGGCGAGTTTTTGGATCAAAGGCAGTCGCGTTGAAACCCAGGCCCGTGCGAAAAGGGAAAACTCGCCCATGATCAGGGCCAAAATTCACGTGACCTTGAAATCAGGCATTTTGGACCCTCAGGGCAGGACCATCCGGCAGTCGTTGAGAACCTTGGGGTTTGCCGGCGTGGCCGACGTCCGCGTGGGAAAGTTTCTGGAAATTGAATTGAACCAGGATGATCCGGTTGAGGCGGAAGCGCAACTCAAGGCCATGTGTGAAACGCTCCTCGCCAACACGGTCATCGAAGAATATCAATACGAGTTGGAACTACACCCGTCGCGGCATTCCTCATGAAATGGGGCGTCATTGTTTTTCCCGGCTCGAACTGTGACCGCGATTGCGCACACGTCCTGGCCAATGTGCTGGATCAGGACGTCACCCTCATCTGGCATGGCGACACGTCGCTGGGCGAACTGGATGCCGTCGTCCTGCCCGGCGGCTTTTCTTACGGGGATTACCTGCGTAGCGGGGCCATTGCGCAACTCTCACCGATCATGCACGCCGTTCAGGAATTCGCCCGGACGGGAGGGCTGGTCATGGGAATCTGCAACGGGTTTCAGATCCTCCTCGAAGCGGGATTATTGCCCGGCGCCATGCTGCCTAACGTTGGACTTTCCTTTATATGCGACGACGTTTGCGTGAAAGTGGAAAATGCCGATACCCCGTTTACGCGGCACTATGAATCCGGACAGGTGATACGTTTTCCGATTGCCCACGCAGAGGGCAATTACCATACCGATCCCGTGACCTTGGCCGCGGTCCGGGCCAATGCCCAAATCGTGTTCCGGTATTGCCGGGCGGATGGAACTGTCACGGAACAGGCCAACCCCAACGGTTCGCTCGACAACATTGCAGGGCTTCGCAATCCCGCGGGCAACGTGTTGGGCCTCATGCCGCACCCGGAACGCTGCGCCGAAGCCCTGCTGGACAACGAAGACGGGCAATTATTGTTTCGCTCCATGATCGACGCGGTCATGACCGGTCAAGGTAAGAAGCAGACGGCCTCTTAAGCCCTACATTCCTGTTACCCTCTCCCTCTGGGAGAGGGCAGGGTGAGGGTGTTTTTTCTTCTACTTTCTCGCGTGTGCAGGAATGACAGTACGGAGGATCGGAAATCCAGCACCTCCCTGCGGAATCCCTTGACACGGCAAGAACGTGTGGCTACATTCAAGCTACATGCCGGAGGACGTCAAGATGAATGCCGATACCGTCGTACGCGCTCGAATCGCGGGCAAAACCAAAAAACAAGCCACAAAAGTACTCCAATCCATGGGCCTTTCAGTGTCCGATGCCATTCGTCTGTTATTGGTGCGCGTGGCAGACGAAAAGAGGCTGCCATTTGCCGTCCAAGTGCCGAACGTGAGAACTCTCAAGGCCATGAAGGAATTAAACGAAGGCAAAGGGAAGCGTTTTGGCAAAGCCGAAGACCTGTTCCGGGATCTGGACATCTAAGTGCTGACCCCGGTTCGATCCACGCAGTTCAAACGCGACGTCAAAAAAGCCCGGAAACAAGGGAAAGACCTGACAAAGTTGCGAACGGTGCTGGCAGCATTGATCCGGCAAGAGCCGTTAGCCGTGCAGCAACGCGATCATCCATTGCGAGGTATCTGGAAAGGGTACAGGGAGACGCACGTCGAGACGGACCGGCTTCTGATTTATAGGGTCGAAGGAAGCGAATTACACCTGGTCCGTATCGGCTCGCACTCCGACCTCTTCACGGAATAAGACAAGCCAACATTATCATCTCCGGAAGGTGAATCAGAGGAAGGGATCGGGAATCAGCGTAGCGAGGGTTTGGACAAGTTCCTGGGCTTGTTTGACGCCGCGCGTGGTGAGTCGATACCGGCTGCCTTTCCCGACTCCGGATCGCAGCACCAATCTGGCCTTCAGGTAAGGCGCCATTTCTCTATCTAAACGAACGTCGTCGATGCCTGCGGACCTGAGCCCCTGATTCAGATCTAATGCAGATATCTGACTTAGCCCTCGAAGTTCGCGGTATCCCAATAAGAGCAGCAAAACCGTATCAGCTATGCTCGTCGGGCCATCCGGGAGGGCTGTGATTTTCACCCGTTGAGTTCGATCATCCCATACCAGCAATTTCTGAAAAGACGTGGCCTGGGAATTTGGAGGAACACCTGTCTTCTTGTCGGGCAGGGGAGCAACGACCGAGGCACGCGATGACGGAAAATCCATTTTCCCCCGCGATCCTGACACAACAGATTTTTGTGTCACAGCACCAAGAAGTTGCTTGAAGGCTTCATACTGCTCATTAAGAAAATCTCTGGAGCCTTCAGCCTCAAGCTCATAATCAGAGGCTTTTACGCGAAGCTTTAATTTATCCATAATCTTTCACGAGGTTGACTTTAAATTTACATTAACTTCTATAAACATGCCAATAAATTAAATAACGTCAATTATATGCCACTATTTTGACGCTATTTCTACCGTAAAGTCAAGATGTTCCTCTATTTGTGGCTTCGATTGGAAAACGGTGTGTCCGTAATTTAGTCTGCGATGTGCAGTCAGGAGCACTTCATGGATGCATTGTGCAGGGACTGAGGCTGAGGCGAGAGTGCGGGAGAGAGAAATATGGTGCCGAGGGGCAGAATCGAACTGCCGACACCAGCCTTTTCAGGGCTGTGCTCTGCCAACTGAGCTACCTCGGCACAAGGTCAGATCGCGATGGGGAAGGCGGTAAATCTCTCTTTGCTGAAGTAACAACGGCACCATGTGTAGCAGGATTGAATACGGAAAATCAAGGGAACAGGTTTAGCTGATCTTGACCGGGTTTATGACGCCTCGGTATTCTCGATCAGGGAGCAACCATCACCTTTAATGGCTGGAGAGTATGAGCACTGAAGAGACCCAAGAGGAACTGAAAGAAGAACAAGGCATAGAAGGGGCGACACAAGACGCCGATCCCACACCTGAAGAAGGTGCCGAGGAAGAGGTCGTTGATACCCCGACGTATCTTCGCACGCTTCTGGAGCAGGCGCGTTCTGCCGCTCCTCAATTGAGTCGCCTGCCGGCATCCGTCAAGAATGAGGCATTGACGGCCATGGGCGAAGGCTTGGAAGAGGCCACCGATGCGCTCCTGGAAGACAATGCAAAAGATCTCGAAGCCTTTGATACGAGTAACGGACGGGAGGCCATGGCCGACCGGCTTCGACTGACGCCCGAGCGCGTGCGGGAAATGGCGGATGGACTCCGGCAAATTGCCCGGTTACGCGATCTCGTCGGGCAATCACCGGGCATGCAGGAACGGCCCAACGGCATGAAGGTCGGACGCATTCGCGTGCCCATTGGAGTCATTGGGATCATTTACGAGTCCCGCCCGAACGTCACGGCCGATGCCGCGGCCTTGTGTCTCAAATCCGGAAACGTTTGCGTACTCCGGGGCGGTTCGGAAGCCATTCATTCCAATATGGCCATCGCCCGCGTGTTATCTGAGGCCGCACAAAAGGCCGGGCTTCCGGAAGGGGCCATATCCCTGGTCGAACGCACTGAACGGGAAGCGGTTCTGGAACTGCTGAAGCAGGATCAATTCATCGACCTGATTATTCCGCGGGGCGGGGAGTCCCTGATGAAACTCGTGACCGAGCACTCGACGATCCCGGTCATCAAGCATGACAAAGGGGTCTGCCACACCTATATCGATGCTGATGCCGATCTTGCGATGGCCGAGGCTATTAGCGTGAATGCCAAAGTCCAACGGCCTTCCACGTGTAACGCCATGGAGACGCTACTGGTCCACCAGGGCATAGCCAGGACGTTGTTGCCGAAGCTGGGCAAGGCCCTGATCGAGGCCGGCGTGGAAATTCGGGGTTGCGAAAAAACCCGTCAATATATTCATGAGGCCCAAAGCGCGACAGAAGAGGATTATGGCCGGGAGTTTCTGTCTTTGACGCTGGCCGTCAAGGTTGTCAAGGATATGGATGAAGCCATGACTCACATCCGGATGTATGGGTCCCGGCATACCGAAGTCATTGTGACCAAGGATTATAGTCGCGCCATGAGGTTTTTGCAGGAAGTCGATGCCGGCGCGGTGATGATCAATGCCTCATCCCGGCTCAATGACGGCTATCAATTCGGCCTGGGCGCGGAAATCGGCATCAGCACGACGCGCATTCATGCTCGAGGTCCCATGGGTCTCGAAGATTTGACCTGTTCCAAATACGTGGTGTACGGGTCGGGGCAGCTTCGCGAGTAACAAGAAGGGGGTTAAAGGTGAGGGTTGAGCGAGGACACAACGCAGCCATGCGCCCGATAGTGCACTGAATCAGAGGTTCCTTGAAATAGTATCAGCACCGCGAGCTTTAGTTGAAAAACCATCCTGCGATTCTTTCGTCCATCCTGCACAATCCGGCGAGTTTCATGCTTCAAGGCAACCGGGCGCTTGTTGTAAACGCGTCGTCGGACAGCCACAGCCTGGCGTGCAAACAACTCCCTACCTGTCACGTGGTGGTGTACGGCCCTTTGGGTCGTCGTATCCTGATGACCGATCCGGACGGTTGCCCGTTGCATGAGTGTGAGTGGGGGAAACATGACGATGGGACGGTTTACCTGGTGTCGGCCCGGATCTATTTGGACTGGGGTCAATGGGTAGGTCTCAAACCATCCGGCTTGGTGAATACCATGAAACTGGACCTGACGACTCGCCCCGACTGGCGCACGCTCACACGGCACGACCTCCGCATGATGGCGTCCTTGGCCATGGGCGTGGCTGCGGAGGAAGTGGCATTCTTTTATGCCGACGATGATCTTGTGCTTGACGACACCGGGTATGCCATGATCCGCCAACGGAAGGATGCATTCTATGTATTGGAGGACGGCACATGGGATCGGGCGCAGTTCATGTCCTGCATGAGTGCCATGCATTGGGCAAGGATTGATTATTTGCCGGTGGTGGAATTATTCAAATCATTGTTGCCGGGAACGGGCAGTGCCACGTTTGAATTGATCCGCGGGCTGTATGACGATCAGAACCCGCATCAGCCCCGGCCATTACAATACCGGGGCATCCCGACCTACCCGTCGGCAGCGGCGTTCGGATTGTTCGGCAATTTTTTTACGCCCATGCATCGGGGTGAAGAACATCCTTTTACGGTCTTCATGGATCCGCCCCGGTCGCAAGAGGTCGATTGGCTGCCATATCCGCATCCGCCCGTTCGCTACGTGGAGCCGGGCCAACAGATGTGTTTGACGGTCAAACAGGGAAACCTGCTCAAGGTGACCAAAACGGATGACGCCAGCGGCCTTTCGTTTGTGCCTTTCAATCAACGCGGCTTCGCTCCTTGTGGGAAATACATGACCGTAGACTCCGATCGTCTGTTGCTGCATGACCATAGAACCTCACATGAAATTGCGCTACGACCAACCTGGGGGATTACGCACCAGTCGAAACGTCATGCAGGCAACCAGGCTGTTATGAACAAGGCAAATTCCTGGGAAGGATTGTTCGCTGATTGTGCGCCGGTCGTGTCGCCCCAGGAAGCCTACTCGGCCGTGCTGCTCTATCCTGAAGATGAGACGCCCATCGGGGATCTTGCAAGCCAACCGTTTGTGGCTGATTTTTTGAACGACTTCATCGAGCAGGATCAACGCCTGGTTGTCCAGGTCGGACAATCCGGCCAAATCCTCATTCATGGATTTGACGGAGTCATCGGGTCCTTGTTGACTTTTGACCGGCTCCGGTCCACGACAATCGTCTATTCACACGGAGCCTATGCCCAAAAGCACGCCCAGTCGGTATGGAATCAATTGGCCCAAGGCAACCGGTTGGACTGGCAAACATCCTATCGTTTCTTGAGCGAAGACGATTTCCGTTATGGTGCATCGGCGTACGACCTCATGTACGTCTGGCTGCCGTTTGCTTCGTATGATGAAGAATCGACGTTGCAAAATCGGCTGCGTCGAATCAGCGAGGCACTCCGGCCCAATGCATTAGCGTTTCTTGCCGGACCGGACTCCCTGTCTTCCATCGTCTCCGGGCTTTCGTTGGAAATCGTGTTTGGCGACCTTGTTGCTAATTTGCAGCCGTTTCGCATGCATCAATCGATTCTTCCCAAGGCGGCGCTGCATCCCCGCCTGACCGTTTGGGGCCTCAAGGGGTCGTAATTCCGTTTCTGAGAAGAAGTCCTTGACTAAACCATCCTGACCTTTTAGGATGCCCATACCTTTAATGCTCATCCTGCGAGGTGAGAAAGGAGTTCAGTGATGATTACGTGCTTGGGCAAATCCTGCCCTCCGTCTGTTGACCTTCGTCTCGTTTAACGGGAAGGAGGTTTTTTTTTGTACTGACGAACGTTATGTCACAAATCAAGTCCCGCCATGAATCCGTCATCATGGACCGTCACGAAATGACACGGGCACTGACCAGAATTACACATGAAATTCTGGAGCGGAACAAAGGGTGTCACGACGTCGGCCTGGTCGGTATTCGTACAGGCGGGGTCTATTTGGCTCAACGGTTAAAGCAGCTTGTTTCCCAAATTGAGCAAACCGACGTTGTCTTGGGAGAACTTGATATTACGCTCTATAGGGACGATCTCGCCTTGAGGAAAAATCAGCCCGTTCTCAAGAAGACGGATATCCCGTTTCATATTTCAGGTCTCAAAATTATCCTGGTCGATGACGTATTGTTTACGGGAAGAACCATTCGCGCCGCCATGGACGGACTCATGGATTTGGGCCGGCCGGCTGAAATTCAATTGGCCGTGTTGGTCGATCGCGGGCACAGGCAACTGCCCATTCGAGCCAATTACGTGGGGAAAAATATTCCGACTGCCAAAGATGAAAATATTCGAGTATTCCTTGAGGAATTAGGTGAAGAGGATCGGGTGTCCAAGCTCATCGATCCGGAGATGGCAGCGTGAGTTTCAAGCGAAAAGATCTGCTGGGGCTGGCCTCATTATCTCGGGAAGAAATGACCTTGATCCTCGATGCGGCAGAGCCGTTTAAGGAAGTAAGCGGTCGAGAAATCAAGAAGGTTCCGGCTCTGCGAGGAAAAACCGTGATCAATTTGTTCTTTGAGCCAAGCACGCGGACCCGGACGTCATTCGAGTTGGCTGCTAAACGGTTGAGTGCCGACGTGGTAAATTTTTCACCTTCATCGAGCAGTGTGATGAAGGGAGAAACGCTCCTCGATACTGCCAGAAATATCGAGTTCATGCAGGCCGACATTCTGGTGCTCCGCCACTCGTCGGCCGGAGCCGCGGAGATCCTGGCCAGGAACAGCCGGTTGTCCGTCATCAATGCCGGAGACGGATGGCACGAGCACCCCACGCAGGCTCTTTCCGATTTGCTGACCATTCAAGAGAGGAAAGGGCAGGTTCGGGACCTGCACGTGGCTATTGTTGGTGACGTGGCTCACAGCCGGGTGGCGCGATCTAATATTCACGCGTTGACGAAAATGGGGGCGAACGTGCGCGTCGTGGGACCTCCGACCATGATTCCCCTCTATCTGCATCGGCTTGGGGTCACGGTCCATCACGACTTTGACGAAGCGATTTCCGGAGTCGACGTCGTCATCATGTTGCGACTCCAGCTTGAGCGACAAGGCCGTTCGCTTTTTCCTTCTATCAGGGAATACGCCCGGTTATACGGCCTGACTTTGGAACGCGTGCAACGGGCAGCCAAAGACGTACTCGTCATGCATCCCGGTCCGGTCAATCGAGGCGTTGAAATCGCCCATGACGTGGTTGACGGCAGTGCCGCAGTGATCCTGGAGCAAGTCGCAAACGGCGTGGCCGTACGCATGGGGCTCATGTACCTGCTGTCACAACAGAATTAAACGGGATTGGCATGAAAATACCCGGAATCTGCCCCCCCCTCACCCCAACCCTCTCCCGCAAGGGGCGAGGGAGTGTATGGAATTTCCTCTCCCTTGATGGGAGAGGACTAAGGTGAGGGTGATAAGTCTCGTAGGTTGGGTTAACCCTGAACTTGTCGAAGGGTGTAACCCGACGAGATGGAGGTAACCCTCTATGACGAATGACGTGAAAATACTCATTGCCGGCGGACACGTGATTGATCCCGGTCAATGGAACGGCGTGGCTGACGTGTTGATCGAAGAGGGAAAAATCAGTGCGGTGGAGCCGAACCTGCAACAAAAATTGCAGAAGGTCAAAGGGCTGAAGATTATCGACGCCAAGGATCTGCTCGTGTGTCCGGGTTTTGTGGATTTGCACGTTCATTTTCGGGAACCGGGATTCGAATATAAGGAAACGATTGCCACGGGCAGCGCCGCGGCCGTGGCCGGCGGCTTCACCTCGGTGTGTTGCATGCCCAATACTTACCCTGTCAACGATTCCCGGTCGATCACGGAATTTATCCTTGCCCAGGCCGCGGCTGCCGGGAAAGCCAGGGTCTTTCCCATCGGGGCCATTACCAAGGGATCGAAAGGAGAGGAGCTCGCGGAAATCGGGGAACTGTTCGATGCCGGCTGCGTGGCCATTTCCGATGATGGGGTTCCGGTCATGAACAGTCTGGTCATGCGTCGAGCCATGGAATATGCCTCGGCTTTTCACCTTCCGGTCATCGATCACTGTGAAGACTCACAGCTTTCACGGGGTGGCTGTATGCATGAAGGCGCGGTATCCACCGAACTGGGCATTCCTGGAATCCCGAAAGCCGCGGAAGAAGTCATGGTCGCCCGGAATATTGCCCTGGCCGAATTGACCGGCGCACGGTTGCATTTGCCTCACGTCAGCACGTTGGGCTCGGTCCGAATGACGCGGGAAGCCAAGGCACGTGGGATTCCCGTTACCGCCGAGGCCTGCCCGCATCATTTTTCGCTCACGGATGAAGCCGTTCGTTCCTATGACACCAACGCCAAAATGAATCCCCCGTTACGGACGGATGAGGACGTCCGGGCCATCAAGGAAGGGTTGCAGGATCACACCATCGATATCGTGGCTACGGATCATGCGCCGCATGCCGTTCAGGAGAAACAGTTGGAATTCGACGAGGCTCCGTTCGGTATCATCGGATTGGAAACGGCCTTCCCGCTCACCCTGAATCTTGTCGAGGAGGGGATACTGACGCTGGAACAGGCCATCGCCAAGCTGACGCGGGAACCGGCCCGGGTGTTTGGTTTGCCGTACGGCACCTTAGCCCCGGGTGGTGAAGCGGACGTTACGTTAATCGATCTCAATGCCACATGGGTCGTGGACGTCGCTCGGCTGCATTCCCTGAGCCGCAATACGCCGTATGCCGGTTGGACCATGAAGGGGAAGGTGGTCAAGACGTTCGTCGGCGGGATCATCGTGTATGATCGAGAAGAAACATTGTGAGCAAAATGGTTCTGCGCGTTTCAGGCTGGCAGCTTTCCTGTTCCTTGCTGGAATTGTTGGGGCTCATGATGTGGATCGGAAGCCTGACCGCGCTCCTGACGATGGTGATTCCCGCGGTATTTAATACCCTGGGGATGGAAACGGGCGGACGGTTTTTGCGCCGAGTTTTTGATGGGTATAATGCCGTAACCGTGGGCGTCGTCGCGGTGTTGATCGGCACGGCGAGTTTTCGCTATTGGAAACACCGGCAGAAGCCGCAAGGGAATCCGCCGTTGAAACGATCCGAGGTTGGCCTGTTGATGGCTCTCACGTTTGTGACGGCGTTGATTGTCGCGGTCCTGGGACCCAAAGCCGTTGCCTTACAGGAGATTGCGTTTGAAGCAGACTCGCAGGAAGCCAAAAAAGCAGCCCTTGAGGCTTTTTTCCGAATGCATATGGTCGTGCGGGGCTTTCACCTGATCAATGCCGGGCTGGCTATCAGTTTGCTCGTGGTCAAACTGGTCGGACAGGCACAGGGGCCTGTCCCTACTGAACACCCTCTCCCCTGGAGGGAGAGGGTTGGGGTGAGGGGGATAAAGAAAGAATAAAGAAAAGACACTGGATTCGTCCCCGACATCTTTAATCGGGGATCCAGTTTATATGGTCGAGGATGACCGAAGGGTATCTGTCTGATGACAAAACAAGCAATTCTGGCATTAGCCGATGGGACCGTTCTTGAAGGACGGGCTTTGGGATTTGAGGGTGAGGCGTCCGGTGAGGTGGTGTTCAATACCGCAATGACCGGGTATCAGGAAATCCTCACGGACCCGTCCTACAAGGGACAAATGGTGCTGATGACCTGCCCGCATATCGGCAATTACGGTATTTCGCCGGAGGACAATGAATCCCGTCGCACGTGGGCCGAAGGATTTATCGTCAATGAAGCGTCCCGTCGCCCCAGTAATTGGCGCTCGGAACTTTCGTTGCACGAGTATTTGGTGCATCATCAAATCGTGGGGATTGAAGGCATCGACACCCGGTTCCTGACGCGCCATTTGCGCACCCATGGTTCGCAGGCGGGTATCATCTCCCACGGAGCCGGCGTGAACGGCTCACTTGACGATCTTGTTGCAAAAGCCAACGCACTGCCCTCCATTTCCGAACAGGATCTGGTTGGGACCGTGACCTGCGATTCCGCGTATCATTGGAACGAAGGCACCGGGGCTTGGCCCCAACGGTTAAATGCAAACGGACAAGTCGATCCGGTTCCGGCGAGACAATTCCACGTTGTGGTCTACGATTTTGGCGTGAAACAGAATATTTTACGGCGGCTGGTGGATGAAGGGTGTACAGTCACCGTTGTTCCCGCATCCACGACTGCGGAGACGGTTCGCACCCTGAATCCGGACGGTGTTTTCCTGTCCAATGGCCCCGGGGACCCCGAGGAGGTGTCCTATGCCGTGCCCCATATCCGGGCTCTTCTCGGATGGCGGCCGATCATGGGAATCTGTCTCGGTCACCAGATGTTGGGGTTGGCATTGGGACTCTCCGCGTACAAATTGAAATTCGGACATCACGGTGCCAACCATCCGGTGATGGATTTGCGATCCGGAAAAGTGGAAATTACCTCACAAAATCACAATTTTGCGGTTCGTCTGTCTTCAGCCGAAGACCCCAAGGGTCTGCTGGAGACGCCTTGGGGGCCATTCCAGGCGACGCACGTGAGCCTCAATGATCAATGTCTGGAAGGCCTCGTTGGAACAGCGGTGCCGGTGCTCTCGGTCCAGTATCATCCGGAGGCTTCTCCGGGTCCGCATGATTCTTCATACCTGTTCAGTCAATTTCGAACCATGATGGAACAAGCCCATGCCTAAATTCTTTCTTCTTGGCTGCCTGTTGCTAACGACGACAAGCTGTATGACCTCGTCCCTGTTCCCTCGGGCAAGCCCGTTGGAGGAAGTCGTGCTTTCAGGAGAGGGACAGGATAAAATCCTGTTGGTCGAGGTTTCCGGGATTTTGACCTCCGCAAAACCCGGTGGCGTTCTTGACAGGTTCTTTGACCGGCTCAGCCTGCCGGCACGATTCAAGGAAGAACTTGCCAAGGCTGAGGATGACGAAGACGTCAAGGCGATCGTTTTTCGGATCAACACGCCGGGCGGTACGGTCACGGCCTCGGATATTTTGTATCATGAAATTAAGGAATTGAAAAAAACCCGGGAAATTCCAATCATTGCCTCTATCATGGACCTGGGCACCTCGGGCGGCTATTACGTGGCGATGGCTGCCGATCAGGTTGTGGCGCATCCATCGTCGGTCACGGGTAGTCTCGGGGTTATTATGTTGACGCTCAATGCGTCGGGTTTGATGGAAAAAATAGGCGTCCGGGCCGATGCCGTGACGTCGGGACCCCATAAAGACATGGGTTCACCGTTCCGCACGATGACCGAACAGGACCGGGCCATTTTTCAAGGCGTGATCGATAATTTTTATGACCGGTTCCTTCGGGTCATTGAACAAGGAAGACCGAATCTGAAGCCCGAAACCATTCGCCGGTTGGCTGATGGTCGAATTTATTCGGCAACCCAGGCTCAAGACCTTGGCTTGGTTGACGTGATAGGCTATTTGGATGACGCCATCGGACTGGCCAAGGAGAAAGCCGGGATTGAGGAAGCGCAGGTTGTCATGTACCAGCGGGCAGGCGGATATCACCCGAATATTTATGCCCAAGGGCCAGGGGGGCTTGCTCCGACCGATTGGACTTTTCCCAAACTCGCTCCGGTTTCGCTGCTGCTAGCGGGAGGCACACCGGCGTTTATGTATCTTTGGCTTCCGTAGGAACGATGGATATGCTTAGTACCATTTGCGATCACATGAGTCGTTGTAGGTCGGATTAGCGAAGCGTAATCCGACGGTTTGGCAGGGTGTCGGGTTACGCCTGCGGCTAACCCGACCTACGGGAACCGTCAATGTTCAGTCATTCGTTGATACAAAGAAGGGAAAAGAAAAGACCCCCTCACCCCGGCCCTCTCTCTCAAGGGGCGAGAGAGTTGTCAATATTTCTCTGCGGGCTCCTGTTGTTGGCCGGTTGCATCAAAGCTCCGGGGACTGCGCGTGACCAGGTGATTTTTCTTTCGGAGGAAAAGGAAATCGCATTGGGAGTCAGTGCGTTTCGCGACGTATTGCGACAGGCTCGGCTCAGTGCAAATCCCGAAATCAATGAAATGGTCAACCGCGTGGGCCGACGTATTGCCGAGGCAGCCGACAAACCGGAATACCATTGGGAATTTGCGGTCATTCAAGACGACCAAATGGTCAATGCCTTTGCCTTGCCCGGGGGCAAAGTTGCGATTTTTACGGGCATCCTGAAACACGCGAAAAACGAAGACGGGCTAGCCACGGTCATGGCCCATGAAATCGCACATGCCCTTCAGCGCCATGGCGCCGAACGCATGAGTCGTGGGGTTCTCGATCAAATCGCACAAATAGGCATGATTGCCGGGGCAGCCAGCGGCGCCGTCAATCCCCAACTTGCCATGGGTGCCATGAGTGCGTACGGCGTTGGCGTGACGCTTCCGCACAATCGGAAACAGGAATCGGAAGCTGACTACGTTGGGCTGAGACTCATGGCAAAGGCCGGATATGACCCTCGTGAAGCTATTGGTTTCTGGGAGCGAATGAGTGGGTGCCCGAAGCAGATGATCGGGAAATATTGTTTCCGCTCCAATGCGGCCGTCCCTGAATTTCTTTCGACTCACCCTTCGGATGTCACGCGGATTCGGCAAATACAGGAATGGATTCCCGAGGCTATGAAATTCTATCGACCACGCGAAAATAGCGACTCGGCCATTGTCCCAGGCACCTCCGAACCCCAGACCTCGACGCCGGCTTCACCCTCAAAGAGCTGACACTGCATGCCGAAACGCACCGACTTGCGGCGCATTCTCCTGATCGGCTCCGGGCCTATTGTGATCGGCCAAGCCTGTGAGTTCGATTATTCCGGCACTCAGGCCTGTAAGACCTTGAAACAGGAAGGGTATGAAGTGGTGCTCATCAACAGTAATCCCGCCACGATTATGACCGATCTGGAGCTGGCGGATCGAACCTATGTTGAACCCATTACGGTCGAGGTGGTGGAGCGGATTCTTGAGCAGGAACGTCCCGATGCCTTGCTTCCCACGATGGGCGGTCAAACGGCGTTGAACGTGACCATGCGCCTTCACGAACAGGGCCTGCTTGAAAAGTACAACGTGCAACTCATCGGGGCCAATTACGAAGCGATCAACAAGGCTGAAGATCGAGAAGCGTTCAAACGGGCCATGCACAATATCGGTGTGGACACGCCGCTGAGCCGGTTGATTCGAAACCGGGAAGACGCCGTAAGTTTTCTGGAAATCGTCGAATTTCCGGCTATTGTGCGTCCCTCCTTCACGTTGGGAGGAAGCGGCGGGAACATTGCGTATAATCGTGAAGAGTTCGAACGGTACGTTGATTGGGCGTTGTTGACCAGTCCGGTCGGGGAGGCATTGATTGAACGTTCGTTGATCGGATGGAAAGAATATGAACTCGAGGTCATGCGGGACCTGAACGATAACGTCGTCATCGTCTGTCCCATCGAAAACTTCGACGCCATGGGTATCCATACCGGCGACAGCATTACGGTGGCTCCGGCCATGACTCTGACGGATAAAGAATACCAACGCATGCGGGACGCCGCGATTCGTATTATCCAGGAGATCGGCGTGGATACCGGCGGGTCGAACATTCAATTCGCCCTCAACCCCCGGAACGGGGAGATGATCGTGATTGAAATGAATCCGCGCGTGTCCCGGAGTTCGGCTTTGGCCTCCAAGGCCACTGGTTTTCCGATTGCGAAAATCGCGGCGAAACTGGCAGTCGGGTATACCCTGGATGAAATTACCAATGACATTACCAAGGTGACGCAAGCCTCTTTTGAACCCACCATCGACTACGTTGTCGTCAAAATCCCTCGATTCGCTTTTGAAAAATTCCATGGCTCCAATCCCACGCTCACGACCCAGATGAAATCCGTGGGCGAGGCGATGGCCTTGGGAAGAACGTTCAA
Source organism: Nitrospira sp. SB0677_bin_15 (assembly GCA_009842645.1). GTDB lineage: Bacteria > Nitrospirota > Nitrospiria > Nitrospirales > UBA8639 > Bin75. The sequence goes on along the minus strand of VYFB01000060.1, from coordinate 17,572 downwards.
GGAAGCGTTTCAAAAAGCCTTGCGCTCCCTGGAAATCGACCGTTGCGGCCTGATCTCCCTCAATGGGTTGGATCATTATCTTCAGGGAGACGAACTCGATCCATCCGTGTCGGAACACGTCAGGACGGCCATGCAGGTCGCCCATCCGGACCGCCCCTGGCACGTCGCGGATGGCCTGCGGATTAAAATCTCCAAGGATGAAATCTTTGCGGCCACGCACGTCGATCCCTGGTTTTTGGATCAACTCGAAGAACTCGTCCTGTTTGAACAGCAACTGTTAAGGCAAGCCCGTATCCATGCCCAAGAGACAACGGGCGTATCAATACTGGACCAACTCTTCAGTGACCCGACGGAACTTGAACTTCTCAAGGACGCCAAACGTCTGGGGTTTTCGGATCAACGACTAGCCCAATTGCTTCACGCGACGCCGGCAACCGTGCGAACGTTTCGAGATACACGTCTACGCCATTGCCGCGTCACGTATTCTCGAGTCGATACCTGTGCCGCGGAATTCGAAGCCTTCACTCCCTACCTGTATTCCACGTACGGTCAGGAATGCGAAGCGCGTCCGACGAATCGGGAAAAAGTCGTGATCTTGGGCGGCGGGCCGAACCGGATCGGGCAGGGGATTGAATTCGATTATTGCTGTGTGCATGCCACATTGGCCTTGCGGGAATTGGGCATCGAAACCATCATGGTCAATTGCAATCCCGAAACGGTGAGCACGGATTATGACACGTCAGACCGGCTCTATTTTGAACCGCTGGTCGAGGAAGACGTCCTGAACGTCATGGAAGTGGAACGGCCCATGGGCGTGGTGGTGCAATTCGGCGGGCAAACGCCGCTCAAGCTGGCGTTGCCGTTGGCGCGAGCCGGAATCCAGATTTTAGGCACAAGCCCGGATGAGATCGATCGCGCTGAAGATCGGGAGCGGTTCAGCGCATTGATCACCACGTTAGGACTTCGGCAGCCCCGAAACGGTGTGGCGCGCTCCGGCAAGGAAGCGTATGCCGTGGCTTCACGTATTGGCTACCCGGTGATCGTCCGTCCATCGTACGTCCTGGGCGGACGGGCGATGCAGATCGTCTACGATGAACTATCGCTTCGGTCGTACGTCGAAAATATGGTCGTGAGCGCCGACCAATATCCTCTCTTGATTGATCAGTACTTGACCGATGCCATCGAGGTGGACGTGGACGCAATTTCCGACGGGGTCGACGTTGTCGTGGCCGGCGTCATGGAACACGTGGAAGAAGCCGGTATCCATTCGGGAGATTCGGCCTGTTCCCTCCCTCCGCACTCGTTGCCGGAAGATTTGATCGATCGAATTCGTACCCAAACCGTGGCCTTGGCTCGCGACCTTCACGTGGTCGGCCTCATGAACGTACAATTCGCCGTTCAGGGGAATGAGGTCTTTGTCCTGGAAGTCAATCCCAGGGCTTCCCGAACGGTCCCGTTCGTGAGCAAAGCCATTGGAGTCCCCCTGGCCAAACTTGCCATGAAAACCATGGTCGGACATTCACTCCGTGACCTGAATTTTACCGATGTTCCGGTCACACGGCATGTCGCGGTCAAGGAATCGGTTTTTCCCTTTACGAAACTGGGGAACGTCGACGTGCTTCTGGGTCCTGAAATGCGTTCAACCGGAGAAGTGATGGGGATCGATCAGGATTTCGGATGGGCGTTTGCAAAATCCCAGGCCGCGGCGAGCCTGAGTCTGCCTCCTATGGGCACGATCATCATGAGCGTGAAAGACCGTGACAAACCCGGGACGGTGAACGTCGCCAAGCGCCTGCAAACGTTAGGTTTCAAGCTTCAAGCCACAAGGGGAACGGCCGAGTATTTGTGCGAACGCGGCCTCCACGTGGAATCCGTCAATAAGGTCAAAGAAGGCCGTCCCCATCTCGTCGATCACATTAAGAACCGGCAAGCACAGTTGGTCGTCAATACCGTTGGTACCGCCTCCTCACATCATGATTCGCTGCCCATTCGACGGGAAGCACTTCAACAGAACATTCCGTATTTCACGACGATCCAGGGCATCCAGGCGGCAGTGACCGCCATCGAGGCCATGAAGAAAGCACCACTCACGATCAAGCCGTTACAGGATTACCACCCGGCCTGACGGAGTTGTCAGACTGTTTCTTCTGTTCCCTTCCTTTGTAAGGACGGGAACTTTTTCCGGATGGAGGATGCAGGTGGAGTAGACGATGTTATCCCTCCCCTTTGTAAGGGGAGGATAGGTGGGGTAGAGACTTGTTGCCGGATGACGCCACGAATATTAGTCTCTACCTCCCCTTGCCCCTCCTTACAAAGGGACTTATATACAATCCTAGACAGCCTCGCAACAAATAAGTAGAATCGCCCGCATGCTGTCAGCAGGCACAAGTCGTTTTGTTCATACCTGCGTATCTTTTGGTTGGGTTAGCTCAAGTGTAGGGTCTATTCTTTGTTTAGAAAGGGTGCAACGAATGGCAGAAATAGTTAATCTTTTGACAGCTTTGTTTATTCCTCTTCTTTGTTTTTTTGTAGGTGCGTCTGTCGCCTATACCGGCTTTGTGATTTATTCTTGGTTGCCTGGCGTTCGATGGGGAGATGCCTATCGGCAAAGGTGTCATGACTTGTCTGTGGCAATTGCCGATAAAATGACGTTTGAAACGAAGCCCTCACAACAACTCTTGATGAAAGTTCAAACACTATATCAAGAGTTTCAAACTTATGGCATACATTGTCCACCTATTCTCCCGCATGATTATAGCTCAGTGAGTTTGTGGAAAGAATTTTTAACCATCATCACTGCTTGCACACAACACAATGATTTGAAGAAAGCGAGAAAGGCGTTTAATGAAATGAGTACGGCAAACAGGTATGAATGGGAAACTTTAGAAGAAAATTTGGCAGAAATAACGCCTTGAACCTTGACACCCACTCTTATTTATGATATTTTACTAGACACTGAACGATCATCAAATGGGAGAGTGAATCATGCCGCACAAAGCCCCAGGCAAGTCGTACCGAACCGGAATTAGCCTTGTTGAATTGATGGATCAGTTTCCGAATGAAGCCGCCGCGCGAGCTTGGTTTGAATCCATTCGTTGGGCAGATGGACGGACCTGTCCCTATTGCGCTTCCACCAAAACCAACCCAGTCCCAAATGCCAACCCCATGCCGTATCATTGTGCATCCTGTCGAAAATATTTCAGTGTCAAAACCTGCTCGGTCATGCAAGCGAGCAACCTTCCTTTGAGAAAATGGGTGATTGGCTTCTACCTCATGTCCACAAACCTCAAAGGTGTTTCGAGCATGAAATTGCATCGGGATTTGAAAGTGACGCAAAAGACGGCGTGGATGATGGCTCAAAAGATTCGACAAGCCTGGATGGATGATCACGCCGTGTTATCAGGTTCCGTGGAAATTGATGAAACCTATATCGGCGGCAAAGAAAAGAATAAACATGCGAGCCAAAAGCCGAAGAAATTACGAGGTACAACCGGCAAACAGGCGGTTCTTGGCATGAAGTCCCGTGACGGACAGATCGCAGCGAAGCCGGTTGCCGGAACAGATCAAGGCACGTTGCAACAGGAAATTGAACAGCACGTGGAAAAAGGCAGCACGCTCTACACGGACGATCATGGATCGTATCGGGATATTGACGGCTTGGGTTATGCTCATCATGCTGTCAATCATTCGGCGAAACAATACGTGGATGGGATGGCGCATACGAATGGGATTGAATCTTTTTGGGCGATGCTCAAGCGAGGCTACCACGGCACATATCACAAGATGAGTGGAAAACATTTGCATCGTTACGTGGATGAATTTGCCGGACGGCATAATACTCGCAGTCTTGATACGATTGATCAAATGACCTGTTTGGCGCATGCAATAATTGGAAAGCGGTTGCCGTACAAGGAATTGATAGCGAAAATAGGTCTTCAATAATGAAGAGCAGAAGAGCAGAAGAGCAGAAGAGCAGAAGAGCAGAAGAGCAGAAGAGC
>VYFB01000060.1:0-13474 GCA_009842645.1 Nitrospira sp. SB0677_bin_15 | reverse complement strand
GAAGAGCAGAAGAGCAGAAGAGCAGAAGAGCAGAAGAGCAGAAGAGCAGAAGAGCGCGTCCCAGGGTACATTACCGAACTGGGAAAATCGAACGTTATTTCATGGTGACAACCTGCCTTTTCTTCGAGCCATGAATAGTGAATCCGTAGACTTGATTGCGACGGACCCGCCCTTTAACAAGGGACGGGACTTCCACGCGACCCCGGATAGTTTGGCGGATGGAGCGTCCTTTCAAGATCGGTGGTCATGGGACAAGGATGTACATCAGGAATGGGTGGATAAAATTACCGATGACTTCCCTAAAGTGATGAATGTGATTCAAGGAAGCAGGAACTCTTACGGCGATGATATGGGAGCGTTTTTATGCTTTATGGCTGTCAGATTACTAGAAATGCGTCGCGTGCTTCGGGAGACTGGGGGTGTTTACCTTCATTGTGACCCAACTGCCGGTCACTACTTAAAAGAATTAATGGATTCGATTTTCGGATACAAGAACTTTGAGAATGAGATAGTTTGGTGTTACAAATCTGGAGGGGCGAGTAACAAGAGGTTTGCAAAAAAACACGATCTAATTCTCTTTTACTCTAAAAACCGCAGAAAAAAACAATTCAATGTACTGAAGGAGAAATCTTACAATCGAGATTTCAAACCCTATAGATTTGAAGGAATCCACGAATATCAAGATGAAAAAGGTTGGTACACGCTGGTTGGGATGAAGGATTATTGGAATATCGACATGGTCGGACGAACATCTTCGGAGAGATATGGTTATCCAACTCAAAAACCTCTTGCAGTTTATAAAAGGATTGTTGAGGCTTCAAGCAATGAAAAGGAAATTGTCCTTGACCCTTTCTGTGGTTGTGCCACAACTCTTGTAGCAGCCGAGCAACTGAACAGACAATGGGTCGGAATTGATATATGGGATGAAGCCTTTGATGCGGTTATTACTCGTTTACAAAAAGAAGGTTGGTTAGAAGGGCCAGGGGGCAATAAAGGAGGATTGTTGTTTACAGAAGGAGAAATACTACACGTAACAACACTCCCTGAACGCACTGATGACGGGCAAGAAGCTGTCCCGTTTCTCAAAACGAAATTGAAAGTCGATGAGCCGAAAGGCCTGAAAATGAGCCGTGCTGAAATCATGGCGTTTCTCCTTGATCAGCACGGGAATCAATGCCAAGGCTGCTATCGGGTCTTTGATGATCATCGGTATCTTGAGCTTGACCACAACACGCCACGGTCTGATGGTGGGTTGAATCATATCTCGAATCGGGTTTTGCTTTGTGGGCCATGCAACAAGCTCAAACGGAATTATTTCACCTTGTCAGGATTGCGGAAAGAGAATAAACGGCTGGGGTATATGAAAGGTTCGTAATGCCGAAACAACCACCACCTAAACTACCGAAGAAGCCCAAACGTCCAAGAGGCCGCCCAGTCGTTCGAGTCATTGAACAGATTGACGCGAGTCCGAAAGAGATTGTGGAGGCGGTATTTCGGGTGGCAGATCGGGAACGCGATGAACGCCTTGAGTCACAATCCTAATGCTCAAAGGAGTGTCTAGCATTGTATATAATTCCCCTTACAAAGGAGGGGGACAAGTCGCATGATTCATGTTCCGTTAGCAGGTGCGTTTTTCGGTCGCATGAGGTGGAGTTGCCATAATCATGCCGTTGACTTAAAAGAATGAGTATGGAGTTTCGTTTGGAGGCATCATGGCTGTTCCGATGACAAAAAAAGGATATGAGGCGCTCAAGGCGGAATTGGACCGTCTGAGGAAAGTCGAGCGTCCGCAAAACATTCAAGACATTGCCGAAGCACGGGAACACGGGGATTTGCGGGAAAATGCCGAATTCAAGGCAGCAAAAGAACGGCAACAATATATTGATACGCGAATGAGTGAACTCGAACATAAGTTGGGCGACGCACAGGTTATCGAGTCTGGCACCGGTCCCAGTGAAACCGTGGTGTTCGGGACGACCGTCCGTCTCTTGGAAGTGGATTCGGAAGAAGAAAAAGCCTATACCCTCGTCGGCCAGGAAGAAGCCGATATCAAGAACGGCTCGATTTCCGTGCAATCACCGATCGGTCGCGCGCTGATCGGTCACCGCGTCGGGGACGTGGTGCAAGTGAATCGACCGGCGGGGATGATCGAGTACGAAATTCAAGAAATCTTTTTTCCGGAGTAACCCCATGCCATCAGCCATATCCGTTTTGACGTTACTCACCGACTTCGGCGCCCAAGACCATTTTGTCGCCAGCATGAAAGGGGTGATCCTGGGCATTAACAACCAGGCCCGGATCATCGATGTCTCGCATCGCGTCAAACCATATTCCGTTGAAGAAGCCGCTTTCCTTCTGAACTCCTGCTATCACTATTTTCCCGATGGAACCGTACACGTCGTGGTCGTCGATCCCGGAGTCGGGTCGTCACGTCGAGGGTTACTTGTCTCGACTTCGAGATTTTTCTTTGTCGCACCCGACAATGGCGTGTTGACTTACATTTTTGAAAATGAACTCTCCGTGGAGGTCCGCCAAATCGAAAATCGCCAATTTCGCCTGGATTCCGAAGGAGCGACATTTGAAGGGCGGGATTTATTCGCGCCGGCCGCCGCATGGTTGACGCGAGGGCAAACGCCGGGAGCCTATGGACGTCTGGTAGCCGATTACGAAAAATTACAGATTCAGAAGCCCGAGGTGCGGGACGGGGCCCTCCACGGTCGCGTAGCCTACGTCGACCGGTTCGGTAACATTATCACCGACGTGACTCCCGCCGATATTCAAGCTCTCCAGACGATCACCAAGCGCAAGAACATTGCGTTTGAAATCGGCGGCGTCACCATCGACACTCTCAAAACGCATTACGAGCAGGGCTCGCCGGATAAACCGAATGCCTTGATCAACAGCAGCGGCTATCTCGAAGTATTTCTAAAGGAAAGCAGCGCCGCGGAAAGACTGGGGGTCAAAACCGGAACGCCTCTGGAAATCCAATAGTTCTTTTAGAACCCTCTCCCGACTGTGGGAGAGGGCAGGGTGAGGGGGAGAACGAAGGAAAAGATAAAGACACTGGATTCCCGATTAAAAATGTCGGGAATGACGGAAGGGGGAGTCGAGGATGACAGCTTAGAGAAAGTCGCTATTTTCACTCCTTAAGGTGCAGGCGGCAAGCCTGCATAAGAACTTTTCACGCAAGTTTGTAGATCGTCAATCGCCGCCGTGAAACGCATCACGATCGTACTCGTCCTGCATGGATTCAACGCGATGGCCTAACCCTCGTTTAAAGGACTGCCGTATCGCAACGATACGTTCATACACGTCGCTTCCTTGAACTTGAGGGCCGAAGCGGGCAAGAAATTGTTCGGTAAGCTGAACCCCTTTTTGGAAATGGCGCGGAATTGTTTCCTCCGTCACCTGTTGCCACGTGATGAAAATCAAAAATTCCTGAAACGCCTGGGCATCAGGCAGGCTTTCGCCGATGGCAAGCAGGGTTTCATAGGCACGTGCGGCTTCTGAACCTGTTCCAGAAGAAAACGTGTCCTCCGTCTCTTCAATTTCTTCTTGGAAGTCACCCAGGTCATCCTGAACATAAGCCTGAGCCAGGGCCTTCTGCGCCGTGATGGCAGGATCAAAATTCATCGTTGTTTCTCACGAAGAGATAGTCCGGTATGCTATACAACAGGCTTTCGTCAGGATACTGGACATTTTCCGTAATTCTACCTCAGTCGCTGCCAAAGGGGGAACCAAGACGACAATATTGCCGATCGGCCGGATGAGGAGACCGCGACGGCGGCATTCCGCCGCAATCATGTGACCCTTGCGTTCCGTCAATGGGAACGGCTCACGAGTCTCTTTGTTTTTGACTAACTCGATGCCTGCCATCATTCCGCATTGCCGAACGTCTCCCACGATTGGTAATTCAGCCAAGGGTTTAAGCAAAGCCTGTAGCAATCCGGACTGTTTCCTGACGTGAGCGAGCGTTTTTTCTTTTTTGAAAATTTCGAGATTTGCCAGGGCCGCGGCGCAGCCCAGCGCATTGCCCGTGTAACTGTGACCGTGAAAAAATGTTTTCTCGGGTTCACCCAGAAACGCCTCGTAAATGCGTTCCGTGGTCAAGGTGGCCGCAAGGGGCAGATACCCGCCGGTCAGGCCCTTGGCGACACATACGAGATCCGGTGTCACGCGTTCATGATCACAGGCAAACATCTTTCCTGTTCGACCAAACCCGGTAGCCACTTCATCAGCGATCAGGAGGACGTTGTATTGCGAGCATAAGGCTTGAATGCGTGAGAGATAGCCATGCGGTTGGGTGATCATCCCAGCGACGGCCTGAACCATGGGTTCGATAACGACGCCGGCGATCCGTTCGTGTCGCTTGGACAGCACGTCTTCCAGGGGATCGAGGCATGCCGTCCGGCACGAAGGGAAATGCAAATCAAGCGGGCAACGATAGCAGTAGGGAGCATCAAGAGCAATGGTCGAAAACAGGAGAGGTCGAAAGCGTTCGTGAAACCGGGCGGTGCCACCTACGCTCATGCTCCCCATGGTATCGCCATGATACGCGGCATCCAGGCGAACGAACGTCTTTTTCTTTTTTTGGGGCGGACTTTGCTGTTGCCAATATTGAATCGCCATTTTCAAGGCCACTTCCACGGCTGTGGCGCCGTCGTCCGAATAGAACACGCGCGTCAGGCCTTTCGGAGCGATGTTGACGAGTTCCTTGGCCAGGAGAATAGAGGGAGGGCTGGCCGCGCCCAACAACGTGCTGTGGGCAATTTTATCGAGTTGCTTTTGAATGGCCCTATCCAGCGTACGATGTCGATGTCCGTGAAGATTGACCCAAATGGATGAAGATCCATCCAGATATTTGTTGCCGTGTACGTCGTACAGGTAAATACCGTCGCCTCTTTCGATGATCAGCGGGGCTTCCTTTTCCCATTCCTGCATTTGGGTAAACGGGTGCCAGACGTATTTCCGGTCCCACTTGGAGAGCTTGGATGAGTAAATAGTTAGGCTGTCTTGTCGCTTTTTTTGGGGTTGCTTCATTGACCAATTTTTCATGCGGATTTGTCGCAAGAGAACCGAGTTGTCATCCTGAGCGAAGCGAAGGATCTCGTAGTTGAGGCACGCAGTTGTTCAGTGAGAGATTCCTCGCTACGCTCGGAATAACAGATCATGGCTGGTTTCACCCCAAGCGAAACAGACAAAGGGTAGGCTGCCGCGACCGGCAACAGGATTATAGGAATGCATTCTTTCTTTGACAAGACGAAGAAACCTTAATAGAATCAATAAATTGTGCATTTGCAATGAACACACTCTCCTCTATCCGCAATTTTTCCATTATCGCCCATATCGATCACGGAAAATCCACCTTGGCTGATCGTTTGCTGGAACTGACGGGAGCGATCACGCCCAGGGAGTTTCGTGAGCAGATCCTGGATGATATGGACCTGGAACGCGAACGCGGGATTACCATTAAGGCCCACGCCGTCACCACGTCGTACAAGGCACATGACGGGCACACGTATCAATTGAACCTCATTGATACTCCCGGTCACGTGGACTTTACCTATGAGGTCTCCCGCAGTTTGGCTGCGTGTGAAGGCGCCTTGTTGTTGGTGGACGCCACACAAGGCGTAGAAGCGCAGACTATTGCCAACGTGTATCTCGCCATGGCCAACGACCTCGTGATCCTGCCCGTTATCAACAAGATCGACCTGCCCAGTGCGGATATCGACGGCGTCAAGCACCAGATTGAGGAGGTCCTGGGCCTGCCGGTGGACGATGCTCTCCTGGTGAGCGCCAAGCAAGGGATCGGGGTGGATGACGTGTTGGATGCCATGGTCCGGCAAGTACCGTCACCTGCGGGATCACCGGATGCCTCCTTGAAGGCTCTGATTTTCGATTCTTGGTTCGATAGTTACCAGGGAGCGATCGTGCTGGTTCGTATCTTCGACGGCGTAGTCAAACCGGGTATGAAAATCAGGCTCATGTCCACGGGGCGGACGTTTGAAGTCTCGGAAGTCGGCATTTTTTCTCCCAAGCGTACCAGGACCAAGGCGTTGAGGGCCGGCGCAGTCGGCTACGTCGTCGCCGGCATGAAAGACGTGTCGGACACTAAAATCGGCGACACGATCACCGAAGCCGACCGGCCCACGGCAACACCGTTACCCGGTTATCGTGACGTGAAGCCACTGGTCTTCTGCGGACTCTATACCATGGACAACGCGGATTATGAGAACCTTCGGGACTCGCTAGACAAACTCCGCTTGAATGATTCTTCGTTTGTCTATGAACCGGAAACGTCCTTGGCCTTGGGTTTTGGCTTCCGGTGCGGATTCCTTGGCCTGCTGCACATGGAAATTATTCGTGAACGCTTGCATCGCGAATACGGACTGAGCCTGATCAGCACGGCTCCCACCGTGATTTACCGGGTCAGGACGCTGGACGGGGAGGTGCTGGACATTGAAAATCCTTCGAAACTGCCGGAGCCTGAAGCCATTGAAACGATGGAAGAACCATTCATTAAGGCCACGATGATTGCCCCGGAACGCTATGCCGGAAATATTCTCGCCCTGTGCCAGGAACGCCGAGGTGTCCAGGAGAGTTTACAGTATCTGGATACAACGCGAATCATGCTGGTCTATGCCTTGCCCTTGAACGAAATGGTGCTGGATTTTTACGACAAGTTGAAATCCCGCACCCAAGGCTACGCCTCATTGGATTACGAACTGATGGACTACCGGGAATCGGATTTAGTGAAACTCGACCTGTTGCTGAACGGCGAAACCATCGACGCACTGTCTTTTATCACGCACAAGGAGAAAGCCTATCATCGTGGGCGCCAACTCGTCGAAAAAATGAAGGAGTTGATCCCGAAGCAAATGTTCGAGGTCGCGATTCAAGCCGCGATCGGCAAACGCGTGATTGCGCGCGAAACGGTTTCCGCCATCAAAAAGAACGTGACCGCCAAGTGTTACGGTGGAGACATCACGCGAAAACGCAAGCTGTGGGAGAAACAGAAAGAGGGCAAGAAGCGGATGAAGCAACTGGGGCGAGTGGAGGTTCCACAAGAGGCCTTTCTGGCGCTCTTGAAAGTAAAGGATGAGTCATGACCGAATATAAGCCGGTGCTGCCTCCGGATTCTTCCTCAGGTGATCCCGAATTTTCCTCTTCCCATGAAGAAAACCAGCCGGAGACAACGCGGACCAAATCCGTGTGGCGGGAATATACGGAAGCCATCATCATTGCGTTGGTTCTGGCTTTGACCATTCGCGTGTTTCTCGTGCAGGCGTTCAAAATTCCCTCGGGATCCATGATTCCCAGTTTGCAGATCGGCGATCATATCCTGGTCAATAAACTCGCGTACGGGTTTCAGATTCCCCAGGATTGCGAATTTGAGGTCGCGTTGCTCCCGGTCACTTGCTATTCCTCCTCCATGCTCTTTGAGTTTGAAAAACCCAAGCGGGGAGACATCATCGTATTTCGGTACCCGGAAGACGAGCACAAGGATTTTATCAAACGTATTATCGGCCTGCCCGGTGACACCATTCGGATTCAGGAAAAAATCGTCTACATTAACGGTGAACGATTTCAGGACGCGCCATTTACCCAGCGTGTGGACCCAGGCATGATTGATGGTCGCATCAATCCTCGTGATACGTTCGGGCCTGTCACGGTTCCTCCGAACTCGTATTTCGTCATGGGCGACAACCGGGACCAAAGCCTGGACAGCCGTTTTTGGGGATACGTGCAAGAGCATAAAATCAAGGGGCGAGCGTTCCTGGTGTATTGGTCCTGGCACGGGCAGGGGGCAGTGATGGAATGGGTTCGATGGAATCGCATCGGGAAAGTCATTGAATGACACGCATGAGAGGCACGCTGTGACCTCGCCGGAGATCGCGCCGCCGTTCATTTCCAGAACACGATTGAAAGAGGCCCTTCGTTATGCCGGTGGATAGCCCTCAAGTTACGATCGTCATTCCGGCCCGGCATGCATCCTCCAGATTTCCCGGCAAGCCATTGGCGCTCCTGGCGGGAAAACCTTTGATTCAGCACGTCTATGAACAAGCCGTTCGCGTTCCCAAAGTTGCTCAGGTGCTCGTAGCGACGGATGACGCGCGCATACACGAAAGCGTGGAACAATTCGGTGGCCGCTCCTTGATGGTGACCACACCCTGCCGCACGGGGACTGATCGTGTGGCAGAGGCGGTCCGGCGGCTTCCCTGTGAGATTGTGGTGAACCTCCAGGCTGATGAAATCCTCTTGTCGCCTAATCTGCTGATTGATCTCATCGATCCGTTTCTTGCCGGTGACGCGGAAATGGGCACCCTGCGTCGCCCGCTCACGTGCCGGGATGAATTTGCGCAGCCCTCCGTCGTCAAAGTGGTCACGGACCGGAAAGGGAAGGCTCTCTATTTTTCCAGGGCCCCGATTCCACACGCGCGCGATCACGTCCGGGATAACCCACCCTTTGCCTCTCTCCATTTAGGAGTGTATATTTTTCGCAGACACACCTTGAATCGAATGGCCTCATTGCCGAGCGGGACATTAGAGGAGGCGGAAAAACTCGAACAGTTACGGGCGCTGGAACATGGGATTCCCATTCACGTATGGGAGACGACCCATGCCTCACTTCGAATCGATACCGAAGAAGATTTGGAACAAGCCAATGCTTCATGGGATGAACTCATCCGCTCCTGCTCCCTCGTCCCTGGAGGAAGAGGGCCGGGGTGAGAGGGAAAGAGGAAGGAACAGGCGAAGGCAGCACCCTCATCTTTATCCTCTCCCATCAAGGGAGAGGACGTGCTCTTCACCCCCTCTCCCCTCCGCGGGAGAGGGTTGGGGTGAGGGGGATGGCGAGTAAAACGACCCAGCAATCATGATGAGAGTCATCGATGGGTAAATTCATTTTCGTGACCGGCGGCGTGGTGTCCTCATTGGGGAAGGGATTGGCTTCGGCTTCCATCGGGCATCTCCTGGAAAGCCGGGGGTTGCGCATTTCCTTTCTCAAGCTCGATCCCTACATCAACGTCGATCCCGGCACCATGAGTCCCTATCAACATGGTGAAGTCTACGTCACGGACGACGGAGCCGAGACTGATCTCGATCTCGGGCACTACGAACGATTTACCAACCTCACGCTTTCACAAAACAATAATTGCACCACGGGACGGATTTACGACTCGGTCATCAAGAAAGAGCGCCGGGGCGAATATCTGGGAAGTACGGTGCAGGTTGTTCCACACATTACCGACGAGATTAAACAGACAATCCTCCGGGTCGCGCACGGCACGGACGTGGTGATTGTGGAAATAGGGGGAACGGTCGGGGACATCGAAAGTCTGCCTTTTCTCGAAGCCATACGGCAGATGCCGTTCGACGCGGGCCGCGAAAACGTCCTGTACATTCATCTGACACTGGTGCCGTTTATTGAAACCGCAGGGGAGTTGAAAACCAAACCCACTCAACATTCGGTGAACAAACTCCGCGAAATCGGTATCCAACCCCATATCCTGCTGTGCCGGACCGACCGGTTCCTGGCGCCGTCGTTGAAGGATAAAATCGCCCTGTTCTGCAACGTGGACAAGGGTGCGGTCATCACGGCGAAAAACGTCGATACCGTGTACGAAGTGCCGATTGTGTTACGAAAAGAAGGACTCGATGAGTTGATCGTTCGGTCCCTGCGCTTGGAATCCGGTCCGCCCAACCTGCGCGATTGGGACGCCATGGTCCAAAAACTTAAGCGCCCGACGCATGAAGTGACCATCGGGATGGTCGGCAAATACATGGCGTTCAAGGAGTCGTACAAAAGTTTGTCTGAGGCGATTGTACACGGTGGTTTACCCAATGATGCCGGAGTCAACGTCCGCTTGATCGAATCGGAAGATCTTGAACGAGGTGCCCCTGAGCAATTCTTGAGTGACGCCGATGGGATTTTGATACCGGGAGGATTTGGCACAAGAGGAATCGAAGGCAAAGTGACAACGATTCGTTACGCCAGGGAAAAAGGTATTCCGTTCCTGGGACTCTGTTTGGGCATGCAGTGTGCGGTCATGGAGTTTGCCCGTCACGTTGCCGGACTGGAAGTGGCCAACAGCGGCGAATTCGATTCGGCTACAGCCTACAAGGTGATTGACCTGTTGCCGGAACAGCGAACAGTGGAGGACAAGGGCGGCTCCATGCGACTCGGCAGTTACGCCTGTCGTCTGCGAGAAGGTTCCCTGGCCCACCGAATCTATGGGACAACGGAGATTCAGGAACGACACCGTCACAGGTACGAATTCAACAATGATTTCCGCGAGACCTTGACGGCAAAAGGCCTGGTGCTGAGTGGTACGTCACCGGATGGACGCCTCGTCGAAATCATCGAATTACAAGATCATCCCTGGTTTTTGGGCACCCAATTTCATCCTGAATACCGATCACGACCGCATGTCCCGCATCCCGTGTTTCAATCGTTCATCCAAGCGGCGCTGAAACGCAAATTCGGCCGGTAGTTTGTTTCACCCTCACCCCAACCCTCTCCCGTCAAGGGAGAGGGGGCTGGAAAAATTCCCCTCCTTTGCCTGCCCTGAGCGAAGTCGAAGGGTAAGGAGGGGTAGGGGAGGTAGAGTTTGAGAGTGTTGCGCAAAGGCTTTTAATGGAAAAAGACCCCATGTTGCAGGATGTTCCGTTGGGAGGTTTTACCGGCGGAGGAGAGCATCCGCATTTCCTGATTGCGGGACCCTGCGTCATCGAGAACGAACAGATCGTCCTGGACACGGCGTTTCAAGTGGCCGAGATCGCTCGGTCGGCCGGATTTCCCTATCTCTTCAAATCATCCTATGATAAAGCGAACCGCAGTTCCATCACTTCATACCGGGGACCCGGCATCCAGGAAGGCCTGGCCATCCTCCAAAAAGTGAAGGAACGGGTCCAAGTCCCCGTTCTGACGGACGTTCATAGTGTTGAAGAAGTCCGGCAAGCCGCGCAGGTCGTGGACGTAGTGCAGATTCCGGCGTTTTTGTGCAGGCAGACCGACCTGCTGGTAGCAGCGGCGGAAACGGGCAAGACCGTCAACGTCAAGAAAGGGCAATTTCTTTCTCCTTGGGATATGAGCAACGTCGTCAAAAAATTGGAAGAGAGCGGGACTCGTCGAATCGTCCTCACTGAAAGAGGGTTCTCATTCGGCTACAATAATTTAGCAGTGGACATGCGAGCCTTGCCGGTCCTGAAGGGGTTGGGGTATCCCGTGGTATTCGATGTCACACATAGTGTGCAGTTACCAGGAGGAGGGGGGACGCACTCATCCGGCCAGCGTGAATTTATTGCCCCCTTGGCTCGCGCCGCGGCAGCAGCCGGCTGTGACGGGTTTTTCATGGAAGTCCACCCGAATCCCGATAACGCGCTCTCTGACGGAGCAACGATGGTTCCACTCAATAAATTGAAAGCTTTACTTGAAGAATTAAAGGGAATTTGTCAGGTGGCGGGAAAGGGCTCAGGCGTCACACTTTAACCATGTCACCAGTTCACGTCGCTAAAGCACCGCACAAATCCGGCCCCGTGAACGACCGGGCTGAGCGTACATTCAACCTGCCGAATACGCTCACATTTTTACGAATCTTATTGGTACCTGTCTATATCGGTCTCTTTTCAACACCCACGGCAGTACGGTCCACGTGGGCTGCGGCGATCTTCGGCCTGGCAGCTCTGACGGACTGGCTGGATGGATATATTGCACGGCGACGCGGGCAAGTCACCAAAATTGGCAGGCTGTTCGACCCTATAGCCGATAAATTTCTGGTGATTTCCGGGCTGGTGTTACTCGTGCAATTTCAACGGGTTGCAGCTTGGCTGGCCATTGCCCTGATTGTACGAGACTTGGCTGTGACCGGAATCCGATTTGTTTCGGCAAGTCGAGGCATCATCATTGCAGCGGGGACATTGGGGAAATATAAAGTCGTACTCCAAATTATTGGGATCATCATTTTGACCCTCGAAGGAGCGGTTGCCATGTCCACCCTAAACCTGCATTTTATTGGAACCCTGACTCTTCAGGTAGCCCTGATCTTTTCCCTTATCTCCGGCGGACAGTACATTTTAGAGGCCTGGGCCGGGTTTTCCAAAAAAGGGTGGCACGCATAGCGTCCGCATCGGCCATGTCCCCTGAAATTCTCGGGTCGCTTTCCTGCCTCGGAGCCTACCTGCTTGGCTCAATCCCATTCGGACTCGTGTTTTCACGTCTGTTCGGCGCGCCGGACCCCAAGCAAGCAGGCAGTCGAAACATCGGCTTTACGAACGTGCTGCGCGTATGCGGGAAAAAAGTCGGCATCCTCACGTTAGCCGGTGACTTGGGAAAAGGGTGGCTGGTTGGGTGGTTTGGCAGTTTAGGGCTGATCCCGAACCTGTGGGCCCTGTTGGCCGTACTCTCTGTAGTGCTGGGACACCTTTTTCCGGTTTTTCTGAGATTTCACGGAGGAAAAGGCGTTGCCACGGGCTTAGGCGGGATTCTGGGGATTCATTTTCCCATGGGACTCATTCTGGTAGGAATTTGGGCTGTTACCGTCGGACTCTGGAAATATTCCTCAGGAGGCGCGATCATGGCCTTTGCAACCTTGCCGTTAATCGGCTGGTTCATGACCTTTGATCTTCAATTTTTGATCTTCAGCCTTTTGCTGAGTATCTTTGTCATAGGCAAACATAAGGGGAATATCGTCCGTTTGGTGAATGGAACCGAACCCTCGATACATCGGCCCTCATGAAGAATTATAATTTGACATAATACTTCTTATGCGACATTATGCAATAAGGTCGCCGGGCCAGTAGGCTATACTCGAATGTGGCACTTGACTCGTAGCACGGAGAGTATGATCTAGTAGATTCCCCCACGCGCGGGGAATCTATTTGGAAGAATCCATACCCTGGAGGTGATAGAATAATTCGTACCATCGAGGTTTTGGACCGCAAACTTTATATATCTCTTCATCATAATAAAACTCGGATCTGCCTTTAGGGACGATTTCAGATTTACATGCTCGGTATACTCGATAACGCGCTTTTAGTTGTTCTGTAGGGGCTTCACTCCAAGTAGTCCTATTGTAATAGCCGACTTCGGCCTTGCAGGCATCTCTGAAAATGCGCCATGCGACAAACCCTCTTGTTTGTTTGTCCAAATCGAGCTGTATAGCTATCTTTTTAAAGTACTGGTTCTGCTTTTCGTCAAGGTCGTAATCCAACTGAGAGGTATCCGGCAAGATTGGGTGAAGACGTCTGGCTATTAATTGACAGATGGCGGTGACCGCAGGGCTAAGAGAAGGGTCATTGTAAGCCGGCTTCAATTCGGTTTTGTACCCTTCGAGAATCTCTGCTCTTGTGATGGCATGTGCATTTTGGGCATTCCATGCGCCCATCAGAAGAACGGATACGATGATGATAATAAATGTTTTTGGGGCTGTCCTAGATAACGAGATTTATCTAAGATGGCATCATGAGGAAAAGC
>VYFB01000008.1 GCA_009842645.1 Nitrospira sp. SB0677_bin_15 | reverse complement strand
CAATTCGTAACAAATTTTACATTTTGTACAATTTGTAAATATTTTTAAAAACTTTACAAAATGTACAATTTCTTACATTTTGTAAAATTTCCAACATTCATCATCACTGCCCACGACTTCCTGCAAAAGGACAAGCGTATCAACATCCGGATTTCGTCACGCGATTTGACCTGCCTGCAAAAGAAAACGGCAAAGGAAGGGATGCCCTACCAAACCCTCATCTCCAGCACACTCCGCAAATTCGTAACGGGGAAATTGAAAAACGTGGAGTAACGGATTGTCCTCAAACTCCCTCTCCCTTGATGGGAGAGGGCCGGGGTGAGGGTGCAGGTGAAGCAAAGAATAACGTTATGAAAAAACAAACCGTAACCTACCCGTTGCGGCTACCCGCGTCTCTGAAAGCGGCCGTCGCGGAGATCAGCAAAGAAGACGGCATCAGCATCAATCAGTTCGTGGCAACAGCAGTTGCCGAGAAAGTCTCCGCCATGAAGACCGCGGAATTCTTCACCTCGTACCGCGCCAAAGCTGATATCAAGACGGCCCGTCGGATTCTGCTTCGCATGACCGACGTGAGGTTGACATAGTTTCATGATTTGTTGACAAAAGGCACACAACATGAGACGGTTCCATTCATGCATGAATTTGACTGGGACGACGAAAAGGATGCCTTTCTTGAAAGGACACGAGGCATTAGTTTTGAAGACGTTGTCTTTCACGTTCAGAATGGCGACGTCCTGGATATTATCAGGCATCCCAATGAATCCCGCTATCCGAATCAGAGGATCATCGTGCTGAACGTAGAAGGGTACGTGCATTTGGTCCCATACGTGAAGCAGAAAGGAACACGATTCCTCAAAACCATCATCCCGAGCAGGAAAGCGACAAAGGAGTACCTCCGATGAAAAACTCCCTCAAATTAGACGAAGAAGAAGTGAAGATCCTCCAGGATTTTGAACGCGGGGAATTCACAAGCCTCACCAATTTCAAACAGGAAAAACGTCAATTGAAAGAGGCGGCCCATGATTTCCTGCAGAAGGACAAGCGCATCAACATTCGAATCTCCTCACGCGATTTGGAAACCCTTCAAAAAAAAGCAGCAAAGGAAGGGCTGCCCTACCAAACCCTCATCTCCAGCACACTCCACAAATTCGTGACGGGGAAATTGAAAGGCGTGGAATGATGAATTATCCCAAACTCCCTCTCCTTGGACTGGGATAGGTCCACGCCGTTAGACAGACATTTGACGATGGCGATGATCGCGGCGAGTTTGGCGTACGGCTTGCAGTTGGCCGGAATCACGATCCACGGCGGGGATTGTTTTATGCGTCGATTCGCCAGCATCCGAGCAGGCTGACCGGGAGCCCTTGGCAAACTATCGGAAACCCTGAAAATTTAAAATACAATTTTAAATTTTCAGGGTTGATCGGATGAAGCGGACCATGTTTCTGCAGCGAATTGGAGAATGTTTTCGAAGTCATCCCATGGTGGGAATACTGGGACCATGCCAATGCGGAAAGACAACGTTTGCCCGGGGGACACGACCTACCCTCTTGCCGAACGTGTCCGGGTGACCAATCTGAGGCAGTTGGCAAAAGAAATGCGTTGACGGCTTCGGCGATGATTCCGATGCCGTGGCCTGGGGCACCGCGTCGGATGACGCGATCCTGATCCGACCTGCGCCCTCGAACGCGAACGTGCGTAACGACTCGACCGACGCGAGGGGGACGCTAGCGCGTTTTTCGTCCGGAAGGCTGATCGATACCGAGGATCTTACGGGCTCTCTGCTCGAACGTGGGGTCGAGTCTGGGCTGGACCACGTCCACTCCCTCCGCCAGCCCTTTGATGATCGCTTCGATGGCGGCAAGCCTGGCGTAATGCTTGCTGTTACCCGGGATCACGGTCCACGGACGGCGGATGGTCGAGGTTTTTTGGAACATCTCTTCAATCGCCACCTCATATTCAGCCCAGCGGGCCCGGTTGCGGAAATCTTCCGCTGAAAGTTTCCAGCGTTTGAGCGGGTCGTTGAAACGCGCCCGGAACCGTGCGAGTTGCTCTTCGGGTGTGATGTGCAGAAAGATCTTGATGAGACGGACGCCGTCGTCGTCGAGCATACGCTCGAACTCATTGATTTCCGCATACGCACGCTGCCATTCGGCCTGCGTGGCGTAGCCTTCGACCCGTTCCACCAGCACCCGGCCATACCAGGACCGGTCGAACACAACGAGTAGCCCGGACCGCGGCATACGTGTCCAGAAGCGGTACAGGTAGTGATGGTCCAGTTCCTCCTGAGTCGGTGCGGAGATCGGCCAGACTTTCAGACCGCGAGGGTCGAGCGGCCAGTGTATCCGCCGAATGAGGCCGCCCTTGCCTGCGGCGTCCCATCCTTCCAGCACGATCACGCCACGTCGTCGCTGGGACTGGTAGGCCAGGGAGAGTTCCTTCAAGTGAACCTGAAGCTTGGCGAGCTTGGTTTCGTACGCCTTCCGGCCAACGTGCTTCGTCATATCCAGGTTGGCCAAGCTGGGAGGACGACGCTGCAACCGGATGGGCTCCCGCTGACTAAGCCGGGACGTTTTGTTGATCATTTTGCTTTTCATGGTTTTACTCGATTATGGTTATACCGGCTGTCGATGGAAATGCCCCCCACCGGTTCGCCCTTGGCTCCCCGACTCCCCCTCAAGGGGGGAGTGATGGGGACTCAAGCTGGTGCAGACGGTTCCAGGTCGACCTTGACTTCGTTCCCTTCCACCGCCACGGGGAAACGGACCACGCAGGCGGATGGATTCGTGATACAGGCCCCGGTTTTCACGTTGTATTCCCAACCGTGCCAGGGACAGGTGACCACCTCGCCGATCAACTCCCCCTCACCTAACGGCCCCGCGCGATGCACACAGGTATTGTCGATGGCATAAAATGTACCATCGACGTTAAAGAGGGCTATCTCTTTGCTCTCGACTTCGGCGACTATGCCTTCTCCGGGTTTCACCTCATCCGTATTTGCCACTTTGACCATTTCTGCCATTGCTGTCCTCCAGCGATTCAACATAGGCCCCCTCACCCTAGCCCTCTCCCACGACGGGGAGAGGGTAATTTGAACTGACCAGCTTTCTTCTTACAGGAAGAGGGTAAGCCTATCTCTTGTTATGTCATGGGTTCTTTCAATTTTTTAACCATGTCGCTCAGGGTTGCTCCTGTTGCTTCACTGGTCAGTTCCTCCACGCGGGTTTGCAACGCTCCCGCTACCCCCTGGAACGCCAGGGTGAGCGGAGACTTCGGGTCCGCCGCGACAATCGGCTTGCCCGCGTCTCCACCCTCGCGGATTACAGGGTCCAAGGGAATGCGACCTAGGAAGGGAATCTCAAACTTCTGTGCCGCACGTTCCCCGCCCGCAAACGAGAAGATCTCAGTCCGTTCTCCGCAATGCCCGCAGACAAAAAAACTCATGTTCTCAATCACGCCCAGGAGGGGCACGTTGACTTTCTTGAACATCATCAGCCCCTTGCGCACGTCGTACAATGCCACTTCCTGCGGGGTCGTCACCGTCACGACGCCGGTCAAGGGAACGATTTGCGAGAGACTGAGCTGGGCATCGCCCGTCCCGGGCGGCAAATCCACCAGCAGGTAGTCCAAGTCGCCCCACAGCACGTCACGAAAGAACTGCTGGATGGCCGTATGCACCATGGGCCCCCGCCACACGATGGCGGTTTCTTCCGGCACAAAAAATCCCATGGACATGACCTTGACACCATGCGCTTCGGCCGGCTTGATTTTGTCCCCCTCTTTCTCCGGTGGCTCCGGCACGCCCATCATCATGGGAATGTTCGGGCCATAAATATCCGCATCCATCAGGCCGACTTTGACGCCGGTCTGTGCCAATGCCACGGACAAATTGGCGGAAACCGTGGATTTCCCCACTCCGCCTTTGCCACTCGCCACCGCGATCACGTGCTTCACGCCGGGCAACACGGCATCCTGGGCCGCCGCATTTCCCGGACTCTCGTGTCTTGGAGATTCGTCGCTCATTTTTGCTCCTTCCCTTCGACAAGCTCAGAACCGACGGCCCCCCCGTTCGTTCTGAGCGTAGCGACAGCGAGGTCGAAGAACGCCCCCTTCGACTCCACTCCGTTACGCTCAGGGCGAACGGGGGGGATAATCTGTGTATCCTGAGCCAGTCGCAACGTGGGTCCCGCAAACTCTACCCTGTCACCAACCACTGAGGCAAATGCTCAAATGGGGGTGTCATCCTGAGCAACGCGAAGGATCTGCTTTTCCATTAATTCGTTGTTGAAAGACGAGATTCTTCGCCTTCGGCTCAGAATGACAAAGGGAGAAGCAGTATGACAGAGTGCCGTCCCTTGAAAAACCGGCCATGCCTCCCTAGGATGGAGGCGCACTTGGTCCAATCTGTGGTCAGGGCGATCCTTTCGACTGGATATCCGTGTTGAACTCTTTCATCCCTCCGTTGTGGGCGTCCCTCTCCTTCCCTGAGATCGATCCGGTTTTCTTTCGATTGGGACCGCTGCAATTTCGTTGGTACGGGCTGATGTACCTGCTGGGCCTGCTGGCGGCGTACTTTCTGATCAAGCATCGCGCCGCCGGCCGAAACGTCCCATTACACGCGAATCAGTTGTCCGACCTGATCGTGTTTGCCGCGTTTGGCGTGTTTCTTGGGGGACGGTTGGGCTATACCCTCTTTTACAATACGGCCTACTACCTGGAGAACCCCCTGAAAATTCTGTTCGTGTGGGAAGGCGGGATGTCCTTCCACGGCGGGTTGCTCGGCACGTGTCTCGCGCTCTGGCTCTTCTGTTATAAAAAAGGATTCGCCCCGTACACGATTGCGGACTTGGCGGCACAGGCTGCGCCGATCGGGTTGGGCTTGGGGCGCATGGGGAATTTTATCAACGGAGAGTTATACGGACGACCTACGGATGTTTCCTGGTGCATGGTCTTCCCGAGAGGTGGGTCAGCCTGTCGCCATCCCTCACAACTCTACGAGGCGGCGCTGGAAGGGATCATCCTGTTCGGAATTCTCTGGTTCCTGGGAAGAAAGGCCACGCCCCCCGGCACGGTCTTCTGGAGCTTTATTGCCGGCTACGGCGTCTCCCGCAGTTTCGTGGAATTGTTTCGAGAACCGGACGCCCACCTGGGATTCGTGCTGGGCTCCCTGACCATGGGACAACTCTTGAGCATTCCCATGATTCTTCTCGGATTGACGATGCTGGTGGTGGGCTACAGAGCGCAAGCAAGACCCGCGCATAAGTCGGGTAGAAATTGAAGCCTCTACCGCCCTTTGCCCCTCCTTACAAAAGAGGGGCAAGCTAAAATCCGCCTGGGGGTGCTCCGCCTGGTCTACCGCCGCCGCCGATTCCGCCGAGCCCGCCAAGGCCCGGGACTCCGGGTAAGGTTCCGCCGCCTCCGGCTGGCGTGACGTCGCCATACCGGCGGTAGATCCGGGAATTCCAAATGACCTGATGGCCGGGAGCGAAATTCGCGGCCTGGGTATAGTGTTCCTCGGCTTGTTTTCGCTGGCCCATGCGATCCAGGGTCAGGGCCAGATTGTAATGCGCCTCCGCCAAAGTCTCCTGGACGCTGATGGCTTTTTCGTACTGCTGCTTGGCCACGGACCATTTCCCGGCGGCAAAGGCCTCATTGCCTGCTTTCACGGCCGACGCCGCTTCGGGGTTGCTCCCGCCGGGGGCATTCAAGGCTGTGGCTTTCACTTTACCCGTACTGCTGCACGCCCCGATGAAGATGAGACTGCATATGAGGCATCCTATTGTCCAATTGCTCAGTGGCATGAACGTTCTCCTTTTCTCAGGTGTTTGAAGGGAGAGATTTGTTCGCTACGTCCCCCTCACCCCAGCCCTCTCCCGCCAGGGGAGAGGGAGATTCATCTATCCTACTCAAACCTCGATGCTGAGTCCACTCCGTAAAAAGATGAGTTGTGTCCGGACGGGACTCTGGGCCAAGGCTGACTCGGCTGCTCGACGATAGACCTTCATCTGTGCGCGGGACTCCTGCACGACCTGCTCCACGGAATGAGGCTCTACCCGGTGCGTCTTGTAGTCGGCAATCCAAAGCTGTTGGTCGCGGCGATACATGACGTCGATCACTCCTTCCATCACGCTGGGCGGAACCTGTTCCGTCTCCGCCTCTGCGTTCTCCCAGGGAACGGCGAAGGGAATCTCTCGGCCCAGGATGTCAGCCTGCCGGAGCACGGCATACGGTTCGGACTCGACGAAGTGTGCGAAGATCTCCTGCAATTCCACACACACGTCGCCGGACTCCGGGACCCATTCCTGGGAAAGATACGTATTGCAGCAGGTTTCAATCCACGTCGGCATTGTGGCCGGATCAGCGGAAAAATCCCAGTCGTGCAACACACGATGGGCCAACGTCCCTACGATTGCGCTTCGATCTGACGAGCCGGGCTGCGATGCCGCCTTCTTGCGCCTGTGGGCCATGGATTGTTTTTCGGATTGCCCGGAGACCTTTTCCAAAAGTGCGGAGGACTTCGGCAACGCCACGTCGCCTGTTGTCAGGGGCCGCGTCGCGGAGAGAAACAGCGGAGTCTTTGCAACTGCCTCCCTTTGCTTAAACCATATATCCCACTGGCGCTGGTGCTCCGCACCATCCGGCATGGTCGCTTTCCACGTGGGGGAAGCGGGACGGGGTTTTCCTTCAACTCTGCTCAGGACAGGCTTCACGGGTTGAGGGGGCGGCACGACGGTCGTGGTCACAGCCACGTTCCCCACCAGATGGTCGCATTGGGACCGTTCTTGTGCCGCCTCGACTATGCCCTGCACGTCCAGGTCCAGGCCGCGCGCGATGAACGACAGCAGCGTGCCCTTCCTGGTCGCCCCTTGTCCGTGAAGCGCCGCGGACAACACGAGACGCCGTTGCGCGCGCGTCATGGCCACGTAGAGCAACCGCACTTGTTCGGCTCGCTCTCGTTCGGCGACTTTGGTTTCGAGAAAAACGCCTCCAAGGTCGGCGGTCTGGCCGAGCCGGAGACCGATGGTGTTGGTCAGCCAGTCGTGCGATGCCAAGACCGAGGCTTTACGATTATCCACGTCCCGGTGCAGGCCCGCGACGACTACCATGGGGAATTCCAGCCCTTTGGCCTTGTGGATGGTCAACAACCGGATTGCGCCACCCGGACCCTGAGACGTGAGCCCTTCTTCCACAAGAGGTCGTTCTCCTTCATTCGGCGGGTCATCCACCCACTGTTCCATTTGGCGAACGACTTCCCGAAGCGTCAACCCGGACCGCATGGCCAATGCCAACATCACGTCCCGGAGTTTGAGTACGTTGGCCAGGGCATGTTCGCCGTCGACGGACGCCGCGGCCAATTCCGCCAAAGGCAGCGCCTGGAACACGTACTGGATCGCTTCCGGAACCGGAAGCGTCCGGACCTCCGCGTGCAATGAACGGAGGATCGTAAAGATCGGCGGCAGATGCGTGAGGGACGACTCGTCTGCCCAATCATCCATGAAGCCTCGTTGCACGATGGACTCGATCTCCACGTCGGAGCAGCCGCCGTAGGGAGATCGCAATACCCCGACCGCGGCCAGTTCATCACGGGGATCCATCAGGGTGCGCCACACCAGACTGCAATCAAGCACTTCCTGCCGTTCATAAAAATGTTTCTCTCCGTCGGCCAGGCAAGGCAGGTGATACCGCCGAAACGCTTCCAGGCAGATTCGCAGGTGGGCGAACGTCCGGAACAGGACTGCCACGTGGCGCGGCTGGATGGGCACCGCACGTCCACCCACGATCAGGGATTCTTTTTCCAGAACGTCATCCCGCAACCAACGCGCCAGGGCATCCGCTTCCGCCCGCCCGGACGTCTCCGCGTCTGCGTCTTCCTGCGTCAGGGTGACGAGACGGAGTTCCATCCGTTCGTGAAGCAAGGGCAGCGAGTCCGACGGCACGGGCAGGAGCGGTTCGTACGGAGGTTGCAACCCTTCGACGGAAACGGACGGAAATACATTCGCGCAACAGCGATTCACGGAATCAAGCAAGTGGGCATGGGTCCGAAAATTTCCCTGCAAAGCATATCGCTCACCTTTGGCTGCCGGCGACAGGACGTGGTCGCGGACAACGGTATCGTAGGCTTCAATATCCGCCCGCCGAAACGCATAAATGGATTGCTTGGGATCGCCCACGATAAACAATTTGCCCGGCGCCGGTTGCACGCGATGCCATTCCCGGGCTTCGGAGCCCGCGGCTTCGGCCAAAAACAGGATGATCTCGTATTGGACCGGGTCGGTATCCTGAAATTCATCGACGATAATCGCCTGGTACTGCTCTTTCAATTCGGCGCGCACGCGCGGGTGGTCCCGCAGCAGGTCCCGCGCCCGCGCGAGCAATCCGTTAAACGACACCAGCCCCTTTTCCACAAACGAGGACCGGCAATGAGCCACAAACGGGGACAGGAGTTGCACCGCGTCCCATAATGATTCCGAACCCGACCGTGCAATCGTCTGGGCAACCTTGAGCAACCCCTTGGCTTCTTCATAGTCCTCGTCAGTCCAGGCTTTCGTCTTCGTTGGAATCGTCTGTTGAAGCACGACAGCCTCACCGGTATCGTGCGGCCGCAGCATGCCGTTCATTTCCACGTCCGCTAACAACGCGACGGCGGCATCGAGCAGACGGTTGATCTTCAGGGTACCGTGATACCGCTCCCGCAACAGGTGGCCGCGGTCGCGTAACGTTGCCAGCCAGGATCGCAGGTGCGGCGTGATCGCCGGTTGTGAGGTACGGATTCCGGACGTGGGAATCAATTCATCCGTCAAGGCCTGTGCGAGTTGCTTGACGTCGTCCGGATCGTAGCGCACCAGAACCCGGCGCCAAGCGTCATGCCGGCGCCCGTTCGCGTCCAATTCACGCTGTAACCACTGGTCCCACTCGTGATTGAAATGCTCATGAAATCGCGTGCCGTCGTCTTCTTGAAACGACGGATCCACGCCGGCTTCCACGGGATAGAGTCGCAAGAGATGGCCGGCAAAACTGTGAATGGTTTCAATGTGCGCCCGCTCCACTTCACGCATGGCCTCGTCGCTCACTGCCGCCAATTCTTCGTTGGTCAGACCCGAGGCTTCTTGAAGCGTCCGGATCGACCGGATTTCGTAATCGTGGAGTTCATTTCCGGGAGACCGGCCCGTGGTGAGTGCCTTCATGAGCCGCAGACGGTGCCGCATCCGCAGCTTCAACTCACTGGCCGCCTTGTTGGTAAAGGTGACGGCGACAATCTGCGTCAATGCCAGCCGGTCGTGCCCCCGGGTCAACAGGTGGAGGATGCGATCAATGAGCAGCGAGGTCTTGCCCGTGCCCGCCCCCGCGGTCACCACGACGTTGGACCCCGAAGCCGCGACGGCGCTGTGACGCGCGTGGCTGTCAGGAAGATTCTCTTTCACGATTTTGCCGTCTTCATGAAGCATCATCTTTTTTGACGGGTTTGGCGGGCGGCTTCGGGGGCTGCTGCCGGCGAACGTTTCGATGCGCCCGGATCTGCTTGTAATCCTCCCGCGCGCGCCGGGCGCTTGCCGGATGGGTCCGGTGACACACCGCTCGCGCGTCGCACCAATCGCAATGCCGTCCCGGCATGATGAAGAACTTTCCTTGCCGGATTCCTTCGACCAGCGTAGTCATCAACGTCTCAATTTGCGGGGCCACGTCTGCCCGCGTTTCCGCTGTAAAGGCCACGGGAGCAAACCCTTGTTCCTCCGGAAGGTCCCCAGGCGCCACGACGTAAAACCAGACGCCTTCACAGGCCGGGGCGGCACAGAGGCCGCCCTCTACAGTGGCCTCCCCGTCCTTACCCAGCCCGAGCTTTTGCTCCAACAATGAGGGTATTCCTTGCCCGGCCAATTCCATATAGAGCAGCGGTTGCAGGCGAGTTCCCTGCACGACCGCTTTGGCCAACGCCTGATCCGTCATCACGCTGCTGCCGGTAAATTTGTAATCAATGATTCGATACCGGCGCAGGGAGGACGACCAATCCACCCGGTCGAGTTGGCCGGTCATGGAAAGCGACGTTGTCCCTTTCGCACCCCTTACCGGCATCTCCCCTTTCACGGGCTCCTCAAACAGTATCGGGCGCCATTCGTTTCCCAGTTCCAGCGTGTCCTGCTCAAAAATCCGTTCGAGCATCGTCACAATCTGTTCCTGTTGCATCTCCCACAAGAGCGCGGGTCCGACCGGGTTTTGTTGTTCAAACTCGCGGAACGCCGTCTCCGCCACCTGCTTCAGGATGCCCAGCGGCTTGCAGTCAGGAGGGGCATGCCCGGCAAACCACCCGCGCCGTTCCAACCGGTCGTACCACTTTCCTAAAATCTCGTGGAGCAGCGTACCCACTTCCAACGCCCCCAAGCCCTGGCTTCGAGACGTTGGCCTCGACACGTGAAGACCCAATACGTTCTGTACAAAATATTGAAAGGGACAGGTGGCATAGCGTTGAAGGCTGGTCGCCGACAGAGCCAGACCCTTCCAATATTCCGGCAGTGGCCCGGTCACACCGTCGTAGGCATTCAGGCGTGGCCGGTCGCTCTCCTGTTCGTGGAGTGCTGCCAGCCCGTTTTCCAGCATTTGCCACCACGCCGGTTTCCCCGCCGTGGCCCGGACTGGCTCATGGCGTTGCAGCACGTGCCGGATGAGCCGCTCGCGCGGCGTCCATCGCGCCTCGTCGGCGTATGGAGTCGCCTGGGGTTTGTGAAGCGTTGACCTGGTCACGTCCACGGCAGCAAGCCCCGGCACGCAGCGTTCCACTTCCTGGAGGTACCAGGACGGAATGGTTGTCCGGCCTTCCTCGTCCGATCGTTGAGCCAGCAGGGTGATGCCCTCCTTCGCCGCGTGCATCAACAAGTAGAACAGTAATTTTTCCTCGTCGTACCCCCTGGTTTTTTCCTGGATCTTGAACCCCAAATTGACGTCCAAAAACCGGCGCGCCGAATCCCGGAAAAACCCGTCCTCTCGAATATGCCGGGGAAAGACGTGATCCGTCAGCCCGATCACAAACAGGTAGCGAAAGGACAATCCCCTGGCTGCCATGGCATCGACCACCCGCACCCCGTTCTCCGCTTGCGAAGAATTCCGCGCGAGCCGTTCTTCCATAAACCGCGTCAGCGTGGAGTGAAACTCCGCATACCCGACCGGCCCGCTGACGTCCGTGAGCGCCCGGATCTCTGCAAAACACTCCAGGATCGCTTGATACACCCCGGCCGTCCTCTCCGCTTCAGGGGCTGTCTGAGGGGCGTGGACGCCCAAATCCGATGACGGCTTTATCAGGACTCGGTCCATGAGGGCCAAGGCCTGGTCCGTGAAAACGTCCCAACCCGCTTCTTCAGGAAATTTTTCCAGGAGCTGGGTTAATCGCTCCAGCGCGTGCCAAAAGTTACGAACTTCTTCACCGGGTATCGTCTCCTCGCCCCGTCTTCGCTTATGTGGCATCGGCACCCCGGTTTCAAAAAACGGGACCAATCGCTCCCGTTCCTGCGGACCCTGCTCAATCCCGACTTCCCGGGTCAACTGTTCCCACACACCGGGACGCGGGGTCGCAAGATCCGGGCAGAAGTTCTGCCAATTCACGAACGGAGAATGCAACACGTCAAAGGTCGCGTTCCGGTCGGAATTGGGAAGATGAAGCCCAAGAAGGCGCAGCAGGATTTGGGAAAACGGATACTGACTCAGGGGCCGGCGCAGGGTCGCCTGAAAGGGAATGCCGTGTGCCGAAAAGACGCGAGGCAGTACGTCTTCATATCCGTTCAACGTCCGCCCCACCACGCCGACGTCGTGAAACGGAATTCGCCGCTCGTGCGCCAAGGCCAGGATCTCTTTGGCCACCACCTCAATCTCATCGTTCGCGCCGGAAACCGTGATAAGACGACAGGACTCTCGCGCCAGGCCGGTTCCTGCGTGACGAGTCCCGTCTCCACTCGCACCGGCATTATCCGCAATCGGCACCTCAGGCACGTTGACCTTTTGGGACCCGGACTCCCGTGAAGGATCGAACAGATCTCGAAACGGAGACGTGGTCTCGACCTTGTGTTCAATCGTTCCCGTGGCGAGTCCGCGGACGCGCTGATCGAAGAACTGCTGGGCAAAGCGAAAAGCAGGATGTTGATCGAGTAACGGAAAATACAACGTGGCGGGGTATTGCCTGACGATCGTTTGAAAGAGATCGAGTTGCCCTTGGGTCAGATCATAAAATCCATAATAAAAAATATGAGCCTGTTGACGAAGCCACGGTGAAGTGGAGATCAGGTCGAGCGCCAACACCGCGAGGTCGTCATGGTCATACAATGAATGATGGTCCTGGTCCTCACACCAGGTCCGGTACAAGCGGATCACGGCTTGCAGCCTGCGATCCGCTGAGAACGGACTTTGATCGAACGCCTCCAGCACCGCGCCGGCGTCCACTCTCGCGTCCTTGAGATCCTTGAGCGTGGCCCAGAGGGCAGCCCATCCGCCGGGCATCGAGGCCAGTTCGTTGAGTCCGGTGAAATCCGCGTCGCGCCGGCGCAGCCGTTGATGTACCCATTCCCGGAAAAAGGACTCGCCCCGCAGTCGGACCTCAACCTGCCGTCCTTGTTCTTCCAACAACCGCGCAGCCAACTGGTGGAACGTCAGAAGATGAACGTTGAAAAGGGGCAGGCCCTTCTCAATACAGAAGACCCACTTGAGTTGCGTGCGTAAACTCTCGGAGGGGACGAGCACCAGGCACGGCGACGAGGGCGGGGTGGTGACCGAACGAAGGTCGGAGACTAAGGCTTGTTCCAGATCCGGCTGAAAGAGACCCGTAACGACGTGGAGCATGGCAGGAAGAGGAAAAGACTCGACGCGCGGGAAAACGCGCCACGGAAAAAGACACGAAGCGTCGCCCGCGTTACCCTGTTTCCGGACCGATCAGTTCCCCGTTACAATCCGCGCAACCCCATTCCGCATCGATAAAGGTCATGGGCTCGCCACAGAACGGACAGTCGGGCGGAGCGGCGGCTTGACGCGGGGGCAGGACCGGAAGCTCAAGTTCCAGATCCTCTTCATCCATCCCAAACGGAAGGGCGGTGTTCATTGGGAGGACCTATCACGCCGGGCAGCGTGCTTAAAGGGTTAACCCCGACGTTGACTCAACGCCTTTTCCGCGCTCTGCCGTGAAGGCACGCCGACAAAGGTGAGTCGCCCATTGATAATCGTGGCCGGAACGGCTCGCACCGCGTGGCGGTCGGCCAGTTCCTGACCATCAGGGGTACTGATATCAATTTCCCGGTAACTGAAGCTGTGCTTCACCCGCAACTGCGTCCACAGGCTCTTGGCAGAAGGACAAGCTGAACACGTCGAGGACACTAACAACGTCACATTGGCCATATCACGCTCTCCTTTGACTACAAAGAATGGTAGCACCAACCCAAACGGTGTCGCAAGCAAGGCGAAAGAAGAAAGTCCTGAATGAATGGACAAATTTTATTGTAGCCGCGCCATCTTATGGCGCTTCTCCTTGGCCGCATAAGATACGGC
>VYFB01000018.1 GCA_009842645.1 Nitrospira sp. SB0677_bin_15 | reverse complement strand
TGAGCGAGGACACAACGCAGCCATGCGCCCGATAGTGCAGTAAATCAGAGGTTCCTTTACATTTTGAAGCGTCGCTTCAGGTAATAGTGGACGAGTTCCTGTTCATCCGGCTTTCCTTCGCAACCGGTTGCACGGCTTCCCGGACAGAGGACGGCAATGTGTTCATCATCCGGGGTGCCCGGTTTGCTAGCCGCGTCACGGGCTTCGAGGCTGTTCTTCAGACTCATGGCCCGCTCCTTGGTCAAATCAGCCGCCTTGAGGGGACAGGATGGGCACACGAGCTTCTGGAACGTGAGGGCCTTGCCCATGGCGTAGGCGCTCCTGGCGTTGACGCCTTGGCCGGATGAAAAGGAACCGGATGCGTAAGCTGATGCCTGCCAGAGGCCACCGGCGATGATCAGCAACGTGAGAAATCCAATAGTTTGTTTCATCTGGTGACTCCTCCTATGGGGGTAAAAGATTATCCGGATGATGGAATGATTATTCCACTATTCAAATGAAAGAAACATTGTAATTTATTAGAACCGATAATTCTATGGTTTAGTTGAAATTTTCATAGGCGAATTCCATCCGGTCATCTCATTGCTATTCGTACGCACTTAGTGAGACAATTCAGGAACCTCTGATTAAGTGCACTATCGGGCGCATGGCTGCGTTGTGTCCTCGCTCAACCCTCACCTATCTCCATGATACGCTTCGGGTTTCGCTCCGGGACGCCTTGCCCTGCATCCCGCTATCACACTTAATCAGAGGTTCCTTTAGTACAACGCGGGAAAAGCCGAAAAAGAAATATTGGGGAAAACGTATGCATCATGGAATAACAGCGGTCGTCTTGGGATGCTTGTTGATGGTGACAGGGTGCGTCACGCCGTCCGGTCCACTCGCCGTCCTGCCGGTGACGAGCCCATCTGCGGCCCAGCAGAACCTTGAAGGGATCCAGCAGTATAATTCAGGTAATTGGCAAGAGGCGAAAAGTCGTTTCGAATCGGCGATTCAGGCCGACCCCGGATTACCGGAAGCCCATTTCAATCTGGCTCTGACCCTTCACAAGTTGGGCAACCACCCGGAAGCCACGGTTCATTTCAAACGAGCCAGCGAACTGGCTCCGGCCAATAAGGAAATCGTGGGCTCCTCCGTCTATCGTAATCATCTCGGTCTGTCCTCGACTTTGGAGAAACACCTGAGCGGCGGTTACCGGTATTGAGATTGATATAAAAATAAGCTCCCTTCTGTCATTGGTATGAAAATAGCTTCACTCAGGGGCGTCTTCTGCGAATCAGGCCGGCATCGGGCGATCGCTTCCGCAATTCCAGCACGAGGTGAAGTCTTTCGCGTGCGCTTCTCCGCAACGGGAACAGGTCCAGGCCGTGGATTCATAAGGACCGGCGGTGCGCCAATTTTCCAGAAATTGTTGAGCTGCGGCATAGTCGGCGTCATGCAACACCCAGAGTTCGGGAAAGATTTCGGCAAACGGGACTTCACCGGCCAAGGAAGAACCTCGTTGGTTCTTGATCCAGGATTCGATGCCGGCTTGATCAAGGATGTCTTTTAGTGACTCGACTTCGACCAAATTCGAGGAGACAAATAATTTCTGCATTGTCGGGGTTGTCGCAAGGAACGCGGCGCCTTGCTGGTTCTCCTTGTGTCATCTTTGTCTTCTCCGGGAGTCGGATGGAATCGGTCAACCCCGGGATCCCAAAGCCCGGTCCAGGTTGAACGCGGCGCTGATCAACGCCAGGTGGGTAAACGCCTGGGGAAAGTTACCGAGACCTTCGCCGTGATGTCCGGTCTCTTCGGCGTAGAGTCCGACGTGATTGGCATAGCCGAGGATTTGCTCGAACATGAGCCGGGCCTCATCGATCCGGCCGGCACGGGTGAGCGCTTCGACCAACCAGAACGTACAGATGTTGAAGGTGCCTTCTTCGCCTTTCAGCCCATCCTCCGTTTCGTTGACGTTGTACCGGTGCACCAGGGCATTGGCAACCAGGCCTCCTTTCTCCGGGGATTGGTTAATTGCTTCCAGGGTTTGGAGCATTCGGGGATCGGTCGGCGAGACAAAAAAGACCAGGGGCATCATGAGGTTGGCCGCGTCCAAGGCGTCGCTGCCGTACCGCTGCACAAAGGCTTTTCTGGTCTCACTCCATCCTTTTTCCATGATTTCTTCATAAATGGTATCGCGGACTTTCAGCCACCGGTCACGGTCCGCGGGAAACGAACGCCTGTCGGCGAGGCGCAAGCCCCGGTCGACGGCGACCCAGCACATGAGTTTCGAATACAGGAAATGTTGTTGGCTGCCGCGAACTTCCCAAATCCCTTCATCAGTTCGCGTCCAGTTGTCGCATACCCAGTTCACCAACCGGCGCAAATGGCTCCAGAGGTCGTAAGAAATGGGTCTGCCGTATTTGTTGTAGAGATAGACCGAATCCAGCAATTCGCCATAAATATCCAATTGCAGTTGATTGTAGGCGCCGTTTCCGACGCGGACGGGACGCGAGCCCTTATACCCGTCGAGGTGAGACAGGGTTTCTTCATGCAATCGATGCCGGCCGTCGATACCATACATGATTTGTAAGGACCCGTCCGGATTCAGTTCGTGGCATCGTGCTTCCAGCCAATGCATGAATTGTTCCGCTTCCTCAGTGAACCCGATGCGTAGGAGCGCGTAGATCGTAAAGGCTGCATCACGGATCCACGTATACCGATAGTCCCAATTGCGTTCTCCCCCGATGTCTTCCGGAAGGCTGCACGTCGGAGAGGCGACGATCGCTCCCGTCGGCTCAAACGTCAGCAGTTTAAGAGTCAGTGCCGAGCGTTGCACCATTTCGCGCCATCGACCTCGATAGGTACAACGGGAAAGCCATTGCCGCCAGTAGGTGACGGTCCGGCGGAAAAGTTTATCGGCCTGGTCTTCGGAGAGGGCCTTGCCGCAGGCGTCGATTCGCCTCACTTCTTGAAGTGAAAATGCCAATTCGTAACCTTCCTGTATCTCAAATTCGACGACAACGCCGTTGTTTTCCTGTTTCAAGGGGATAGTCGATCCTAACCACAAACTGAGCCCCGGGGCCTCGAAATAGGCGCCGTCCGCGGTGAGGACCGTCGTGTGGGAGTCTCGAGTGTAATTGAAGGCGGGGAAACACTCCAAGCGAAACGTCATGTTCCCGCGAATGGCTTGGACGCGGCGAATGATACCGTTATAGCCGGCCTCAGTGGCCTTGAGATTGACTGGCATAAAGTCAACAACCTGTCCCACGCCCTGCTCGGAGAGGAACCTGGTGACGAGCACGTTCGTGTCCGGCCAATAGAATTGTTTTTGCGTGGCCTCATTGCCTTTTGATGCAATTTTCCACCAACCGCCTTTGCGGTCATCCAGGATGGCGCCGAACACGCTTGGAGAATCGAAGTGAGGAAAGCAGAACCAATCGATCGAGCCGTTCACGCCGACCAAGGCACTCGTTCGCATGTTGCCGATCAATCCGTACTCTTCAATTGGCAGATAGGGCATACGTCACTTCTGAGGGGAATCCAGGGGTTTTTGTTACAAGCGAGGTCCCGTAGGTCGGGTTAGCCGCAGGCGTAACCCGACAATTCGCACGGCCGTCGGATTACGCTTCGCTAATCCGACCTACCAACTTCTAAGAGCCGGTTTACCCAAGACGTGAACGGGCAGTCAAGCAAAAAATCATAGGTTCCTTTATACTGTTGCGCAACAAATCATCAGGAGAACCACAAGATGACTGACAAAAACGAGAAGCTAACGCCGGATGAACGGGAGCTTGGAGTCCTGTCACATGATACCCCCGTGACGACGCGACCAAAAGAGCCACCGACGCGTCGAGCGTTCTTGACAGGTGCCACGTCATTGTTCGGGGTGGCCGCTGCGCACGTGCTGCTGGCGCCTTTTCTTGGCCATGCGGCGAACGTTTCCGGCGATCCCACCCGGGTTCCTGGAGCCTTGGCCACGGAATATGGGCGACGCTCACCATTCGAACGTGCTAAGCGGTTGACCAAACCACAGCGGTCGAGAACGCCCTTACAGGACTTGCACGGCATCGTGACACCATCGGCCCTGCATTTTGAGCGTCACCATAACGGTGTCCCCCTCATCGATCCCGCGAAGCACCGGCTTCTGGTTCACGGCTTGGTGGAACGGCCGTTGCTCTTTACCATCGGCGAATTGAAACGATTCCCCTCGACCTCGCGTCTTGCCTTTGTCGAATGTTCGGGTAACAGCGGTAAGGAATGGAAGGGGCCGAAGGGCAAGACTGTGCAGGAGATCCATGGCCTGACCAGCACCAGTGAGTGGACGGGCGTTCGACTGGCGAATGTCCTGTCGGAAGCGGGTCTCGCCCCTGGAGCCACGTGGATGTTGGCCGAAGGCAGCGATGCCGCAGCGATGACGCGGAGTCTCCCGTTGAATCGGGTCCTGGATGAAGCCTTGTTATGTTATGCCCAGAACGGGGAACCGCTTCGTCCGGAGCAAGGCTATCCCTTGCGTTTGTTGGTGCCGGGTTATGAAGGGAGCACCTGTGTTAAATGGTTGCGACGGCTGAAACTCGTTGCCTCGCCAGTGATGACTCGTGAAGAAACGTCGAAATACACCGATCTGATGCCGGATGGGACCGCGCGTCAATTCACATTTGAGGTGGAAGCGAAATCCGTGATCACGACTCCTTCCGGAGGGCAGCGATTGAAAAAGACGGGTTACGTTGAAATTCGGGGTTTGGCGTGGAGCGGGCGTGGCCGGGTCGAAAAAGTGGAAGTGAGCGTGGATGGAGGAAAGAATTGGCGAACCGCACGGTTGCAGGCACCCATTTTGCCGAAATGTCACACCAGGTTTTGCCTCGATTGGTGGTGGGACGGGGGGGAAGCCGTTCTTCAAAGCCGCTGCATCGATGAGACCGGGTACCGGCAACCGACGCGTCAGGAGTTGGTGGAGGTCCGGGGGACCAATTCATATTATCATTACAATGCCATCCAGAGTTGGCAAATCGACAAAGAGGGGAACGTGCGCAATGTGCAGGTATGAGCGTAGCGACAGTCCCCTCTCCCCTGGTGGGAGAGGGTCAGGGTGAGGGGGCAAAGCCTGCTTTTTGTGCTCCTCGTCACGGTAGCGGTGGGTCCGGCTGACGTGTGGGCAGCATCAAAGAATGGTCTCTTTCACCTCGGGCGCGTGGCAACCCCGGAGGAGATTCAAGCCTGGGATATTGACGTTGCACCCGGCGGTGAAGGGTTGCCGGCCGGCAGTGGGACGGTAGAGGAAGGTCAGCGCGTCTATGCCAAGCACTGCGCAGGTTGTCACGGCGCGACCGGTGTGGAAGGTCCCAGCCCGAAGTTGGTTGGCGGGCAGGGGACACTGGCGAGTGCTCACCCTGTGAAAACGGTCGGCAGTTATTGGCCGTATGCCACGACCCTGTTCGATTACATTTATCGAGCGATGCCCTTTGTGGCGCCTCAATCCCTGACGCCGCACCAAGTGTACGCCGTGACGGCCTGGATTTTGTTTCAGAACGGGTTGCTGGACAAAGCCGCTGTCCTCGATAGAGAGACGCTTCCCAAGGTCCGGATGTTGAATCGAACCGGCTTTGTCCCGGACCCTCGTCCTGACGTGAACCGGCCGGGTTCGTGATCGATCAACCGGCCGGACTCAGCGGCGATGAGTCAGTTGCTCAGGGCCTGTTCGTCGTCAGGAATCGCTTCCTGATGCTGCCCCATGATCTCTCCCCCTTCTTCGTAGACCACTCGAGAGCGCAATAGACGGCCAAAGCAACCAGGAGGCCGGTCAGGACCGGGGCAGTCGACGTGGTGTCATCCAAATAGCCCATGACGCTAAAAAACCCGAAACACACGCACCACAAAAACACAATCACGAATCGAAGAACATGTTCCATCAGGCAACCTTTTTCTTCATCCTGCGGCTTTGGTGGCTGTCATGCAATGCACCCCGGTGTCACGGGCACTGCCGCGCATCCCTTGTTTGACGGAAGAGCTATCAATTCCTTCGGCATCAAATGGCCGGCGACATAATGTCATGATGAATCACCGATATTCCCGACGTTCTCCCTCCTGTCATTCCCGACATACCCTCTCCTGTCATTCCCGACATCTTTAATCGGGAATCCGGCGTCTTTGTTTTTTCCGTGGCGTAGTGAAAAGCCACGACTCCGGATTCCCGATCGGGTCGGGAATGACGGAAGAACAAGGAAGAGAAGAAAGGCGCAGGTCCTTTCACCCCAGCCCCTTCGACAAGCTCAGGGCAGGCTCTCTCCCATTTGGTGGAGAAGTAATCACTGCATCGACGGACTCCGGTTCAAGTATTTCAGGAATTTGACGCGCATCAGCCAGAAATACCTGAGCCGTTGCGCTATTTTTCCGGGGAAGCTGCCGCAGGTCTTCCACAATGGCGTTGACACGGGAGAGCCAAATAGCCACAACAGGGGCATCGTCCTTACACTTTCCCACACCGACCTCCGGGCCAAAGTGCAGGTTGCTGATGTCATCTACCAACGCTTTGGCCAACGCCAACCGCTCGTGTGCCAAAAATCGTTTATCCTGTTCTTCCTCCAATACGTTTAGCAGGACTAAAACCTTGTGTAACAGCAATGGGCTGATGGAGTTCCTTAGCAGAATTTTTGCGACTTCCGGCGGTAGGGTGCGCAGCCCATTCGTGAATTTTGAAGGATTAGAGAAGAAAGGAACATCTTCAACGTTGTCGACTTTTAAGCGGCACAACGCTTTATCAGCGACACGTTGAGCATGCTCGGTCAGCGCATTGGGTGAAGGGCTCCAATCTGTCTTCACACAACTCGCAAAGTGAACCATAGGCAATGCCTCAAGGCCGATGCCGGAAATCCCCAATTTCTTGCTCTCTACAATCGTTGTTCCGGTTCCGCAGAATGGATCCAGCACTAGGCCGCTGTTACGTACACCAAAATCATCCAGGTAATCCCGGACCAGATGTGGAGGGAAGGAAAGTACGAACCTGTACCACCGATGCGCGGCACTGTCATCGTTTTGAACTTTATTGGCATCCCAATTACGGTATTCGCCAAGAGGCTCTTTAATCACCGTTTTTATTGTACTTGACATCTCTCATGCCATTTCCGTTCGAGAGTTTAGGAACCTCTGATTAAGTGCACTATCGGGCGCATGGCTGCGTTGTGTCCTCGCTCAACCCTCACCTATCTCCATGATAAGCTTCGGGTTTCGCTCCGGGACGCCTTGCCCTGCATCCCGCTATCACACTTAATCAGAGGTTCCTTTACCATAGTCTCTGAACTCTGACTTGAGCTTCTTCATTCTTTTTCCTGCACCCTCTCCCCCGTCGTGGGAGAGGGCTGGGGTGAGGGGGCGCGGTGGTCTCATGACTCTTGCTCGATGCTGGCGATTCGGGCTTCAAAAATCTCGGCGTCTTTGTCTCGGTTGGTTCTTTTCAACAGCGCGACGTAGTTCTTGAGCGTCCGGGCGACGATTGGGTGTTCCTTCCCCAAGGT
This sequence comes from Nitrospira sp. SB0677_bin_15, assembly GCA_009842645.1. Taxonomy (GTDB): domain Bacteria; phylum Nitrospirota; class Nitrospiria; order Nitrospirales; family UBA8639; genus Bin75. Next base: position 6,594 of record VYFB01000018.1, on the reverse strand, counting down.
TTTTTCGTTGATTGTCAGGGCTTGGGCAAAGAGCGGTTCGGCTTTCGCGTATTTCTCCTGAAAAAAGTAGAGCAGCGCCAAATTGTTGGCGACGTTGGCGACTTTTTCATGCTCCGGGCCGAATTTCTTTTCGTTAATTTCCAATGCGCTGATCAGCAGGGGTTCGGCCTTTTCCAATTGCCCTTGCAGGCGATAGAAGTCGGCAAGTTTGGTCAGGCTGGCCACCAATCGTGGATTCTCCGGCCCGAATGATCGTTCCGTGATCGTGAGCGCCTGCTTTAGCAGTTCTTCGGCTTTGTCGGGGGTGCCTTGGGCCACGAGCATGGATGCGAGGTTATTGAGGCTGCCGAGCAGACCCGGACTCTCGTCGCCGTATTGTTTCGTCGTGATGGTGAGCGCGCGTTCCAGCAACGGGATGGCCTTGTCATAGTCCCGTTGGGCCCGGTACAGGAGCGCGAGATTGTTGAGGCGCTCCACCAGTTGGGGGTCGTCCGGGCCCGTGGCGTTTTCTGTAATCTCAAGGGCCCGGAGTAAGTGCGTCTCCGCTTGGACATAGTGTTCTTGAGCGGCTAGAACGCCGGCTAGATTTTTAAGATCCAGGGTCAGATCGATATGATCAGCCCCGAGTGCCTCTTGGCGAACGTGTAAGGCCCGTTCAAAAAGGGGGAGGGCTTTCTCGTAGTGTCGTTGCGCGAAATACAGTGCCGCGAGGTTGCTCAGGCTGGCGGCGAATTGAGGGTCGCGGTCTCCAAGAATCGTTTCATTCAGACTGACGGCTCGATTCAAGAGTGGCTCGGCCTGCTCATATTCACCCTGCGCGTCATGGATGCCGGCCAGTTTCGTTAGCGTCAGGGGAAGCCTGGGGTCCTCTTTGCCGAAGGGTTCCGCTTCCTTGAGTGCAGCGACGTATTGTTCTTTGGCCTCTTTGAGTCGTCCTTGTTGGAAGAGAAGATCGCCCCGGTCGACGTGCCTGTCCCAAGGAGTTGTTGTGTCCCCGCAACCCGTCAGGCCGATTGCCCAAGCCAGGCAAGCGGCCATCAGTCCTTTCTGCCAACTATTCAGCATCTCGTCACCTTTTTCCGTATTTGCAAAAGACTCTCATTCAGGCCTGCCGTCTGCGCTCCAAGAAATGAATCTTGTACACATCGCACCACTCTGTCATCCTCGGTTTTCTTTTCCGTCATTCCCGACCAAAAAACTGGATCCCCGATTAAAGACGTCGGGGACGAATCCAGCGTCTTTGTTTTGTTCTTCGTCCGTGGAGACTCAAGACACTGGATTCCTGCTTTCGCAGGAATGACGGAGCGCGGGCAGGAATGACCGAAGGGGGCTGTTTTCATACCAATGACAGATTTTGTCTATTTCCATGCCAATAGAAAGAGAATCGATCCTTCATAAGTTTTGGTCCGTTGTTGGTCGATTGTAAAGAGAGAAGCAGTTCCGTGCCAACCATAAAAGGTAAAAGTTTCTCAAAACAACTCGAGTTGATCCTTCGGTGGTCTGGTGAAGGTCTCGGGAACGGCATCGTCTCGATCGAATCGATCAAAGCCTTCTTTGCGAAATGCCAAATCGAATAATTGTTCGATGGTGTCCCACGTCGAGCCTCGTCCCCGGTGGCGCACGAAGAACCGTTTTTCTTCCAACGTGCCGCCCCTGGTCTCTTTGAGGCGATTGGCGATTTTCCTGATCCGGTCGGGAAAGGCCTCCGCCATACGTTTCAGAAACACCGGTTGCACGTTGTCGTTAAGCCGCAACAGCGTATAGGCTGCGCGTGTGGCGCCGGCCTGTCTTGCACGGTGAAGAATTTCCGGAATGTCCTGCTCATTCAGTCCCGGAATGACGGGACCGATCATGACGGCCGTGGGGATGCCGGCGACAGATAGGGCGGCCATGGCTTCCAAGCGTTTGGTGATGGAAGGAGTCTGCGGCTCGACTTTTCGAGCAATCTCGTTGTCTGCAAAAGGAATGCTGAAATACACGCGGACCCAAGCCCGTTCATGGAGGATTTGCAGCAGGTCGAGATCCCGTTGAATGAGTGCGGCTTTGGTAATCACGGTGACGGGGTTGTGAAATTCGGCACATACCTCTAAGCAGGCGCGCGTGAGTTCATACGTGGCTTCCAATGGCTGATAGCAGTCGGTGTTGCCGGAAAAGACCACGAGTTCGCCTTTCCACGAGGGTTTCAAAAACGCCGTGCGAAGCGCAGCCGCCGCGTTCGGTTTCACGATGAGTTTGGATTCGAAATCCGTGCCCGCGCCGAACCCCCAATATTGGTGACTCGGTCGCGCATAGCAATACGCACAGGCATGAAAGCAGCCACGATACGGGTTGACGCTCCACCGGAAGGGCAAATCCGGGCTATCGTTTCGACTCAGGATGGCTCCGGTCTGTTCCTCAAAAACCTCAGTTGTGACGTGGTGTGCCGGTTCGAGCAGTTCCCGGTGATGCGAGTCAAAAGGGTTCGGCGGGTTGGCGATGGGCTTCATGGGTTCCTCTCACGGCGGGGCAATCGTTGGCCGGTCGATTCTACCCCACCTGTCCTCCCCTGACAAAGGGGAGGAACAAGACACTCTCCGATAAATCTCTTACCCGGGACTCGTCCAACGTTTCATGGGTTCCGAACCGTTGTCTCGTTCCGGGCATTGCGGTAGACTGCCACGTCTCGATACATCTTTCCCTGAACGGCATATGTTGGTTGCCCCCGTAGCTCAGGTGGATAGAGCAACGGTTTCCTAAACCGCAGGTCGGACGTTCAAATCGTCTCGGGGGCACCAGATTTGGCGGTGGAATTGTGTGAAGCGAGAAAAATGAGGCACATCGCACCCCTTTGTCATTCTCGACATCTTTAATCGAGAATCCAGGGTTTTTTATCTTCACAGACAAAGACACTGGAGACCCCTCACCCCAGCCCTCTCCCTCAAGGGGCGAGGGAGTAAAGTGTCGAAGGGGAAGCGGGAAAACTGTCAGGGTGCTTGGATTTCGTGGGTGGGTTGGATGTCGATGCGTTCACCGAAGGTGTCGAGCGTTCCGATCCCGAAGTGGGGATTGTCAACCATCGTGGTGTGGGCCATGCGACGGTCCGTGGCGTTCTCGAATTCGAACCTGACTTGCAGGGTATCGTTTTTCAGCACGACGGCCTTCATGTCCAGGATGCCGCCCATGCCGGGATGCCATGCGACCAGGGTGTAGACGCCTTCCGGGACGTCCGGGATGGTGAAATGACCCTGGGTGTCCGTCACGGCAAAGTAGGGGTTGGTTACGGCCACGCCCCACGTCTGCATGAACTCGTGGAATCCGCATTCCAGGTAAAAGATCCGGCGTCCTTTGGTAAAGGCGATGGTATCAACGAGTGGTGCGCCCGGGAGGTGATCGTGTGCCCCGGCGTCGTTCTCGGTGTGATGGGGATTCATGCGCAATGGGCGATGAAACATGACCTCGGACTCAAAAGGAGCGACTTCATACATCTGGATATCGTGGATAATGGGATCCATGTTCACGATACGGAGGTCCTGCTGATTCCGGACCGCCATGACCGGCGGAGTGAGCGTACAATCCCGGGCTTCTATAGTGGATGAGGCAGCGGGGAATGGTTTCCCTCGATCAACGCCTTCCAGCATGACCACGGCATGTTGCAGGCCTCCGTCCGGTGCGACGCGAACCTGGTCAAGCAGTCGCCAGACCGTCCCGGTGGAAATGCGGCCGCAAAACACGGTTTCGGGATAGGTAATGAGATTAAACGCCTTGGGCGGCGGCGGGGTACCGTTCAGGACGACTTTCCCGGAAACGTGGCCACCGTTGGTGATGGGCTGCTCGGTATAGGCCCAACCCGGCGAACCAGGTAGCAGGGCTAGAAGGACTAGGAGGACGCCGAGCAATCCTATCAAGACAATTTTAAGGGCATCCCTCATGCTCCTGTCATCCTCGACCATATAAACTGGATCCCCGATTACAAACGTCGGGGACAGGCGTCGGGAATGACGGAAGGGGGCTGTTTTTATACCAATTGATGAATGAAAAAGACACGACTTTGATGAATGAAAAAGACACGACTTGCGGAGGGGGCTTGGATGGGGACAGAATAGTTGTAATCCCCGACCGGGAAGACCGGGGATCACAGTGTTCTTTTTATTTCACGCTGACCCGTTCGGCGGCATCTTTTTTAGGCCGTCCCTGTTTGGCCCGGGTTCTGGCGCGAGTGTTTAACGTCGTGTCGTCCGTCAGATAGAAAAATTGATCGTCCACCGACAACTTGTCGGACCAGGCCCGGCAAGCGTCGCACATCCGGATTTTTCTCCGGTCGGGACTCCAAAAGCGTTTTTCGCAATGACAGGCTTTTCCGCAGAGGCAATTCACCCAGCCTGCATAGGGAGATGGTTCGGGTTCCGGAATCTCCTGTTGGTCAACCAGTTCCCGCGCCTTTTCGACGGCACGGGCCCATGACCCCCAATGCCGAACAAAAAATTGAACCGAATATGCTTTTTCTTCGGCAAGATCGTATTCCAACTGTGTCAAATGAGGACGGCCTTCCTGACCCATGAATCGCGCCAATTCCTGCAAGGCTTGGTGTCGTTTCCAGGCGCTGAGCGGTTCCAACGTCCCGCGGCCTCCCGCGTTCTTAGTTTTTGGCATGGTGCAACCCCTTATGTCTATATCCATTCTGCAAGTACAGGTGGATTACCTTACGTCTTGAATCGTACGACAAAGACTGTATGTTTTCCAGTTTATTTGACTATTATAAACACACCGGGGCAAAAAAGTAAGGAACCTCTGATTAAATGCACTATCGGGCGCAGGACTGCGTTGTGTCCTCGCTCAACCCTCACCTATCTCGATGATAAGCTTCGGGTTTCGCTCCGGGACGCCTTGCCCTGCATCCCGCTATCACACTTAATCAGAAGTTCCGTAAGGCGACGATTTAAAACAATAAAAACCTCAGATGGTTGGTTACGGTTTTCTCATAAGATTGACCGCACCCAATTTTCAAATTTGAATAGAATAACATGAAATTCACGATAAAGCCAGTTAAAAAAATGGGGGAATGGACGGACCCCACGGCACAGGACGTTGGCTCGACGGTTGAAGAATTCCTGTCGCGCCTGGGCGGGCCGGCATGGGTGTTTCTGACCGGGGGAGACCCGTCCCGAACGCGAGCCGTGACGACCCTGTTGCACGGCAACGAACCATCCGGGGTCCGGGCGATCTTCCAGTGGCTCCGTGCCGGGAACCGGCCTCGCGTCAATCTTGCCTGTTTCATCGGGGCCGTGGAGGCGGCCATGGCTCCGCCGGGATTCGCCCACCGGCAGTTGCCGGACAGCCGGGACTTGAATCGCTGTTTCCGTATGCCGTTCGAGGGTCGTGAAGGCCGGCTGGCAGCCGGGGTGCTCGACCGGTTGCGCGTCATCGGTCCCGAGGCTCTGGTGGATTTTCACAATACGTCCGGTCGCAGTCCCGCGTACGGCGTGACAACGCAATTGGGAGAACCGCAAAAAGCCCTGACTGCTCTGGTCTCGAATCATTTGATTGTGACGGATCTGCGGCTGGGGACCTTGATGGAAGCCACGGAAGACGATTTCCCCACCATTACGGCCGAATGCGGCGGGGCTGGTGACGTCCGGTCAGATCAAACCGCGATGATGGCGCTCAAGTCCTATGCCATGGCAGAATCGTTATGGGACGAGTCTCAGCGCCATGCGCGCGTGAAAACCTTTCATCACCCCATCCGGGTATCACTGGGAACGGGGAAACAGGTGGCGTATGGTACTGCAGCCGTGCCCGGCGTGGACCTGACGTTACGGCAGGATGCCGATCACTTCAATTTCGGCATCCTGAATCAAGGGCAGGTTCTGGGGTGGGTCCGGGATTCTTCGCCAGGTGTGGTCGTGGCCCGTGACGCCAAGGGGCACGACCGGACCCTGGAGTTGTTTGCCGTAGACGCAGGCCGGCTCGTGGTCGCACAGGATTCTCGCATCATGATGATGACCACGAACCCGCAGATTGCCGTGAGCGATTGCCTCTTCTATTGTCTACCCGTGTCCTCTTCCGAATTGTAAAGGAACCTCTGATCCCCGATTAGATCCCCGATTAAAAACGTCGGGGACAGGCGTCGAGGACAGGTTTACTGCACTATCGGGCGCAGGGCTGCGTTGTGTCCTCGCTCACCCCTCACCTGTCTCGATGATAAGCTTCGGGTTTCGCTCCGGGACGCCTTGCCCTGCATCCCGCTATCACACTTAATCAGAGGTTCCTCAGGACAGGCAAAGGAGGGGAATGGCACCGCATCGCACCGCCATCGCTATTTCATAGCAGAATCATAGCAACCCATGGCAAAAACATAGCAATTTCATAGCAAGTCGTAGCACAATCATAGCAAATCATAGCACGGCATCGCAAAAACATAGCAAGCTATCGCAAACTATCGCCCAATCATCGCCAGGCCCGATCTCACCACTGGGTGGAGAGTTCCAGCCCGACGGTGTGCGCGGGCCGGGTGGCGTCGAGTTCCTGGCGCGTGGCTTGGAGATCGAGGGCGAGGGCCGACCGGGGGGTGGCTGGCACCAGGCGCCAGCCGAGCCGGTAGTCGCGGGTTCCCGGGGC
>VYFB01000065.1 GCA_009842645.1 Nitrospira sp. SB0677_bin_15 | reverse complement strand
GGTTTCGCTCCGGGACGCCTTGCCCTGCATCCCGCTATCACAATAAATCAGAGGTCCCTTGAACCCCCCGGTGTGGACCGGGCGGCTTCTCTTGCCAGGCGATCCACCAGATCGTTATACACGTCGCCGGAATGAGCTTGTACCTTGTGCCACGTCAGGGTTATGCCCATGGCCCGGACCCGTTCCGCGTATGCTTGAGTAAAAGCCCTCCGTGTTTTCCACGTGCCTTCCACCCAACTGGCCAACCCCTGATAGTCGAAATGGATTGCGGCCTTTGCAATACCATGTTCCCGGCACCACTCCAGGGCCCGTAAGACCGCCTGTATTTCTCCGGCCACGTTACGATGCCGGCGCGCCTCGGCAGGCACGTCGTTCCCACTCGCCCGGTGGAGTTCCCCTTTGCTGTCAAGGATGACGTAAGCCCAGCCGAAATTCAATCGGCCCTTGCTGTTCGGAAAACAGGACCCATCGACCCACACGTGTACGTCATCCGTCGCTGGCCGGGTGTCGGACTGAAAAAGGATAAGCGAAGGGGGAAGGTCTTCTCCCATAAACGACAAGGCTTGGGCTTTCGTAGGAAAAGCTTTGTAGACGGCTCCGGGAAATCCCTTGACCTGCTCTTCACACGAGGGCCAAGTGGGATAGATCCCAGGCTGGCGTCCCCTGCGCACGGCGTAGAACTTCACGGTGCTTATTCACCTTTGAGGCGTTTCACGCGTTCCAGGACGAACCGGATTCGTTTGGCTTCCCTGGGGATGCCTTCGACCAGGGCCAGGTAGGTTTCGTATTCTTCAATCGCGCGCCGGGTGTCGGTCTGTTCGAGGCTGGCTGCCAAATAAAACCGGGCTTCGGCAAAGTTCGGGCGCAGGATGAGTGCCCGTTGAAAGAGCGCAATAGCACGGTCCTGCTGTTGCTGTTCGGCTAGAACCCGGCCGAGATTGCTGATGATCGCCGGAGCATTGGGGCGAAGCGAGAGAGCTTGTTCCAGTTCGAGTTGCGCGTCGGCCAATTGGCCTTGATCAAGAAACGCCAGGCCCAGTCGATGGTGCGCTTCGGCGACGCGAGCCTCGTCCTTGAGCCCAAGTTGAATGGATCGCTTATAGGCGTCAACGGCAATCGCCGGTTGGGCGGCTCCGCAGGACCCGAATAACGCGGCTTCTCCTCGTGCGAATTGCTGAAGGCCCAGGAAATCGTCGCTTGGGTCCCTCTCCGGTGAGGGCTCTCCAGTCGTCGCGGAAAGGCTTCGGTTGAGATCCGGCAGAAAGGTTTCATGATAGCTTGACAGGAGTTGCTCATACGGATCGATTGCCAGGGAAGCCACGAGTAACGTCGGGTCTTCCTCACTCTCCAGTACCAGGTATTGGGTCGTGCTGGTGTAATCCCCTGTCCGGTACAGGACCGCGGAACGCGCGCCCTCCCGGGAAAGGAGCTGCGTAGGGTCGATATAAAACGTGGATGACGGGATGAGTTCGGATAAGGTTTCCCGCAACACGGGATACGGTTTTAAGGAGAGCCCCCGGTTGTACCGGAACACGGCACCGACCAGATGCTGCTCATCATCGAAGAAGTAAAACCTGTCGTGGTCGGGCTGGTCCCTTTGCTCCGAACGTTGCAGTTGTTCTCCGGAGCCCCAGGCCACCTGTTCATAGCGGAGGCCCTGCCAGTGTTTAACAACGCTCTCCTTGGCGTCGCACAGGTGTGACGCGCCCAACAGTTCGAGTTCACTCGCCGAAGGAGGGAGCATGGGGTCGAGGCTCGGTGCCGGCGCAGGTCCACAAGCCGTCAGCAGGCCCAACCACAAGATAACCGTCCATGCCGGGTTCGCTGCTGAGCGGGTAGGGAAAGACTTCAAGCTCGACCTGTGCCGTTCAGTAATGGAATCTCTAATCGGGGATTAGAGGTTCCCGAAGAATGAAGAAATGGTGGGCGATACTGGTATCGAACCAGTGGCCTCTTCCGTGTGAGGGAAGCGCTCTCCCACTGAGCTAATCGCCCACAAGCCAAGTCTATCATAGCCTGCCGATTCCTGACAATGAACCACACGCCATCTTCGATGCACAACTGCGCGGAGTTGTTCCTGCGTTGTCAGATCCAACGTTGCAAAAAAGAGGTGGTTCTCGATCTCGAAGATTTGCCACAATGTCTGTTCCATGGATGATTCCGCGAGACACCATATCGGCCATCGGCCTCCGGCAAAGCACGTTCCGACGAGCGGCGTTCCGTCCTGGTTAAAGCTGCTTCAAGACGGCTTTCTCGTATGGGTCGTGCTCGGAGCCGCCTGGGGTTGGTTCATGCCGGGTCCCGCGGCCTCGGGGAAAATCTGGATTCCCGAAGCCTTGGCTGCCGTGATGCTCGGGATGGGACTGACGCTGACGCACCGGGACGTGCTCGCCCTGCGTCAGGGAGGCCGGATGTTGCTGCTGGGCGTGGCCTTGCAGTACGTGGTGATGCCACTGGGTGCATGGGGCATTGCGACAATCCTGGGTCTGCCGAAACTCTTGGCGCTCGGTGTGATCCTGGTCGGGGCATGTCCCGGGGGCACGGCCTCGAACGTGGTGGCCTACCTTGCGCGAGGAGACGTGGCGTTATCCGTGGGCATGACGACGGTGTCGACGTTGCTCAGCCCGCTCTTGACGCCTCTGTGGATTTGGCTTCTCGCGTCCACGTGGTTGACGATTGATTTCCTCCCGCTCTTCTGGACGGTCACGAAGATCGTGCTGTTGCCGGTGGTGACGGGCGTACTCGTTCGCCGCGCGTGGCAACCGAATCCCTGGTTTTATGAGGGCGTGCTCCCGCTTGTGTCGATGGTCATCATCGCGTGGATCGTTGGGGTGATCGTCGGATTGAATCATGGTCAAAGCCACGTGGCGGGGTTGGTCGTGCTGGCCGTCATCGTGCATAACGCGTTGGGGTTGATGCTCGGGTATTGGGGAGGTCGACTGGGAAAAGCCCCGCTTCGGCACTGCCGGACCGTATCCCTCGAAGTGGGCATGCAGAATTCCGGGCTGGCCGTTGCCTTGGCTGTGGCCCATTTTGGTCCGGCGGCTGCCGTGCCCGGAGTGATCTTCAGCATTTGGCACAATGTGACCGGGCCCCTGTTGGCGAGCATCTGGCGTCGGGCTCCTTAGGGAACCTCTGATTTAGTGCACTATCGGGCGCAGGGCTGCGTTGTGTCCTCGCTCACCCCTCACCTATCTCGATGATAAGCTTCGGGTTTCGCTCCGGGACGCCTTGCCCTGCATCCCGCTATCACAATAAATCAGAGGTTCCTTAGGGTTTTGCCCGACGCGCCTGGATGGCCTTGAGCCCGGTGCGCGCCGCGGCCAGGTCCGGGGCCAGCGCCAGAGCGCGCTTGAAGCTCCGGATGGCCTCTTCAGGACGGTGGAGATGAAACAGGGTAGCGCCCATATTGGCATGGTTTTGCGCGCTGTCGGGTTTGAGGGCAAGCAGCTTGCTATACAGTTCGTGGGCTTCATGGTAACGTTTCTGCTCGAAGCGAATCAGGGCCAAATAGTCCAGAGCCATGAAGTGGTCAGGGTTGAGGGCCGTTGCGCGTTCGAAGTGTTCCGACGCGGTCGCGATCCGACCCAACTCGTGTGCCGCTCTGCCTGCAAAAACGTGTCGGATTGCGGTGATGGACGACTCCGTCTCCAGTGTCATGGAACGGGTCAGCGAAGCGAAGGCTTCCTCATAGTGCTCGACGGCGAATTGCGAGTATCCCAGCCCTGCATGGGCCTGGGCAGAGTCCGGATCGATGTCGAGGATCGCACGATAGGAGTCAATGGCTTCCTTGAACCGTTTCTCTTTGCGCAGTTCGTCAGCCACCATCAGGAGCGTTTTGGCGTCATTGGGGTGTGAGTCCCGCAATCGACGCAGGTAATCGTCTGCCTCACGGTTGCGTCCCTGCGCGTGTCGAACGCTTGCCAGTCTCGTCAGTGTTGCCGGGTGGAGTGGCTCGATGGCCAACGCGCGTTGATACCGCGTTGCGGCTTCCTCCAGCCGGTCCAGGGCCTCGAATGCCTCGCCCATACGACTCAGGACGTCCAACGTCATCTTCGGCTCAATTCCCAGGGAGAGCGCCCGTTCCAGCGAGGCCACGCCCTCCTCGTGGCGCTGGATAGAAAGCAGTGCATCACCCAGTGCGGCGTGTGCCAGCGCGTAGTTCGGGTCAAGCTTCAGTGTTTTGCGGTATGCTTCCACCGCCTCTTCGTACTGCCCGGACCGCCGTAGCGCCTCCCCGAGGTTCTGGGCTGCGCTGAGCAGGCGCGGATCGATCTCCATCGCGCGGCGCGCGTGACTTTCGGCCTCGACAAAACGCTGTTGCCGTATGAGTCCAAGAGACACGTTGGCGTGCGCCTTGGCGGAATCCGGACGCAGGTCTACGGCCTTGCGGGCGGCATCAAACGCCTCTGCATCCCGACCCGCCTGGTACAATGCGTTGGCGAGATTCAGGTAGGCGTCGCGTGCCGCGGGGTTCCGTTCGGTGATGTGGCCGAAGAACGCGACCTCGTCCCGGTAGACGGCGGACTGGGTCCATGTCATTGCGCCCAGGATCGCCAGGATGCCGGCCAATACCGCCCCGGTGGCCATCACGGGCACGTGCGGCAGACGGCCCGCAGCATGGGCCAAGCCTCCGATGATCGCTGCCATGATCCCAATGCCGGCCAGGTACTGGAAGCGGTCGGCGACAAAGGCAAACTGCATGTAGCCGTAGTCCACGAACCCCAGTGCCGGTGACAGCGTGATCGCGAAGAATGCCATGGCCGCCAGCGGGCCTCGACCCAGGCGATGACGGGCCAGCCACAAGAGCACCGGAACGGTCACCGCGGCTGCCACAAAAGCCCATCCCAGCGGGTCGTTCACGCGGATCTCCCACAGTGGGTAGATCACCATCAGGTCCGTAGGCCACAGGAGCTTGGCGACGTAGAATCCCAGTGCACGGGAGGCAATCAGTACCCGTTCGATGATGGAGTAGCCCAGCGACAGCGGTTCCCTGTTGGTGTAATACCACAGGTCTCCCAGAGTGACGACCAGTCCGACGATGAAGAACGGCACCAGGCGCTGCAGGTCGAGAGCGGTGAGCCGGCCCTGTTGCCACCAGTGCCACAGCAGCAGTGCGACGGGAAGGGTGACCACCACGGATTTGGACAAGAGGCTTGCGGTGAACAAGGCCAGGGCCAGCCAGTAACGCCGCCACGTGGTGGCTTCCACGTAGCGCGTCCACGTCAGGAACGCGCTGAGGTAGAACAGCGAGGACAGGAGATCCTTGCGCTCGATGACCCAAGCCACCGACTCGACGTGTAGCGGATGCACCGCGAATATCGCGGCCACGGCCCAGGCGCCGGGTATTGCCAGTCGCGCGAGCAGAAGCCACACCAGCAACGAATTGATCCAGTGTAACACCAGGTTGACGGCGTGGTATCCCAGGGGGGCCAGGTCCCACAGTTTGTGCTCCAGCCAGAAGCTCGTATAGACAATGGGCCAGTAATGTCCCTCCTTCTTGATTTCCGCAGGATCGAACCAGATGCTCCACAGGCCTGACCACGCGTGGATCACCGGCTCTTCGACGAAAATCGTGTCGTCCCACAAGAATCCGGCTTGCAGCGCCGGCAGGTAGCTGACTGCCACCATCAGGCCGATCGCCAACGCCCCCAGTACGGTGAAACCCGGGATCTCGTGCAATTCGGAAGACACGCGGGAGTGCCATGCCTCTCCGGTTTCGCCGCCGGGGAGACTCGCCCGTTGCGAGGCCGCTTGCTCTATGGCCAGTTTTTCGCGGCGTGTCAGCTTCGGGCTTTTCTTGTTCATGGTCTTTCCCTGTTCCGTGGGAGAGTAGAGGCGTACAGACGAAACAAGTGGCGAACGGCGTTGATCTGCTGACGCCAGTTCATCTTGCTGACCCCCACGTTGCGGTCGCGGAAGTCGATGGGAACTTCCCTGACCCGCAAGCGTCCTCGCACCATGAGTTCGAGGGCGATTTTATAGCCCACGGGCCGCAAGGTCGAGAGATCAGGCAGTGCGCTGCGGCGGGTGGCGAAGAAGCCGGTCATGGGATCGGCGCAGTCAACCAGGGGGCGGGCCAGCCACGTTGCCAGCCGCGAATTCATCACGCGGTAAAGACTCCAGGAACGGTCCACGCATCCACCAGGTGCATAGCGGCTGCCGAGCACCATGTCGCAGTCGTCGTGCAGGGCTTCCAGCAAGTCGACGATGTGTTCGGGCTGATGCGACAGGTCGGCATCCATCACGACCAACGTGTCGAAACGACACAAGCGAATGCCTTCGATCACCGACAGCGACAAGTCCCGATGTCTCTGGCGGCGGGTCACCATGCGCACGGGCAGCCGTTGCGATACGTCCGCCACGATCTCCTCGCTGCCGTCGTTGGAATCGTCGTCCACCAGTATCAATTCCCACTCGATGCCGCTGTCGGACAAGGCCTCATGGATGCGTTCCGCGAGGACCGGAATGTTGGCTGCTTCACGAAACGTCGGCACCACGATGGAGAGTACCCGTTGCCGGTCAGTCCGTTCGATGCCGTCATCCGTCCGTGGGTGTGAGGTGTCCAACAAGGGAATACTGGTCGTGGCTGTAGATCCGTGTCGTTGAAGTCGATGGCGCCTCTGATTCCCCCAAGTTGACGGATACGCGACGATTTAGCAAGTGGTCGAAAAGACGTGTCCGGTGTGAACGTAAAGGTTGCGCAGGTCAAGCTTGTGAGGACATGATAGGGAAACGTTGGCAGACATTGACGCAGAAGACAGGGGAGCAGGTGAAGATGCTGTTTGTGGAAGGCCTTTTTCTTCAAGAACGGTGCACGTGCAGACACTCGAAACGCTGAACTTTGACAATACCTATGCCCGATTGCCTGAGGTCTTTTATGAACGGGTGATGCCGACGGGCTTTGAAACCTCGCATCTGGTCAGTTTCAATCCTTCGGCCGCGGCCCTGATCGACCTGGACCCGGATGAAGCCAAACGCCGGGAGTTCCATGAAGCCATGGGCGGCAAACTTCTCATGCCTGGCAGCGACCCCATTGCCATGCTCTATGCCGGCCACCAGTTCGGTCACTACGTGTCGCCGCTGGGGGACGGGCGGGCGATCCTGTTGGGCGAAGTGCGCAATCGGCGGGGCGAAAAATGGGACCTGCACCTGAAGGGTGCGGGGCTGACGCGGTTTTCACGGGACGGCGACGGCCGGGCAGTGCTTCGTTCGACGATCCGGGAGTACCTGTGCGGTGAGGCCATGCACGGTTTGGGCATTCCGACGACCCGCTCCCTGTGTCTCATCGGCAGCGATGAAGCCGTACTGCGGGAGAGCGTGGAAACCGGCGCGATGCTTGTGCGCATGGCGCCGAGCCACGTCCGGTTCGGGACCTTCGAAGTCTTCTTTTACCGTCGCCAACGTGAACACCTCAAGACGCTGGCGGATTACGTCCTGGCCCAGCATTTCCCACGTCTTGGCGATGGCCCCGATGTCTACGCGCGATTCTTGCGTGAAGTGGCCGAACGGACGGGCAGGCTGATTGCCCAATGGCAGGCCGTGGGCTGGGCGCACGGGGTCATGAACACCGACAACATGTCGATCCTGGGGCTGACCCTCGACTATGGGCCCTATGGCTTCATGGATGATTTCAACCCCGGGTTTATTCCCAATCATTCCGACCGTCACGGCCGGTATTCTTTTCAGAACCAGCCTGATATCGGCTACTGGAACGTCCGCGCGATCGCCCAGGCCCTGTCCCCCCTGGTGGAGGAAGCCGACGTCCTTGGGGCTCCTGAAATCTATGAAGCCGCCATGCAGCAGACCTATGCGGATTTGATGCAAGCCAAGTTGGGACTGAGAGAAGCCCGTGAAGGTGACGACAAGCTCCGGCGCGATCTGCTCGCGCTCATGCAGAGCAACCACGTGGACTACACGAATTTCTTTCGGGCGCTTGGAACCTTCAACCAGGAAGCCTCTTCGGCGAACGCGCATCTGCGCGATCAGTTTCTCGACCGGGAAGGATTCGACTGGTGGGCTGACCGGTATCACGCGCGGCTCAAAGCCGAACACAGCGTGGACGCCGAACGCAAGGCGCGCATGGACGCCTGCAATCCCAAATACGTGTTGAGGAATTACTTGGTTCAAATCGCGATTGAACGCGCAGCCCGGCACCGGGATTACTCCGAGATCAACCGCCTGCGGGAACTGCTGAACCGCCCGTTCGACGACCAACCCGAGATGCACGAGTATGCCGCCCCTCCGCCGGATTGGGGCAAGCAGATCGTGGTGAGTTGCTCGTCGTAGCCCTGGAGTTCGTCCGCCTTCTGTCATTCTTGGATGTGCTTACCCATGCGTTGACAATTTCCGCTCCGCAACTCCCTCGCCCCTTGCGGGAGAGGGCTGGGGTGAGGGGGCTCTTCTCATCATAAGGATGAAACCATGATACGAGGCGTTCTTCTGTTACTCCTGATCCTGATCGTGTTGATCGGGCCGCAGTTGTGGACGAAATGGGTCTTCAACAAATATCGCGGTCATCGTGAGGACTACGCCGGGACGGGCGGTGAATTGGCCAGGCATTTGCTCGACCGGTTCGAGATGTCGCACGTGCAGGTTGAGACCACGGAACTCGGGGACCACTATGACCCCCAGGCCAAGGTGGTCCGGTTGCTCCCGGATCACTACAACGGCAAGTCGTTGACCGCGGTGACGGTCGCCGCGCACGAGGTGGGACACGCGATTCAGGATCGCATCGGATACAGGCCGCTGCACGAACGCACGAAACTCATCCGGCTGGCGCAAGGCGCGGAAAAGGCCGGGTCCTTTGTCATGCTCGGAATTCCCATCGTCGCCGGTCTGACCCGTTCACCGGCCGGCGGCTTGCTGGTATTGCTGGCGGGGCTTGCCGTGATGTCGATGGGGGCGTTGGTGCATCTCGTGACCTTGCCCGTGGAATGGGACGCCAGCTTTCGCCGCGCCCTGCCGATCCTCGAACAGGGCCACTATATTCCGTCGAAGGACGTGGAAGGAGCGCGAACTATCCTGACGGCCGCCGCGCTCACCTACGTCGCCGCGTCCCTGGGCGGGTTGTTAAACGTCTGGCGCTGGATCATGCTTCTGCGACGGTGAGCGTAGGGGAGAACCTGTGTGTTCTCCCTGAAGTTGATTCCTACGATGTGGGTTGGATTATCCAACAGTTCCGTTTCTGTCGGGTTACGCTTACTCCCTCCTGGCCTTGAGGGCGAGTTCGACTGGACCGCCCAATCACTCCCCCCTTGAGGGGGAGTCGAAGAAGTCGAGCCGACAGGCGAAGGCTGATGCGGTGGGGGGCACGTTACCGACTCACTTCCCCCCACCGGCGCGCCTGCGGGCTGACGCCCTTGGCTTGCCGACTCCCCCTCAAGGGGGGAGTGATTCAGGAGGGTGTCGGGTTACACTTCGCTAACCCGACCTACTGTTGAGATGCTTTCCAATTAATCATGAACGAAGGAAACGGAAATTTTCGCTTTGTTGTGTGCGTCAACAACAGTGACTGTCCTGCTTCGCTCGAAGTGGGAAGCTTTATCACACGGTCGATGACAAAGAAGCCGAATGCCACAACTTCCTCCTTGTCGTTGATGAATCCGGAGAGGACTATTTATACCCGGCTCATTACTTTATGGCCTTACCCCTTCCCGGCGAAGTCGAAGAAGCCTTGACCAACCTGTCTTCCTGATTCCTGCTTCGATTCTTCCACCATGCTTCTTGAGCACACTCTTCCCTGGAAGATTTCCCGTGGTCTTTAGAAAAAGCACGTTCGAACATCCTGGTTCGGAATGGGCAAAACTGGCAGAGGCGAGGTTGTAGCAACTGGAGGCTCCGCAATAAACAACAAATGTAATGGCTGATAGAATGGTTTTGTTGCGAAGGAAATTTCAGCGGCATATACTGCGAACGTTTCAATCTTACCAGTGAGACATTCAAATTTATACTTCTTATCCTTATTTAGATTTCCGCTGAAGGTTCGAACAAAAAATTATGATTTCTTCATATTATTACAAGGGTGTGCTATCAGACGAGTGGGAGTTTCAGGAAACTGAGTTGAATAACATAAACCTCATTGTCGGTGCCTCTGGGTCTGGTAAAACCAGATACCTGAATACAATTTTTAACGTTTCGAGTTCTATAGTACATGGTCAACCATTTAGGCATGGATATTGGAAGCTAACCGTAAAAACTGGAAAATATGAATATTTATGGGAATATGATGGTGGGAAAAAAGATAATGGGGAAAATCAAATCGAAAAGGAATTAGTCAAGCGTAAGAGTTTAGGCTCTCAAGAGAAATTCGAGAATCTGATTGACAGAACATCGGATACATTTTTTTCTGTGGGGAAAAACTGCCAAGACTCCAGCGTGACAGACCAAGGATCACTCTTCTCAAAGAGGAGGAGAAAATCGCTCCTCTTTATGAAACCTTCTCAAAAGTACAAAGAAGAACATTTCACGATGAGGGCTTAAGAGATGCCCTTAATTTACAAGATGTCTCGAATGAATTAAACGATCTTTCCCTTTTTCTCGAAATCTCGATGAAAAAGCAGAATGAAAAATCGTTTCGTGAGTTCGAAAAGGATGGGCATCTCTGGATAACTCTTTCGACAGGCGAATACTACCCTGACGTGCTTCCCCTTGCTTGTGAATTATATAAGCCTGTGCTTGTAACCTTTGGGCAACTCCTCAAGAGTGCACATTCATCAACGGATTTATTCACTGCAATAGCAGAGACCACCCCACAATGGATGCGAATACAATTGTGTCGAGTCTTCCGAAAATACGTGAGCCCCGACACACCCGTTGAGATGCTGAAGAAAAAAAGTTCGGCAGCAGACATTTGTGACCGTTTTGGCAAGAGATTTCGGAGGATTGCTGAGGTGCAAGCCAAGTTCCAATCACGCCCAATGCCTGATGAGGCATTATGTGCTGTGCTATGGGAGTACAAGGACAGGGGGCAAAAGGGTACGATTTAACTGAGCGACTTTTTACGATCGTACGAGAACACTTCAAGTCGCTGGATATCATTGGACCAGAACGTGCAGGGAAAGACATTATCTTAGGGGAACTGTTTGAAGACTACCCCAAAGCTGACCGCCCAGTGGACTTTGTTCTTCTTCATAAAGGCAAGCCTCTAGCTGTGGGGCTAGCCAGATACGACTCTGATCGTGGAGGAGCACAAGAAGATGATAGAACGGGGCAATACCGAGACTGTGCAAGCGAAGTGCTTAGTTACGCAAAGAACAAGAACTTACCTTTGAAGGTCATTTTTCTAAATGATGGACCAGGCTTACTTCTTGGCTCGATGTGGCGAGACTATGCATACATAGAGGACTCTTGGCCTGGATCGGTCAAGATCGTGACTCTAAGAATGGTTCCTGAGCGTATTACTCTTAAATGGCTTAGGTCCAAGGGATTTTGACCATGGCAACAGGAGTCCCTAATAAATCTCATCATAGTCGAACTGAAGGGACGTGCATTGCATACAAAGGCAAGGAAGAACCCTCCGCTATCCTTAACGGCGAACGGGTGCCTTTTCAGAAGATCCACTCAGGCACTTCGGGCAAGTGCCTGTACTTTGGGGAAAACCTTCTTGGACTAAGAGAACTCCTTTCGGATCCAGATGTCGTGGGCAAAGTGACTCTTGTCTATATTGACCCCCCGTTTTCCACACAGGGTACGTTTCTCTCCAGAAAACAACAGAAGGCATATGAGGACAATCTATCCGGCGCAAGATATGTAGAGCATCTGAGGGCACGTCTCATCCTTCTCCGAGAACTCCTGTCCGACAAGGGATCCATTTATTTGCATCTCGACGAGAACATGGTTTTTGAAATGAAGCTCATCATGGATGAGGTTTTTGGTTTTTCCAACTACCGAAATTTAATTGTACGAAAGAAATGCAATCCCAAAAATTATACCCGAAAGGCTTATGGCAATATCGTCGATTTCATTCTCTTCTATTCAAAAACTGACAACTATGTTTGGAACCGTCCAGTCGAATCGCTTTCAGAAGAGAGCAAGAGGGAATACCACTACATCGAATCCCAAACAGGGCGGCGTTATATGAAAGTCCCTATCCATGCTCCGGGAACACGCAACGGGGCAACAGGGAGGCCATGGCGAGGAATGCTCCCTCCACCAGGAAAGCATTGGCAATATACTCCAAAGACGCTTGATGAAATGGATGCACGGGGAGAGATTTTCTGGTCAGGCAACGGCAACCCCCGAAGGAAAGTCTATCTGGATGAACATTCTGGAGTTGGCCTTCAGGATATCTGGTTGGATTTTCGTGATGCCCACAATCAGAACATTAAGATAACCGGGTATCCAACTGAGAAAAATCCAGATCTTCTTCGTCGAATCATAGGGGCATCATCGAACCCCGGAGATTTGGTGTTGGATTGTTTCGTTGGTTCTGGAACGACTTTGACCGTTGCCGATGAAATGCAGCGACGTTGGATTGGTATGGATAACAGCCTGGAATCTCTGTCCACCATATTGAAACGCTTTGAGCGCGGTCTTTTTCCAATGGGGGATTATGTTCAGCAATCTCAAGACATAACGGAAGGAATTCCTCAACAACCAACGCTGTTCGATACGCTTGATGCAGGTGCGACGTTGCCTGCTTCAATTGAGAATGGAGAACATAAGCCTATCGAGGATTTCTCGATGTTTGTAGCTAAGGACGCTCCGTCTGAAGTCTATTCTATTATAACGACATGGAAGCAGAGAAATAATCTGTTAGGCACACATAAGAGCAAAAAACTGCCAGTGGTTTCGGAGCCTACCAATTTTGCGAATATATGTTATCAATTACACAGACGAGATAAAAAGCTCGCCAAGATAATTGATTCAGTAGGTCCGTGTACTTTGGTGAACGGCCACGCTGGTTTCGACTTTTTGGTTGATGCTATCATTGGACAGCAACTTTCCAAACAGGCTGCTACTACTATTATTAAGCGTTTCCGAAGGTTATTTTCCTCTGGACGTGCTACGGCAAGTAAATTCTTGGGCCTTCCAAGAGAAAAAGTGCTCAAGGCTGGTCTATCGAAACGAAAGTACGATTACATTAGGGACTTGGCCAGGCAGATAGAAGATAAGCAGTTGAGACTATCTCGGCTGGGAGAAGAGAATAACGCTACAGTGCGGCAAGTCCTCAAGAAGGTAAAAGGCATAGGTGACTGGACAGTTGACATGTACTTGCTTTTTGGTCTTGCAAGGCTTGATGTGTTTCCTGTTCATGACCTAGCTCTCAGAAAAGTTATGTGTCAGGTATATGGATTCGATGGCAATGATTCAGAAGAAGCCAGGAAAATAGCTGAAAAATGGAAACCGTATCGTAGCGTGGCTTCCTGGTATCTGTACAAGTTCGGTGCGTGAGAAACCAAAAAGCTCTTAACGGTTTATTCAATCGTTGCAAGCTGTCTATTTCTCCAGCTTTCTCAGCATTACCTCCGCCGGGGTTTCCAGCTTCTTTTTTTGATTGCACTTTTGACACGCAGGGACGGTGTTGCCCTTGGTGGATTTCCCGCCGCGGGCCAGCGGCACCACGTGGTCCATGGACAGTTGGTCCGGCTGAAACGAGTTGTCGCAGTAGTGGCAGCGGCCGTTATGCAGTTGTTGTTTCCACCAGGCTGTGCGTTTGAGTACGCGGGCTTTGTCCCGCTCCTTGCGAATCCGTTTGGCGGTTTCAGGGTCAGGGTCGATTTCGAAGTAGGGTTCGGGGGGCATGAATTCTACCTCCCCTTGCCCCTCCTTACAAAGGAGGGGAGCCAGAACTCTACCATCATGTGATAGGCATCTCTAATGTTTGTTTCTAACTCGTCCAAAGTTTCCCCTTGACTGAATACGCCGGGAACTTCTTTGAGTTTTCCGATGTACCATTCATCATCCATCCAGTATTCAAGTGTAAAGAGTCTTTCCATTTTCGCGTCCTCTGTTTAACACTGTGGGGGGCAGGGATGGGGTCAATGCTATCGAGTGTAAAGAAGTTTTCTGAAATTTGCACGTGTGAGCCCGAACAGCTAGAGGGCGTAGGTCGGATTAGCGAAGCGTAATCCGACATTGAATCTAGGAACTTCTGATTACGTGCACTATCGGGCGCATGGCTGCGTTGTGTCCTCGCTCAACCCTCACCTATCTC